>NZ_SJPY01000004.1:0-300000 GCF_007860185.1 Novipirellula aureliae
TGAGGTTCGCCAGGGATTTTGTCCAACCGAGTTTTTGATCGAGCTGATAGAAGGCGATCAGTCCGCCATCGGAGGATAGATTCTCCTCGACTTGCTCAAATTCGATCGGTTTATTGTCCCAAAAGCCCAAGACAAATTGCTGCGCAGACTGTAAACTCATGAAGGGTCTTCCTTGTTTGTCGAAAGTGCTTTGTTGTTAAACACTTAGATGCAAGAAAGGCCCTTTTTGTTTGGTGTCTCGTGAATAATCCGGGCTAGCAACTGAATCATGGATGGTACGCAACGACCATTATGAGAAACTAGCTCAATACGACTAGCATCTGTAATGTGGATGGAACCAGACACTGCACACCCCCAGCTCGCGGCTGAGTTCGCACGAAATTATAGCCCAACCATTTCAAGAAGCCGCAGTGCGTTGGTGGTGGGCGAAACACCTTGCTGCATTCGATAGTCGAAGGTCATCGTGTCGTTGCCTTCCTTATCTTTTAGAATCGTTTCTCGGAAATGGACGGTATGGGCGATCGAATTGAGTTCCGGCTCATCGGCCAATTCCAAGTCGTGAGTGCTGATCGCGCCGATCGCCTTTAGGTTGATTAAATGACGCAGAACCTGTACGACGGCTATTTGTCGTTCTCGGCTGTTGGTTCCTTGTAAAATCTCATCGAGTAAAAACAGTAAGACTCGATCTTGTTTTTCGGACAACCTGCGAGCGTGTTCGACGACTTGCTTTAGTCGATGCAGTTCCGCCATGTAAAAGGAAACGCCCTGACTCAGATTGTCGCTAACCCGGATACTGGTGGCCAACTCCATCGATGGCAAAGCAAACGCGGACGCACAAACCGGTGCACCGGTGCCAGCCAAGGCTACGTTCAAGCCAATGCTTCTAAGCATCGTGCTTTTGCCCGACATGTTACTGCCGGTGACCAGCAATAACGTTCCCGATGGCCCCACTGAAACGTCATTGGTAACCCGGTTGGAATCGCCTAGAAGCGGATGCCCCAACGCGCTAGCTTCTAGCACCGAGCCAGACGGCAAATTCTGTTTAGGATTCGCTTTCCAACTTGGCACTGCCCAATTCGGGTACTCATCGCGCAAAGCGGCAATCGACATCAACGATTCAAATTCACCGAGGGCTTCGAACCAATCATGGACCACATCACGATACTGAGCTTGCCAACTTTCGAGCTTACGTAAAACCCTGACGTCCCAAAGAGCAAACGCTTGCAGCGGCAGGTACAACAGGAACGTTGCAGCAGATTGGCGAAGTGCTCCTGCCGATGCAACCTTCTGCAGTGACTGCATCCCCTTGACCGCGGCTCGGTCATTGGTCAACAACGTTTCACGAAGCTGGCTCAGTCGCGAATCAGCGCGCGGAATGTCGGTTGCGAGGCCTTCCTTGTGAGGTTGAACGGTGTCTTTTTCAAGCGGCTTTTCTTCTGGCAACCAAGCGGCCGAATGAAACAATTCGACGTATTCGGCAACGGCACCTCGGCTCGACATTGCGACTGAAAAGATCGCATGAGCAGGACCGAGCACCACGGCGGTCAACAGGACATTGACGACGCCCAGTCCCACGATACCGAACAAACCGATCTTGACGAAATCAACGGATAGAAGCTGTAAAGCACCGCCCATGATTGCCAAGACAAAGAGAACCGCGAGGACGACGGATAGGTTGGCCCAAATGGATAGCCAGTTGCGTTTTTCGAGCCAGGCTTCGCCTATCGCCCACTCGGTAAAGCGATCGGGGGAACCACTGCTTTCGGCCACTTTGCGAGACAGCTTGTAAAACCGCAGTCGTTCGTCACGCAGTGGAGCTAACGCCTCGATTGCTTCGCGGCGGCGTATCGCTTGCTCAGCAATCGCGGGCTGAGTCAACCAGGATGCTAGCGTCCGGATGCCGGGCGTGGTTGCCGTCATCGACAACAGATGAAACAACGAGGCTCGGCCGAGAAGATCCAAGTCGCTGGCGACATCGCGTTGGTCGGCCGACAGATCAAGCTCGGCCAATTTTCGCTCCATTTTGTCAGTCGACAAGCGATCCCAATCTCGTTCGATCCGTGCGATCAAACGTCGAAGTACCGATCGCTCGTTACGAAGGGACTCGATCCTTTCACGCACAGGTTCGTTCAGGACGACCGCGATGAGGAAACCGATGACCATTAGCCAACCAATGGGCCAAACCGGTGGCATCCCCCCGATATCCGTGCCGAGCACCAAGAACACGATTGCTAGCAGAAACAAGACCACTCGCGCCGAACCAAATTGGCGATCACGCGATTTTAATTGAGCACGCTCCGACTCTAAGCGATGGAGATCTTGGCGATATCGATGCAGAGCTTCGCTGGCGTCACCGACATCCGTTTTGGGTGTTGCGTTGGAGGCGTTCAAGTGAGATCACTTTCACTTAGGGAAATGGGTGTAACTTGAGTCGATAGCGAGACACCATCGCGAACGGACGCGCTGCGGCCTTGCCTTCCGTGCGAACGGTCGGAAACGACTTTGGTAGCAATTCGATCTTGTAAGTTCGGACGAAAGATCGTTAACAGAAACAAAGGTAAAAACCAAGCGATGTAAAGACCGCCGCCATAACCGTGCCAAAACTGGGTCGCGACCATCACCGCTGCGGAACAGCCGATCAAAGTACCGAGGTTCTTTTGTGCGGGCCATGCGGCCAAGAACGAACACAGGATGACAAAGGCAACGATTAGCGGCAAACGCCATATCGGATCCCAGCCCAATCCCCAAATGCCGCCCAAGTTCGCTGCTTCTCGCTCCGGCAAGAACAGACCGAACATCGATTGCAAATGAGTGAGCAATGATTCGGCACCGGCAAACGATAGCAGTAGCATCAAAAGTGCCAACATCGCACTGACAGCGATCAAAAAACGCCAAGCTCCACGCTTCCAATAGAAGCTAAACCAGAGCGGCAGAAGGAATAGCGGATAGTAAACCAATCCCGACGCTAATCCCAAGAACGTCCCCGAAACCAAAGGTTTTCGGTAAAACAAAATTGCCCAAAGCAACAAAGCAGCGGGCAGCGCATGATCGACCCGTCCGGTCATTTGTGCGGTGTAAGGAAGCATTAAATACAGCGTCGCACAGCCGACCCCAGCCGGCATGTTGCTAAAGTGCCAATTTCCGATCAGAACGATACCTGTCACGATCGCAGCATGTGCAAGGATCGCCAATACTTTGGCGAGCGTTGCTAAACGGGCTTGGGCAGGTGTCAAAATGGCTTCTTCGGTCGGGGCACCCGCCGCCAATGCATCGGTGACAGGACGTGTCGGAATCGCTGGCAACATGTTCATCAGTGCATAGCCAGGCCCTAGTTTCGGTCCTTGCTCAATTTGGATCCTAGGTGTACTTGCAACCACATTTGCCATCATAAAGATGAACAACCAAATGCCGATGAACGTTAATCCACCGTTTGTTAGATTTGGATCCAATTGCGGACGACGAACCATCAATGGATCAAGCAGTAGCCGGACCAGAAGCAAGAATTCAATTGCGAACAAATAGATGAACCCGAACCGCCGAATCGATACGGGGTCGACATCCTTTTTCGTGGACGTGGTGTCTTCCGCATCGTTCGCTTCGGCACTTGAGTCCGACAGCAAGGCATCGTTGTCGGTTGGAGATTCGGCCAAGGAGTCTCCGAGTGTTGACTGAACCAACATCGAAACAAAGGTTTGCCTCGGTTCCTTAACGCGGTTTACCGACTCGGAAATTGCCGATTGCTGGACGTTGAGCAAGTCTTCACTCGAACGATTCTTTCCCGTTACTTTATTCGGCGGCGAATCATCCATCCGCCCGGTAATGACTTCCGATTCGATTTCCAAGATTTGCCGTCGCCAACCTTCGTGTACCATCAACAAGCCGGGGCCAAGCAAGATCAGCAAGACGATGTCAAGGTTTCGAATACTCCAGAAGCGATGAAAGACGAAGAACAGTCCAATCGTTAAAAACGAGGAGAGGTAGACCCAGGTGGTGGGATCAGGACGTCTATAATAGAGCAGGATTTCGCTCATTACCTTCAAAGCAACGTTCGTTGCCGCTCGCTTTCCACGTCAGGAAATAAGAAAAAAACGTAGCCTAGGCTTCTAGCCTGGGACCAATACAAAACAAACCGTAGCCTAGGCTTCCAGCCTGGGATCAGTACAAAAACAAACCGTAACCTAGGCTTCCAGCCTGGGATCAGTACACAACAAACCGTAACCTAGTGCTTTGTCACAATTAGGGATTAGGCAAGGGTCGCTCGTGGCGGTGGCTTTCCACCGCAGTTTACTGGGGCAAGATGCCGCAGCGACTCTTTTGCCAAGCCTAAAATCAAGCGGCGACAAAGCACCAAGCTACAATTTATAGGATACGGTTAATTTTGCTTGATGAAAAGCACGACGATTTATCGGGCGATTGCCAAAACGGCGACGCCGCAGAGGATCGCGACGATGCAGACTAGTTTTGGCCGAAAATTCGCTTCTTTGAGTGCTTGAATACCGAACAAAAAGGAAACCACCACGCTGCAACGCCGAACGACGGAGACAATCGACACCAATGCGTCAGGGTCGGCCAAAGCGGTGAAGTAGACCATGTCGGCGGCCAACAATAGCGGGCTAATGGCAAATATGGCCGAGCGCCATTGAAATACCGGTTTTTCTCTCTTTGTCAAACGCCACCAAATCGCCATCGGCAGCGTGACCGGCACCAAATAGATCGAAAACCACGCTTGGACGGTCGTCGGCGATAATTCGATCGATTGCAATAAGTATTTGTCATAGATTGAACTCAGTGCGCCTAGAATCGTGGCGCCGATCATCATTGCAACGCCACGATCACGTCGAAACGAAACTCCTTCGCGAAGTCCAACCGCGGAAAACAACCAAAAGGCAACGAAAACAATGACAATCCCAATCCACTGAACCGCATTCGGACGCTCTCCTAGGAAAAGCGACGCAATCGCGATCGTCCAAACGGGACTCGTAGAACGGATCGGTGAAGCGATCGAAATCGGCAACCGCTTGAGTGCAAAAAATGCCAACGTCCACGAAGTACCAACGAGCATTCCTTTTACCATCAGCAGCCCGTGTTCGGCCCAAGTCAACGTGTCGACACGAAGTAGTCGATGCGGTAGGGTCTCGGGCGAAGCTGCAGACCAAACGACAAACGGAAGCCATAGACTAGCACCGACCGTCACGCTAACCAGCAATACGATCGGCACCGCGTTTTGTCGGACGGCTACTTTTTTGGCAACGTCGTAGAAACCGAGAAGCAGTGCCGAGATTGCCGAGAGCTCAATCCAAGTCATGCGTTCGATGCACAAAGGCGGCAGTGGTAGCGATCACGAAATCTAAGTCCTTGCGGTCCGTTGTCAATAAGTGATCGGCACCGGGCAACACCATCAAGCTACAGATTGCTCGGTCATCGGTTTCGACTCGTTCTTCAGGTGCTTGATTGATCAGCCCCATGATTCTCAGCGAATGGTCGAAACCAACGATATCGTCTGATGGGGAGTGAAACAAGAGTGTCGGCACTGCGATCCGAGAGATATCGCTAGCCAGGTCATATTGGCGATAATCGTCGAGCATTTGTCTTCGGATCGTCCAGCTTTGGCCACCGATCGTGACATCGCCAACCCCGACTCGCTCAATTGCACGGTTCATGCGATCGAGTCGATCCGCCATATGCCACGTGTCACTAGGGGAGGCAAGTGAAACGAGGCTAGCGAGGCTGCGGTGAGTTTGTAAGTCAAACGCGGCGGTTTCATCTTCATTGGAGGGTGCCGAGCCTGCGATCGCCATCGACGCCGCGCCACCAAGACTATGTCCGAAGAGCGTCGTCACCGCACCAAGCTCATTCGACGCAAAGCGGATGGCCGATCTCAAGTCTGACAAATTGGTGCGGAAATTGGTTTGGGAAAAATCACCTCGACTGCCACCCAGTCCGGTCATGTCGTACCGCAGGACCGCAACACCACGCTCGGATAGACCTCGTGATATTTGAACGATCGCCTTCAAGTCCTTGCTGCAGGTGAAGCAGTGGCTGAGGATCACGACCGGCACTGCGTCGGACGTATCGGGTCGATCGATAATTCCAGCCAGGTCCTCTCCTGTACCACCAGGAAATTTGACGCGGTAAGAACGGCGATTCCAATAGAGTAATTTTGATGTCAACGGCGATCGATGTTTCTCGTTACTCAGTATCTAGTGACTCGGGGCGGTAATCCGCCCTGCTCGGAATGCTTCGGCCATCGCCATCGGCACCTTCGCTTCGGCTAACACAAGCTGCGAGCGATTGTCGGCAACCTTGGCTTTCATTTGCTGCTCTTCGGCAATCGCCTCGGCTCGTCGGCGTTCCGCTTTTGCACGAGCAACACGAGTATCCGCTTCGGCCTGATCGCTTTGCAAGCGTGCGCCAATATTCTCACCAACATCAATATCCGCGATATCGATCGATACGATTTCAAACGCCGTTTGAGCATCAAGCCCTCGCGACAAAACCACTCGAGTGATCATGTCAGGATTTTCCAGCACCTTAAAATGATCCGCTGCCGATCCGATCGAACTAATGATCGCTTCGCCGACTCGCGCGATGACCGTATCCTCGGTCGCTCCACCAATCAATTGTTCAATGTTCGTTCGCACGGTGACTCGAGCACGCACGCGAAGTTCGATTCCGTTCTTCGTGATCGCGCTTAGCGTGGTCTTTCCGCTGCGGCCCGGATCGGGACAATCGATGACCTTCGGGTAAACACTTGTTTGCACCGCATCGAGTACATCACGCCCAGCCAAATCGATCGCGGAGGCTTGGTCAAAGTCGAGCGGAATCTCCGCTCGATGAGCAGCAATGATAGCGTGAATGACGTTCATCACATTGCCACCCGCCAAGTAATGAGCTTCCAAGCGACGGGTGCTGATCCCGTCCTGGCGGTCGATGTTTAGTCCCGCTTGAGCACACATGACTTTAGCTTGGACGATCACCTGTGGATTGACTTTGGTGAAATGCATCCGAATCAAGCTGATCAGCTTGACATCGGCGACCGACATGTAAGCTTGGAACCAAAGTTTACCGTAGCGGACAAAAAAGAACCCCAGAATCGCCAACAAGAACAAGACGAGCAGAACCGCCGCCAAGGTCAGCATTTGCCACGGCCCAGCTTGTCCAATCGGCAACTCGGCGATAGTGAATGAAAGGTCGGCAGCAATGGCAAAAGCAGCTATCATGGTGTCACTGTTTAGTATAGGTACGCAGAACGTAAACTCGGTCTCTCCTACACCCTAGATCATAGGGGTTTTGGCCAACCTTGCAAATCACCGGTTGCCGAATTACGTTTCAAAGCCTCGGCGGGGTTAGCCTCGGCAGGGTTGGCCTCGGCAGGGTTGGCCAAATCCTCTCGTACGTCTCTTCGGCGGAGAACGGCAAGCTACGAAGTGGCGTTGCCCAGTTCGATGGTCGCCAGCGTTTTGTCTCCAGCCGAGTCGCGTTCTGCTTTTTTCAGGTCTGCCAATGCCTGCCACGCCGGATGATTGTTGGTCGGACGCGATTGGTGCGCAAGTTTCAGGACTTCTTGAATCGTGATTCTTTCCGCTGGACGAGCAAGCGTTAACGCGTCGTTTTGGCCCACTCCCATCGACACGCGGCGGAGCAGACCCGCTTCGATTAGCTTGTCGCCCATCTCGTGAACGACGCTGCTCGAGAGCCCCAATTGATCTGCCAATTCTTGAATGTCGATCGATTTGCCTCGCTTGAAAGCATCGGACACCTCGACCATTATTGGCAGCATCCAATCGGGATCCCCCTGCAGTCGTCCCCGTTCGTTCCAGTTTTGGGTTTGCGGACGCCGACCGCGAAGCGATTGCAATGTATGAGTCAAAATCGACCCAAACAAAAAGATCCACCAAGTGATGTAGACCCAAAACAGAAATAGAGGAATCAAGCCGAGCGATCCGTACAACGCTGAATAAGGCAATGCACGTAAGACGTAAATTTGAAAGCCAAACTTTGCGGCTTCCCACAAAACCGCACCGACCAATGCACCAATCGCCGCCGCGCGAACCGATACGTTCGTGTTGGGCATCAATGCGTAAAGCAAAAACAATAACACCCAACTGGCG
Organism: Novipirellula aureliae; assembly: GCF_007860185.1. Taxonomy (NCBI): domain Bacteria; kingdom Pseudomonadati; phylum Planctomycetota; class Planctomycetia; order Pirellulales; family Pirellulaceae; genus Novipirellula; species Novipirellula aureliae. The sequence continues at coordinate 8,112 of NZ_SJPY01000004.1, forward strand.
ACCACCGACAACAAATGACTCAATAGCACACGCGCATCGGAACCGACACCGATCGACGCAAACCACTCGACCGCTTGCCCCGACATATACAAACTGACCGCTAACAAACCACTGCCGAGGGTGATAATCGACCAATGAATGGCAACGCGAAGGTGCAGTGGGCGAGTGGTCGATGCTTCAAAGATCAGATTGAAAATCGATTCGGCGGAATCAGCAAGCGCGATGGCGGCATAGATAAACAGCAAAAGGCCAACGACACCAATCGAAGCAAAGTCCAAGGAAGCAACCTTGGTCGTCGCTTCGTGCAGCGCCCGGCGGATGCCCGCTCGGGCAACAGCTCTTGATTTCGCCTCTTCGGCGGCGCCCTCCGATCGGCTGCTTTCATCTGCCATGCTTGTTTCCCTCTCATCAAGCATGGGATCGGTTGACGTGAGATCCGATGGCAGGTCACCGTCCATCGGCGTCAAGACAGCACCCTCGATCGCGTCCTCGCTCTCAGGCGAAGTGTAGACCTGTGGAATCTCAGGAACGCCAAAGAAGGAATAGAGCGAATCTTCGACTTTCTGCTGAACGTCATCCAGTCCGCCGACAATCCGAAACATGACGAGACCGAGAACGACCAACGGGATCAGCGAAAAGATCGTTCGGTAGGTCAATTCCGCTGCCATTCCTTCGGCGCGGTGGCGAATCAATTGTCGCCAACAGTGGATGGTGATGTCCCAAGCGTAACGCAGTTGATGCTGGCGACGTGATAGCTCCTCACGCGGACGTCGGATGGAGTCCACAATGTATTGGTAAAGTTTTCGCATGGCGGTGATTCTAGCAGAACGCCAGCATTCGTTCAGCGTTTTCAACAAAGACCAGAAATAGAAAAACGTGCCGTTCCGATTGGGAACGCCACGTTAGTCGAAACGCTGAGTGCGTTCGTAGCAGCGTCTCTCCGAGACGCTGAATGCGAGTCTCGGAGAGACTCGCCTACTAGACGCTGAGTTGTGTTCGTAGCAGCGTCTCTCCGAGACGCTGGATGCGAGTCTCGGAGAGACTCGCCTACTAGACGCTGAGTTGTGTTCGTAGCAGCGTCTCTCCGAGACGCTGAATGCGAGTCTCGGAGAGACTCGCCTACTAGACGCTGAATTGTGTTCGTAGCAGCGTCTCTCCGAGACGCTGGATGCGAGTCTCGGAGAGACTCGCCTACTAGACGCTGAATTGTGTTCGTAGCAGCGTCTCTCCGAGACGCTGGATGCGAGTCTCGGAGAGACTCGCCTACTGGTTAGTCGCGGTAGCGTCCGCCACCGCCGTTTCCGCGGGCACCGCCGCCGCTGCGGCCACGGCCGCCGCCACTGCTTCCGCCTCGACGCCTGCGCGGACGATCTTCGCCATCGCCACCGTCGCCATCGCCGCCTCCATCACCTTCGGTTTCCGATGCCATTTCATCTTCCACGCCAAGCTCTTCCAACGCTCGGCGTCGACTTAGCTTCACGCGGTCGTGCTCGTCCACGTCGATGACCAAAACCTTCATCGGATCGCCGACATTAACGACCTTGTCGATGCTGCTGATGTAACCGCTGCTCAATTCGCTGATGTGGCACAATCCGTCACGTCCAGGCAGAATTTCGACAAACGCACCAAAATCTTTAATGCTGCTGACGACTCCGTCATAGATCTTGCCGATCTGAACGGTCGCCGTGCAAGCCTCGACTTGACGCATTGCTTCGGCAGCGGCTTCCTTGTTCGTGCCAGCGACCAAGACGGTACCGTCATCGTCAACTTCGATCACGCAGCCGGTGGTTTCTTGGATGCCGCGGATGTTCTTTCCGCCAGGACCGATGAGTGCTCCGATCTTGTCGGGTGCAATCTTGGTACGGAGCAAGCGTGGAGCGCTTGGAGCCGTTTCGCGACGTGGACGTTGGATGGTCGTCAACATCTTTCGCAAGATCTCAATACGAGCTTCACGCGATTGCTTGAGGGTTGCGCGAATCACTTCGTCGCTAATGCCTGTCACCTTCAAATCCAATTGGATACCGGTGATTCCATTTTGGGTTCCCGCAATCTTGAAGTCCATGTCACCGAAGTGATCTTCCGTTCCAAGAATATCGGTCAAAAGAGTGAAGTTGTCCGAATGAGCGTCTTGGACCAAGCCGATCGAAATACCGGCCACCGGGTTGCTGATCGGAACGCCTGCCGCCATCAAGCCCAGCGTTGCTCCACATACCGAAGCCATTGAGCTCGATCCGTTCGACTCCAGGATATCGCTGATCACGCGGATCGTGTAAGGAAAATCCTCTGCAGCAGGCAAGACGGGTGCAACGCTTCGTTCGGCCAAGCAGCCATGGCCAATTTCGCGGCGTCCAGGGCCACGGATTGGGCGGCATTCGCCAACCGAAAACGAAGGGAAGTTGTAGTCGAGCATGAATTTTTTGCTGTACTCTTCCTGCAATCCATCGACACGTTGTTCATCGCGGGCAGTCCCTAGCGTGACCGTAATCAATGCTTGAGTTTCGCCGCGTTGGAACAATGCCGAACCGTGAACCCGTGGCAAGAGGTCGGTTTCGCAGTAGATCGAACGCAGGCTGTTGCAATCACGGCCATCAGGACGAGTGCCAGCAAGGATCAGATCGCGAACGACTTTTTCTTCCAAGTCGTGCCACACCGACTTGAAGCGATTGACATCGATTGCCCCGTCGGCTTTTGGATCAGGAATCACGTCATTCATGGCGCGATTGCGAAGTGCCTTGACCGCATCCGCGCGGTCTTGTTTCCCTGGGGTTTGTTGGGCGGCACGAAATTCATCGTAGTAGGCGTCGTTAAGACGCTGCATCAAACCGTCGTCCTCGGGGGCAACGTATTCGGCTTTTTGTGGTTGAACCTTTTCGTAAAGCTCATCTTGCAAAGCGATGATTTCACGGATCGTCTCATGGGCGAAATGGATCGCTTCGATCATGTCGTCTTCCGCCATTTCGTCGGCGAAACCTTCGATCATGGCAACCTTGTCTCGTGAGCCGCTGACGATCATGTCCAGCTCGCTCTCTTCCAAGTCTTCGAAGGTTGGGAAAGCAATTAGCTTGCCATCAACCTTGCCAACTCGCACCGAAGCGACGGGGCCGTGGAACGGCATCGTGCTGATGTGCAATGCAGCACCGGCGCCGTTCATCGCCAAGACATCTCCGTCATTCTGCATGTCGCTCGCCATCACGAACGCTTGCACTTGGACCTCGTCTTTGAAGCCTGCTGGGAACAGAGGGCGGATCGGGCGATCCATCAACCGGGCGCTAAGGGTTTCCTTGGTGCTTGGACGGCCTTCTCGCTTGAGGAATCCGCCTGGGAATTTGCCAGCTGCCGCCAATCGCTCACGGTAGTCACATGTCAACGGAAAGAAGTCGAGACCCGGTCGTGGGTCACTCGTTGCCGTCGCAACAAGCACCGTGGTCTCACCATATTGGACCAGTACACAGCCAGCCGATTGCTTGGCCAATTGGCCCGTTTCGAACGATAACACACTGCGTCCGATTTGCTTTTCAACACGAATTTTATTAACAGTCATTCAATTACCTTTTCTTCACCTACTATCGATACAAATACAACACAATTAGATCACGCGATTCTTGAAGAAGGCTGGATACCCATGCCTCATTAGCGAAGTGGCCGCGTGACACAAACAATCGGGGAAAGCAAACCGACGTGAGAAGAAAAACCCCTGAACATCTTGAGCTTGGCATCTAGCCGTCGCGACGCTCCTAAGATGGAAAGCCTCCATCGAAAAACGATCGAAGCTGTAGGTTTTGAGTGTCCTCTACCGCTTGAAATGGCAGTTTTACGCCAAGCAAAATCTTCGCAGAATCGCCACAACGTTTCAAACGAAGTGGCGTTTTTCACCAGCGCTGCCGTCATCCCCCTTCCTACCGCACCACCGACAGGGATGCGGCATCCAAAGAGGGCTATTTACGAATGCCCAACTTACCAATGATATCCAAATACCGCTGCGGATCCTCACTTCGGACATAATCGAGAAGCCGGCGTCTGCGACTTACCAGCCCCAGCAACCCACGACGCGAGGCATAATCTTTGCGATGAGTTCGCATGTGCTCGGTTAATCCGTTAATCCGCTCGGTCAAAATTGCGATTTGCACTTCTGGAGACCCTGTGTCACCCGATTCTTTCGCATGTTCTTCGATGACTGCGGATTTTCGCTCTTTCGAGATCGTCATTCTTACTTCTTTTCGTTACTTATCGTTTAATACTTACGTTTTTCGTCAACTCTTACGTTTTTCGTCAACTTGCGACCGGTTCATGATTGATAGTCGGCTTTCCTCGATTGGGGGTAGTTTACCGGCAGTTGGAAATCACGCAACGGCAAATTCGCTCCCAATCGACTAGGAAGTCGCGAAAACCTTCCATTCAACCAACTTTTGTAGCACTTCCGCGGCCTGATCCGCCGGCGTTGTCGCCTTCCCGCCATCCAAACGAATCTCGGGATTGCGAGGCGCTTCATAAGGATCACTAATGCCAGTGAAGTTCTTTATCTCTCCCGATCGCGCTTTCTTATACAAGCCTTTGGGGTCACGAGCTTCGCAGATGTCTAAAGGTGTATCGACAAAGACCTCGATGAAATCACCTGTTTTGCCAGCCTCCTCGACAATTTTTCGGACTCGATCGCGGTCCTTCCGGTAGGGACTCACGAACGCGGTCAACGTAATCAAGCCTGCTGAAGCCATTAAAGCAGCCACGTTGCCAATTCGCCGGATGTTTTCCTCGCGGTCGATCGAAGCAAATCCCAACCCAAATCGTTCCGCAAATGCTTCGCCATGTTCTTCACGCAATGCGGGGGGAGGAGCGCAAAGCCCGTGGCGAATGTTGTCACCATCGAGCAGCGTCGTCGCCCGACCCAACTGCAATAGCTGCGAATCGAGCTCGTTGGCGACCGTGCTCTTTCCGCATCCGCTCAACCCCGTAAACCAAACCACCACGCCACGTTGGCCTAAATTCGATTCACGCGCCGATCGGTCGACCGTCGCAGGATGCCAGACAATGTCAGATGGGTTCATGGGAGTTGGGAGTTGGGAGTTGGGAGTTGGGAGCTGGGAGCTGGGAGCTGGGAGTTGGGAGCTGGGAGCTGGGAGCTGGGAGCTGGGGTGTTTTCCAGGGTGGGTGAAACCCTTGACGCTTTTCCGCTAGTGCTTTGTCAATTTTTCATTTTAGGGTCGTGGACGAGGTAACGAGTCCTTTTGGACCGCTGTGGAGTCAGGGACTCGTAACCTCGTCCAAGACGACCAACGCCACGACGACCAACGCCAAAACGGCTCACAAAACGGCTCATTCGCAGAGTGTGTCTCGAAGGATTCACACCAACGTTTGGCTCGAACGAGTGACTCCAATGACGTCGAATCACATAATCATCGGGGCTAGCGGCCTGTCGCCTGAAGCGAGTGCGACAATGTAACATCGTTTGCTGGGACTGTCGAAAGGTGCGTCTACAAACTCTTGAGAGTGGATCGCGAATCCTCCGACTTTGGCACGCGATTTGTATTCTTTCCCCCATGCCCTACAATGGTCGCTTCGCGCTTCCAATGGCTCCAACGCTTAGTTAGAGGAACACATGTTTACTTCTGGGACGTCCGCCGATCGGCCAGCCAACGTTTTGCCGCCTCTTGTGATTGGCGAGGTGCTGTTCGATCAATTCGGGGACGGGCGGAGTGTTCTCGGCGGGGCTCCCTTCAACGTCGCCTGGAATTTACAAGGATTCGGCTACCGCCCCCAGTTCGTTTCTGCGATTGGCGATGACGAGGTGGGCAAACAGGTCCTCGATCGAATGCACGGCTGGGAAATGGATACCGATGGTGTGCAAACACGCGAAGATCAACCAACCGGAACGGTCCAAGTCACCGTTCGCGGTGGGCAACCCTCTTATGAGATCGTTTATCCCAGAGCTTATGATTTTATCGAGCCGCCCTTGCTCGAAGGCTCAGGCCCGTTCTCGCTTCTCTATCACGGCACGCTCGCTCTCCGCGGCGAGCGATCGCGAGAAACGATCAAGCAATTGGCACAGACGTCGACCATCCCTCGCTTCGTTGACGTCAATATTCGAGAGCCTTGGTTCGACACCGCTTGGCTAACGGAGCTGATCCCTGGTTCCAAGTACGTCAAGTTAAATGATGAAGAGCTCGGAAAGATCTCGGAGATGCCGGTGTCGGATTCATCCCAAGTCGAGGCGGCGGTAAAGGCGTTTCGCCACCAGTATGGTGGTGAAATCTATTTCATAACCTGTGGTTCGCAAGGAGCCTACGCGGTGACCGATCAGACCATCACGTTTGCTCCCGCGCCGAAGCCTGAAGTGATGGTGGATACCGTTGGCGCGGGTGACGGCTTTGCGGCCGCTGCGATCCATGGCGTCTTGCAGGGATTGTCCTACCAAGAGATTCTCGATCGAGCGGTCACCTTTGCCGCTCGCGTTTGCGGCATGCAAGGGGCAACAACGATTGACAAAAGTATTTACCAGAATTGGTAGCGGCATGACCCGATTCGCAGCAGAGAATTTGACCATCAAATAACGATCAGCAATCTAACTATCAGCAATCAACGAGAAATGGCATGACGACGATTGGAACGAAACCGGGGCCCCCTGAGCCATCGAAGAGAAAGTCTTTTCGGATCCTTGAGCGTGACGAAGGGCTCAAGATCACTCTGATCAGTTTGCACGGTCTGATCCGCGCGAAAGAGCCCGAATTGGGCCGTGACAGTGACACGGGCGGACAGATCACGTATGTCCTTGAACTGGCCAAAGAGCTAGCGTCTCAGCCTCAGGTGCGAGAGGTGGAGCTTCTCACGCGGCAGATCTTTGATCCCAAGATCTCTGACGACTATGCCAAGCTTGAGGAGCCGATTGCCGAGAATGCGAAAATTGTTCGTATTCCTTTCGGTCCCAAGCGGTATCTAAAAAAAGAAGCGTTTTGGCCATACATCGACTTGTTCATTGACCAAGTGCTCGTCCATTTTCGTCGTACTGGCATTCCCGATATTATTCACGGTCATTACGCGGACGCCGGTTTGGCTGGCGCACAACTGTCTCGTTTGTTGCATGTCCCCTTTATCTTTACCGGGCACTCGTTGGGGAGAGTCAAGCGACAGCGTTTGACCGCAGCGAAGAAGAATATCGAGTCACTCGATCGCCGCTATAAGTTCGAGTTGAGAACCGAGGCAGAAGAGATCGCACTCGAAACCGCCTCCATGGTGGTGACAAGCACGTCGCAAGAAGTCGAGCAGCAATACGAGTTGTACGACCATTATGTTCCTGCTCGCATGGAGGTCATTCCGCCGGGCGTCGACTTGTCACGATTTTCGCCCGCTGGTGACGATTGGCAGCGACCGGCATTCGCGGATTCGCTCGATCCGTTTTTGCGAGATCCTGACAAGCCGATGATCTTGACGATGGCTCGTCCAGACGAGCGAAAGAATCTCAGTAAATTGGTCGAGGTTTACGGTACCAGCGAACAGCTACAAAAGCTGGCCAACCTAGTGCTAATCATGGGCACGCGCGATGACATGAGCGATCTGCCGCGGCCTCAGCAACGAATCATCGATCAGATTTTGCGAATGATCGACAAGTACAACTTGTACGGAAAAGTAGCTTACCCAAAAACGCATACCCCGAGCGACGTGCCCGAGTTGTATCGAATGGCAACCAAGGGCAAAGGTGTGTTCATCAATCCCGCACTCACCGAGCCGTTTGGATTGACGCTGCTGGAAGCCGGTGCGACAGGATTGCCGATTGTGGCAACCAACGATGGTGGACCACGAGACATCATCGCGAACTGCGACAATGGATTGCTGATCGATCCACTCGACAATGAAATGATCGAAAAGGCGTTGCTTCGGGTTTTGTCGGAACCCGAGTCATGGAAGAAATGGTCCGAAGCGGGCATCCATGGCACTCGCAAACACTATTCGTGGAGCAATCATGCAAAGCGATACCTGCGTGACTTGGATGATATTTTGGAGCATTCGTCGGTTCCAGCATTGGTCAGCTCGCCACGGGCGAGGCGGCTACCGGAATTCGACCGATTGATCGTCACGGACTTGGACAATACCCTGACGGGCGATCCGGATGCGCTTGCCGAATTCGCCTCGATTCTGGACCAACACGAGCATATTGGTTTTGCGATTGCGACCGGCCGCCGGCTTGATAGCGCGTTGGAATTAATCGGCGATCTTGGGTTAAGGCGTCCCGACGTGATCGACACCGACGCGGGGACACTGCTCCATTACGGAGATAAACTGACCCCCGACCGAAGTTGGCGCAAGCAGATCGGCTACGCATGGAAGCCGGACGCGATCCATGAATCCCTTGATCACTTGCCAGGATTCTTTTTGCAGGATGACACCCATCAATCGGAGTTCAAAATTAGCTATGAGATCGACACATCGCTTGCTCCAGGGACGACAGAAATCAAGAAAATCCTCCGAGAGGCTGGAATTCGTGCTAAGGTTATTTTATCGCTAGGAATGTATTTAGACATCATTCCGGTACGCGGTGGCAGCGAGATGGCGATTCGCCATTTGATGTACAAATGGGGCTTTTCGTCCGAACATGTCCTGGTCGCTGGCGATAGCGGGAACGACGCGGGGATGTTGCTTGGGCGGACGCTCGGTGTGGTTGTCGGCAACTACAGTCCTGAACTCGAACGCCTTCGGAATTTGCCACGTATTTATTTTGCGGAACAACCGCATGCTCGCGGCATCCTCGAAGGCATTAACTATTACAACTTCTTAGACAACATCACCATCCCCAATGATCAGATCGAACCTTAGTAGTCTTCGCAACGGCAGTCTCAACGCCGAACAACGCGAGCGAGTCTACCAGGCCGAGCTGTCACTCAAGCGGCTTGCGCCTCGATTGCAAGCTCACTTTGAAATGCGTGTCGCCGAAGGTTATGACGTAAGCGACGAGGTCCAGCACGAGTTTGAGGTTCGCCTTGAAGAACATTGGGTCGACTTGTTTTCGCTGTTGTTCGACTTGTACGGGACCCGCTACGATTTCTTTTACCATTTAGAGCAAATCATGGTGACGGCGATTGACGCTTGGGTCAAACGTCCACCCGGCCTGCGCAGCTTGGATCACCGCCGTGCAAACGATCCCGATTGGTTCGCCTCGGAAAAGATTGTCGGCGGTGCGTTGTATGTCGACTTGTTTAGCGACAATCTCGGCAAACTGAGTGATTCCATCGGCTACTTCAAAGAGCTGGGGCTTACCTATTTGCACCTCATGCCTTTGTTCGCCGTGCGCCCAGGCGACAACGATGGCGGCTACGCGATCAGCAACTATCGCTCGATCGACCCCCGGCTTGGTACAATCGAAGACCTGCGGAATTTGTCTGAAAAGCTTCGTGAAGCAGGTATCTTGTTGGTTTTAGACTTCGTCTTCAACCATACCTCTGACGATCACGATTGGGCTAAGTTGGCTCAATCGGGGGACATGGAATACCAGAAGTTCTACTACATCTTTCCCGATCGTGAAAAACCGGATCAATACGAACAAACGCTCCGCGAGATTTTTCCTACCGTCCGACGGGGCAATTTCACCTGGCACGACGGGATGCAGCAGTGGGTTTGGACAACGTTCAATAATTTCCAGTGGGATTTGAACTACACCAACCCGGCGGTTTTTCGAGCGATGGCGGAAGAGATGTTCTTTATCGCCAGTACAGGTGTCGATATTTTGAGGCTCGACGCCGTCGCCTTCATTTGGAAACAAATGGGGACAAGCTGCGAAAATTTGCCAGAAGCCCATAAGCTGATCCAAGCCTTCAATCGACTCACGCGAATCGCAACCCCAAGTTTGTTGTTCAAGTCCGAAGCGATTGTGCATCCAGACGATGTTGTGAAATACATCAGCCCACGCGAGTGTCAGATCTCGTACAATCCGACGTTGATGGCGTTGCTGTGGGAATCGTTGGCAACGCGCAATGTCAGACTTCTGACCCGTTCACTCAGCCATCGCCACAAATTACCGCCCCACACCGCTTGGGTAAATTATCTTCGCTGTCACGACGATATTGGGTGGACGTTCGATGATGCCGATGCCGCTGCGCTCGGCATCAATGCTTACGATCACCGACAATTCTTGAATCGATTTTATACCGGTCAATTCGAAGGGTCATTCGCACGAGGGGTGCCGTTTCAAGAGAATTTGGCAACCGGCGATATGCGTATCGCAGGCACGCTGGCGTCGCTCGCGGGTTTGGAACTCGCGATCGAAGAGGGGAGTGAGGAAGGAAAGGAGCTCGCCATTCGCCGTATGCTTCTGCTCGAAGCGATCACGCTAAGTATAGGCGGCATTCCACTACTCTACCTGGGCGAAGAATGGGGAATGCTAAACGATTACGATTTCGTCAAAGACCCTGCCAAGGCAGGCGACACGCGTTGGATCCATCGTCCAAAAATGAAGTGGGAGTTTTTGCAGGAGCTTGATGATACGATCGGACCGGAGGGCGGATCGATACGACGCCGTATTTTCCGGTCGCTGCAAAAATTGATTGCCGTTCGAAAAAATATGCACGCGTTTGCGGGTCAACAAATGGAATTGGTAAACACCGGCAATCCACATTTGCTGAGCTTCATTCGCATCGTCGATAGCCACCGCCTGATTGTCATGGCCAATTTTGACGATTCCCCACAATCGTTCGATGGCAACCGATTGCGAACCGTCGGGCTAGGACGCTTTTTCAAGGATGCGTTGACCGACAAACAATACGGAACCAGCGAGCCGATCGAGTTAGGTGCATACCAATTTTTGTGGCTGCAACGAATTTAACGGGGTTTAGGATCCGAAAAGGGGTCTGACCCCCTTTTTGAGTTTTTAGGACGATAGAGTGAATCATAGCGAAAAACTGACGACCAACGTAAAGGTTTTGGCGACCGATTTGGATGGAACGTTGATTCCGCTCGCAGGCAATGCTCAGAACCAGGCGGATCTTGTCGAACTTCAGCAGTTCTTGAAAGAAAATGAAATCGAGTTGGTCTTCGTCACAGGGCGGCATTTTGCATCGGTCCAAAATGCAATCGCGGAAAATAAGCTGCCATCACCCGATTGGATCATTTGCGACGTAGGCACAACCATCATGCACCGCCAAAGCAATTCCATGATGGAAGTTCTCGAAGCCTATCAAGCGGAACTCGCCCAAATCACTCGAGGCTTGCCGGTTGATGAATTGTCTGGCGAGCTTGAGTCCGTCGTTGGCATTCGCAAACAAGAAGCGGAAAAACAAGGGCCGTTTAAGCTCAGCTATTATGCAGACGCAGAAAATCTGCCACAGGTTGCCGACGGGGTGCATAGGGTGCTCGATCGATTGGCGGCACCTTATTCATCGATCATTAGCGTCGACCCGTTCAATGGCGATGGACTGGTCGACCTGTTGCCGGCTGGTGTTTCGAAAGCGTTCGCATTGCATTGGTGGAGTCGATATGGGAAGGTCGATCAACAAGCGATCGTCTTCGCTGGCGATTCCGGCAATGACCTGGCAGCTTTAACGGCAGGGTACCGGGCGATTGTGGTGGAGAACGCGTCAGACGAGGTGAAGGCGAAAGCTCGCTCCGCACACGACGATGCGAAATGGGGAAACCGGCTGTATATCGCCACCCAGAAAGCCACCAGCGGTGTGCTCGAAGGGATTCAAGTCATGAACCATCGGTAAAACGAGCCAACTCTCAACGAAATTGATTCGATTCAAATGGAGGATTCGCCTGCAACCACACGCGATTACTTGAAGCTGCACTTCATTGTGTTTATGTGGGGCTTCACCAGCGTGTTAGGTGAGCTGATTGATCTGCCGGCAATCGAGTTGGTTCTGTATCGCTGCGTGATTGCTTCGCTTACGCTTGGGATCATTTTGCGTCAGCGCGTGTTGATCGCAGGTCGCGATAGGCTTCAACTCTTGGCGGTGGGCTGTTTGATCGGCCTGCATTGGGTGCTGTTTTTCTTGGCGGTCAAGATCGCCAACGTATCCGTTTGCATGGTAGGCATGGCGACGATCTCGCTATGGACCGCAATTTTGGAGCCATTGATGTTGCCAAATACAAGATTCCGGCGCGGCGATTTGCTGTTCGGTTTTGCGGTCATCTTGGCGGTCGCCATGATCGTGCAAAGTGAGCTGGAGCATTGGGTCGGCTTTGCCGTCGCGATTTTCTCCGCGTTGGTGGCTGCTGTGTTTTCGATTCTTAACAGCCCCTTCGCCCAGCGAGTCAGGCACCGAGTGATCGCATTTTATGAGATGGCAGGAGCTGCACTTTTTTGCGCGTTGTGTTTGCCGATCTCCGCTTTTTGGCTAAGCGATGGCCGGGGGCTCGATTTGCAACCAAGCCTGACGGATTTTGCCTACTTGGTCCTGTTGTCGGTCGTTTGCACCGTTTACGCCTTCAGCGAATATGTGGAACTACTCAAGCGGTTGAGCGTCTTTACGATCAACTTTGCCAACAACTTGGAGCCCGTCTACGGGATGGCGATGGGGGCTCTCTTGTTCGCCGACCACCGGTCATTAGGAACAAGCTTTTATGTCGGGGCGATTGCGATCGGTGTTTTGGTATTGCACCACACGACGTTATCACGGCGAAAACCGGTCGCAGTCAATTAGGTCATGGGCAATTAGAACGAGTGCTTTCTCACAACGGAGAGAGTGAGGGCAAACATCTTTCGTGGCTGTGGCTACCCGCAGCAGCGGACGGGGGCAAGATGCCCCAGCCACTCTTTTTAAAAGCCTAAAATCAAGCGGTGGCAAAGCGCTCGTATGCCGGGAAATTTTTTCTGGAAAAGGGGCCTCGGATCCAGCGAATTTTGCAGAGCATCATCACTCCGCAATGACTTCACGGATCCTTAGACCGAATTTATCTCCGATCTTGACCGTTTCCCCCAAGGCAATCGGGTGGCCACCGACTTCGAGGGTGAGTGGTTCATCGCAGTGAGCATCAAAGGTTAGCATTGAACCAGGCACCAAATTGACGATCCGACTAAGAGAGATTTGCTGCTGGGCCAAAACCACGCTTGCGGTTGTTTGGATGTCAAGAACAGCTTGAGAGAATCCCGGTTGTGAACCTGCGTCCATCAGTTTTACGTTTCCATACGATCGGCGGATAGAAAAAACGTTGCGTTTAACGAATCTATCGTCCTGAAAACCGGCAAATCTTGCCTAGAATTGCGTCAAGGTATCGAATCGCCCGTTAATTCCTCGATTTTTTTACCATTCCCCCCGAAAGAGGGTGTGGTAGGAGTCGCGGCGTAGATACATTACTGCTTGTTGGAAATTACACTCAACTGATCTTTGAAAAGAAAGCCGCGAAATGTGCTTATTGGCTGTTCAGTATCGCTTGGTTCCCGAAAGTCCCATTTTGGTCGCTGCCAATCGTGAAGAATACTACAATCGTCCAGGTTTAACGCCTTCGATTCAATCCGGGAAACCGCGAGTTCTTTGTGGTATTGACCAGAAAGCTGGCGGAACTTGGTTAGGCGTTAACCAGAATGGCGTATTTGTCGGACTTTGCAACCGGGCTACCACAATGCCGCTATTCGGGCAGCGTTCGCGAGGCTCGCTAGCACTCGATCTTCTGCGGTGCACTTCGGCTGCGAAGGCCCTCGACAAAGCCCATGCGGAGTTTGCGAAGACCCGGTACGAAGGTTGTAACATCATCATCGCGGACGCTAGCAATGGTTATGCAATACACGCCGATGAGCGTCAAGAGGTCGTCGAACTCGAAGATGGCTTGAACATCATCGGTGCTCGCAATTTGAACGATCCCGAAGATCAGCGTGTTCGCATGGCGCGGCGTTTACTGACGCTGCAAACACTCGATTCTCCCGTCAAATTCTTGGCGGTTGCTAGCAAGGTGTTTGCTCGTGCTCCGGTCGGCCCAGGACGCCCGAGTATGGTGGTTCGCAACGCCGATTACGGAACCGTTTGCAGTTCGTTGATTGCTTTGGGCGTGAAGCCACGCGATGCAATTTACCAATTCAGTAACGGTGCACCGGACCAGGCGAAGTATGAAGACTATTCTCCGATGCTGAGAGACATCCTCAGTCGTGGTCTGCGTGAAGCGCGAACCAAGGCCAAGACTTCATAAAGTGGCTGTGGCTTCCCGCCGCAGCTTGCTGGGGCTAGGTGCCCCGGCCACTCTTTTGCAAGCCTGAATTCAAACGGCGACAAAGCGCTCGGCTACGCTCAAAACGTCGCCAGGCAATAGTCGCCAGGTAATAATAATCGAGCAATCCGGTTTTGCGGATTGCGCTAAAGATAGCGGTAGGTCGGGTCGATACTACCTAGAGCGTATTGTCGTTCGAGGGGGGGACACCTCGACTTTTTCTTCTGGATATGAATCGCCGCCACCTAACGCCTTCGATCGCATTAACCCTGAGCGCCTTTCTATTGATGGTACACAGCGGATGTGTCGCGATGAATATCCCGAGCGAGCGGCGTGATGATCCTACCGATGGCGGAGGCTTGTTCGGTTCATGGGACCGAAAGGACTCGATGCCGCATAGGACTCATCCGCACGAAATGTCGGATCGTTGGGAAGCGGGCGGCTGTGAGTCAGTGCCAGAAGTCAGTGAACCGTGGACGGACACTTCATTTGACTCGGCTTGCCAAGAGTCTTTTGGTGGTCCGCTAGAGGTGGATCCGTTTGACACGTCCGTCGATTCGCAAGGGGTACCGAAGCCACCGGAAGTTCCGTGGCCTCGTTTCCATCCCATCCCCACGCGTCCTGTTTTTGGCGGTGGTTTGTAGCCACGTCTGTTAATCGCCTCACGCTCGCTGCGAGGTGATTTCGATCATCGACGCGTGCAATTTTCCATTGCTGGCGACAACGCTCGAGGGATTGATTTTCAGTTCATCGCCTTTCGCGTCGGTTATCTTCCCGCCAGCTTCTTCGACGAATAATCGCCCGGCAGCAAAATCCCAGGGTGCTAACTTGAATTCGAAAAAGCCGTCGAATTGGCCGCAGCCGATGTAGCATAGGTCGATCGCAGCGGCGCCGAAACGACGAATTCCGTGGATATCGCGGCTAAAGAAGTCATCGATCGCCGCTAAGGTGTTGCGCATCATGGGGCCGCGGTCGTAGTAAAAACCGCATCCAAGCAAAGATTGGCTAAGCGAATCGGCGTCGGAAACAGACACTTTTCGAGAGTTATGGAAGGCGCCGCCCCCCCGAGTTGCTGTGAACCAATCGTCGCGAGCTGGATTCAAAACGACCGAGGCGACGGGATGACCCTCGTGGTAATAGGCAATCGAAACGGCGAATTGGGGCATCTGGTGAGCAAAATTGTTTGTCCCATCGAGCGGATCGATAATCCAAAGGTGCTCCGCGTCGGTACGGTTATTCGATAACGATTCTTCGCCCAGCAGTTCGTGGTCGGGATAGACCGACCGCAGGAAGTTGGCGATGGCAGCTTCGCTCTCAATGTCCGCATCGCTGACGAGGTCGTAGGACTTACCGCCTGCGGCCGACTTGTTGCGGATTTCGACCCCATCGAGGTAATAACGCATTAATACATCGCCGCCGAGCCGGGCAGCATGTGTGGCGGTTTGCAGTAGGGAGGCGGGGTCAAGCATGAAAGAGACAGGGAAATCTTGTCGAATGTGCAAACAAATGGATGACGTGTAACGATTCGCAGGATAAAATCGACCTGGTTATGGTAGATCGTTGAACCATCGACTGACTGGTCTGCGTAAACTATACCAGTCCTCTAGTGTTGAGCTATCCTAGTAAACACTAGGTTTTCGTCTTCGCTGAAAGCCCTCCCTGCGGTCCTGCCCACAAAAATCTAAAAACAACTCGAGTTACTTGAATGAAACGCATCAAATTGTTTGCGAAATCGCTCTTACCAGCCACGCTTTCGGTGGCCAGCTTCGTCATGATGGTTGGTTTGTCGACCCCAGGTTACGCTGACTTGCCATCTTTCGACAAGGTATCGGAAGGGTTCACGCCGATTGCTGTATCGGACCAGCAAAAAGACAAAGGTCTGTTCAACGTATGGCAGAAAGAAAAGGAAGCCCAGCTGATTGGAGAGTTGCCGAAGAACTTCGCAGGCAAAAACTACTTCCTCGCATTGACGGTCGGTAGCGGCGACGCTTACGCGGGCCTTCAATCGGGGGATTGGGTAATTCAATGGCGTCGTTATGGTGATCGGTTAGCCGTGATCTCGCCGAACTTGGCAATCCGAGCAACGGGTGATGCCGAATCGAAAGCATCGGTGAAGCGATTGTTTACCGATCAAGTGTTGCTCGATTTGCCAATCTTGGCGATCGGTCCCAACGGAGGCCCGGTAATCGATTTAGACGCACTGCTGATCGGCAATGCTACCCGTTTCTTCGGCCCCTCCGTTCGCATCACGAATCCACGCATTCAGAAGATTGATTCCGCAAAAGTCTTTCCTGAAAACGTCGAGATTGCTTTCGAGATTGTCGGTAGCGGTGGAAAGCTGCAATCGATTCACTATTCCTTCAGTGAAGTGCCCTCCTCTCGAAACGGGTTCAAGGCGCGCGTTGCTGACGAACGGATCGGTTACTTCGTGACCTCGTTTGCTGATCTCAGTAAGTACGAAGACGATGACACTCGCGTCCGTTACATCAACCGTTGGAACCTACAAAAACGGGATGCAAAACTAAAGCTAAGTCCACCGAAGCAGCCGATTCGTTTTTATGTCGAGCATACCACACCTGTTCGTTATCGACGTTGGATCAAGAACGGGGTCGACTATTGGAACAAAGCTTTTGAAAAAGTTGGTTTGGTCGATGCGATTGTGATCGAGTACCAGGATGCTCAAAGCGGTGCTCACATGGAGAAAGATCCCGAAGATGTTCGCTACAATTTCATTCGTTGGCTAAACAATGACGTCGGCACCGCGATCGGACCTAGCCGCGTGCATCCGGAAACGGGAGAAATCCTTGATGCTGATATCATCTTGACCGATGGTTGGATTCGTCACTTTAACTTCAATTACCACGAATTGATGCCCAAGTTGGCGATGGAAGGAGCGAGTCCAGAAATGTTGGCATGGTTGGCAAAACATCCTAACTGGGACCCCCGCATCCGCTATGCTCCAGCGGATCGTGTCGCGCAACTGCAAATGCAATTCGCCCGTGACGCAAATTTGCCGATGGCAGGCTTCTCGATGGCTCAAGCCGATCCATCCTTGCTGGGCGACCAGGAATACGATGGCCTGTTCGGGGCGATCAGCCAAAAGAATGGTCTTTGCATGGCTGCGACTGGCAAGCACCTCGATCTGGCAATTGCCCGAATGAATTGGAGCCTCGCCCTCTTGGACGACAATGACTCGGCAAAAGCGACGTCCAAGGACGATAAAAAGAAAGAGGACGCAGAGGATGCGGAGGACGACAAGGAAAAAGTAGCAAAAGAGGACAAGGAAGACGAGAAGAAGGGAAAAGAAAAGGAGGCCGATGAAGAGTTGTTAGATGGCATGCCGGAATGGTTCGTTGGCCCGTTGTTGGCTGACCTTGTCGCTCACGAGGTCGGGCACACGCTTGGGCTTCGTCACAACTTCAAAGGCTCGGCTTTGTACACACTTGATGAGATCAATAGCGAAAAGATTAAGGGGAAAAAGACCTTTGCTTCTTCGATCATGGATTATGCGCCCATCAACTATCGCTTTGACTCGGGTGAGGTCCAAGGCGATTATGGGATGATCGACATCGGACCCTATGATTATTGGGCGATTGAGTATGGTTACACGTTTGACGAAAAAAAACTTGAGGACATTCTGAAGCGATGCAGTGAACCTGAACTGCAATATGCAACCGACGAGGATACCACCGGACCCGACCCGCTGGCACGACGGTACGACTTTGCTGCGGACCCCTTGTCGTATGCAACCGAGCAAATGAAGCTTGTCAAGCTCTACCGCGAAAATTTGCTTGATCGATTTGTCGACGAAGGAGACAGTTGGGGCAAGGCGCGTCGTGGTTACGAATTGACATTGGCCATGCAGACCAAGAACGTCAGTATGATGGCGAATTGGATCGGCGGTGCATTTGTCTATCGTGACAAAAAAGGCGATCCTGGAAACCGTCCTCCCGTAGAAGTGGTGCCTGCGAAAGATCAACGCGAAGCGTTAAAGTTTGTCATCGACACCAGTTTTTACGACGAAGCGTTTGGATTGAACGCAGCGTTACTTGAGCGAATGAGCGTCGATAAGTGGCTTGACCGCGGCTATCAAGCGGCAATAACCAGCGAAGCGACCTGGCCCATTCACGATCGTATCTTGAACACTCAAGCATCGGCATTGACGCTACTGATGAATCCGACGACGCTTCGCCGGGTCTACGACAACGAGATGCGGCTTCCCGTCGAGGAGGATGCGTTGACGCTACCCGAATTGCTCGACACCGTGGGGACGGCGGTATGGAGCGAACTGAGCTTGGAATGCCCCGAGAACCGAAACGATCGCGAGCCCATGATTAGCTCGCTTCGCCGCAACTTGCAGCGTGAGCATATGCAGCGATTATTTGATTTGGTGCTTGAGCAATCTTCCAGCACCGCGGCTTACAAGCCGATCAGCAACCTGGCTCGGTTTGAGCTCGTGGAACTGCAAAAGCAGATCAACGAGTCGATCGGCCGTTGCGGTGACAAGATGGACACCTACACACGAGCTCACTTGTCGGAGGCGTCGGAGCGAATCAAGCGAGTGCTTGAGGCGGGCTACAGTTTCAATTCGGCAGGCCAAGGCAACACGCCGATTATGTTCATGTTTGGCCAAGAATCTGCAGATGGCGTGAAGCAATAAGTCGAGATTCTTATGGTCACGGAGCCCCAGGCTCCTAGCTGGGTACCTCGTCGATACAAGACTCCCGCCTGCGTTTTCGACGCAGGCGTTGTTAGCGTGGTGATCCATTGATCCTTTCAGGATCCCGGAAATCAAACGCAAGCAAATCGATTGAGAACCTCTTGGATTCAAGAGTTTTTTTATGCTTCTTCGGTTCCGTGCGTGCGATCGATGGTGAGATGTGTCACAATACGGTGAATGGGCTTGGAGCTTGGTGCCCCGTCCCTGCTAGTGGCCTGTCCCTGCTAGTGGTGCGTCAAGGTCTTGTTTAGGGTAGTGGACGACCAGCCCCAATTTTTGAGATGGACGCAGTACTAGCAGGTTGCCGTCAACCTTTTGCAGTGGTGCCGTTAAACGCTTTCACCGGAGAGGCGTATAGATGAGTATCGATCTGACGACCCATTATGGTGGCTTGGTTTTACGGTCGCCGATTGCGATCGGAGCGTGTCCTTTGACGGCTCAACAGCCGATGCGAATGGCGATTGAGCGAGCCGGTGCGGGTGCCATTGTGTTGCCAACGCTCTTCGAAGAGCAGGTTCTGCGTTGGAATCAGCGTCGCGGTCGAATGCTGACACTCCGTGAGCTGCGGGTGCTTGAGCGAGCTTCGCGGATGCAAATCGAGAGTGATATCAAAGATGCCGAATCTTATCTTGCCCTCGTTCATCAAGCGAGCAGCGAGATGACGATTCCGGTTTTGGCCAATCTTTGCGGCGAAAACCCCAGTATTTGGTTCGATTTTGCAATGGAGTTGCAAGAGGCAGGTGCCAGCGCCATCGAATTGAATTTGCATCACCCGCCGCCTCGCGAATTTTCTTGCCCGCGAGATATCGAGGATCAGATTGTGGAATCGGTCAAATCGATTCGTGATTGCATTGGCATTCCGCTTTACGTTCAATTGAGTCGAGAATACACCAGTTTGAGTCATTTAGCGGTTCGTCTGCTTCATGGAGCACAAGGCTTGGTGCTGTTTGGCCGCACGCCCAAGCTCGATATTCTTCTCGATAGCTTCGAATTGACACACAAATGGACGCTCACGCCGATTAGCTCGGTCTCCAATTCGCTGGAGTCGATCATGCGAGTCCATTCATTTTGCCCCGTCATGCCATTGGCGGCTTGCGGAGGGATTCACCGTTCTAGCGACGTGATCAAGGTACTGTTAGCGGGAGCAGACGTTGCAATGGTTGCATCGGCGGTCTATCGCGAGGGGCCAGACGTGATTCGCACGATGCTCGATGGGCTGATCGTCTTTATGGAGCGTCATCGAATGCGATCGATCGCGGAACTCCATCCGAGTCGCCCACTGTACTTCAGCAATGAAGAGGATCGCCTGGACTATGTTCAAGCATTATCGCGTCGCTATGATCCGGATAACGAGTGGAAGGGACAACGGGCGATGCAAGGAGACCGCTGGGGGCACCCTTATACACCGTGAATCGACCTAGCCACAATCACTGTCGTGCTTTGTCACGTCTTGATTTTTTGACACGTCTTGATTTTTCGTTTGGCAGAAGAGTGGCTGTGTCATCTTGCCCCCCCGTCATCTTGCTCCCCGTCATCTTGCCCCCCGTAAGCTGCGGCTGGAAGCCATGGCCACGAAAGATATTTACTCCAATTCTTGGTTGTGACCAAGCAGCCGTGGGTTCACGACGACTCCAGAACGAAGCGGGCGAGGGAATCCCGCCGTGTCCATCGCCGCAATAGCTGGCAATAACCGAGTCTGTCGATTGAGTCGAATAGCGGATCTCTTTGGGGCTGGAGGCAGGTTTGTGACAAAAAGTTTGCAGAACGGTTACATAACAGACTGCCAATGAACGGGTCGATGGCTGTACAATGCCGATGTAGAGAGTATTCATGCTGCTGCAAGAATCTCTGAGCTGCAATCGACTGAAAAAGGAAATAACAGATGTCATCAACGGCAAGCCGTCCTGAGCCCACGATCATCCAAGGTGGAATGGGGGTCGCCGTATCGGATTGGCGATTGGCGCGTGCGGTATCGAAAACGGGTCAAATGGGAGTGGTTTCGGGTACCGCCCTGGACACCGTTTTGGTGAGGCGACTTCAGCTTGGCGACGAAGGTGGCCATATGCGTCGTGCCCTAGCGGAGTTCCCCTATCCGGAGATGGCCGACAGAATTTTGCAGAAGTACTATGTTGAAGGCGGTAAGGCTGAAGGCGTACCTCTTGTCGGAACGATGGTGATTCCGATGGAACCGACTCAGCAGCAATTCGAATTGGTCGTCGTTGCGAATTTCGTCGAAGTCTACTTGGCAAAAGAGGGCCACGATGGGTTAGTCGGAATCAACTTCTTGGAAAAAATCCAACTTCCCACTTTGCCATCGGCTTACGGTGCGATGCTGGCGGGTGTCGATTACGTGTTGATGGGTGCTGGCATTCCCAAGGCAATTCCAGGCATCTTGGACCGTCTGTCGGAAGGAAAGGATGTCGAGTTGCCAATTCACATCCTTGGTGCCGACCGTGACGACAATTTTGTGACTCGTTTTGATCCGGTCAAGTTTACTGCTGGGGAAGTCCCGTGGTTGAGCCGGCCCAAGTTTTTGGCGATTGTGGCGTCCGCGACCTTGGCAAGCATGCTAGCGAAGAAGGCAAGCGGCTATGTAGACGGGTTTATCGTTGAGGGGCCGACCGCAGGCGGGCACAATGCACCGCCACGAGGCGCGAAGCAAACCAATGAACGGGGCGAGCCGCTTTACGGTGTTCGTGATGTTGTCGATCTCTCCGCCATCGCCGCCCTCGGTCGCCCGTTCTGGTTGGCTGGATCGTATGGTTCGCCCGAACAGGTGTCGAAGGCTTTAGATCAAGGGGCCACTGGCGTCCAAGTCGGAACAGCTTTCGCATTCTGTGAGGAATCTGGTTTTAGCGGCGATATCAAAGATGTCGTTTTCGATTTAGTCAAAAACGGTGAGCCCGACGTCGTAACCGATGCCGAAGCATCGCCGACGGGCTTCCCCTTCAAAGTTCTACAAGTCGAAGGGTCGATGTCGGACAAGACCGTGTACGAGAACCGCACTCGTGTTTGCGATCTTGGATTTTTGCGTCAAGGTTACAAAAAAGAAGACGGCACCATCGGATGGCGATGCCCGTCAGAAAAGATCGCCGCGTTCACCTACAAAGGTGGTGATGAAGAGGATACTCAGGGACGCAAATGTGTTTGCAATGGACTGCTAACCAACATCGGTCTCGGCCAAAGACGTAAAAACGGCAAGCACGAGTTACCTCTTGTGACCTGTGGTAATGATGTTGTCAGCATTAAACGATTCTTAAAGACGCCCGAAGCAACGAGCTATTCGGCTGCAGACGTCATTGAGTTTCTATTGGCGGGAATTTCACTGCCTGCCGTCGCCGCTCATTAGAAGCAGCGACGGCTAGAAGCCGGCAATTGCCGATGTCACTTGCCCGTCCTGGGTACCCTGGGGCCGTGTTTTTTTTGAAACCGGGCTAAATCATCGTTTCGACCTTCGGACGTCTTTTCGACCGTCGCCGATACTCTTGGCGAGTTTCGCTACAAAACTCACTGCCTCTCAAGGCTTCATCGCGAAGCGATGGCTGGCTGTGCCCCCGGACGTCAGTCCGAGGAAACGAGTGAGCCCGTCGTTACCGCTCGAGTAGAATCCTCAGATAACTTCTTGGTTCTGGATCCTGAAGTCCAAGTTGCTCGGCGTATCTCAATACCTCGTGCCGAGCATTTTCGATGTCAGCCGCATCTTGGATCACTCGCTCCACTTCTGCGAATTGACCTAAATTTTCGACGTCGTCGATGACGATCGTCATCTGGGGGATGCCACTTGGTTTGAAAACCTGGCGTCTCTTCTTAACCTCGGCGACCCGACGAAACCCAAGCAGTACCAGCAATTCTTCGGTTTGTGCTCCGTCGCCATCGCCAGGGGCAAGTTGCCATTCGAGCTCTCGTCGAGCTTTCACATCGCCAGGATACTTTGCCCCCTTGTAAGTGATGTGTGGCACGCCGTCGATGCGACGAATTCGCAGAGCCTCTTTGGTCTCAGCGAAATCGCGACATGGGTGATTGTAGTAGGTGTCCGAGTGGTTTTCGACACCGATACACTCAGCCCTTAGTGACTGCAATCTCGCTTCAAATTTCGATCGATTAGGAAGGTGAAATTTTTGTTCGATTTCGAACATGATAGGTTGTCCCAATGAAGGATGGCGGTTTTTTACGAATAATCGCAATTAGAAGAGAAGGGTTTTAACAGAATAGGAACAAGATGACTTCTAAAAAAGATTTGGCAACTCCGAGCAGCGACCGTTCGACAGGGAAGTCGCCATCGAACGAACGGCCGTTGGGGTGGATTTGGCTTTTGCCCGTGCTCGTGATCTTAGGGATCATGCTCTTCGGTCGAAACCAAGGCCTTGACGATTCGGCCATTGGGAAACCCGCTCCGAAAATCGAACTCATCCGTTTGTCGACTTCGCCGACGATTGAGATGTCGAACGGCGGATCAATGGATATTAGTAATCGGGAACTAGACCAACTGCCAAGCGATTGTGTGGCGCTGGTGCATTTCTGGGGAACTTGGTGCGGTCCCTGCCGCATGGAGTATCCGCATTTGTCAGAGATGGTGGAAAGCTTGGGTTCCAATCCAAAATTTCAGTTTCTGTCGATTTCGTGTGAATCAGGATCGCATGAAACGTTTTCAGGATTGGCCGAAAAGACAGAGGATTACTTGAACCAAATCGGGGCCTCGACTCACGTGTACGCGGATCCCAATGGAGCGACTCGCAAAAGCGCGGCGGATCGATTGGGGCAGCCTGCGATGGCCTACCCAACAACGATATTGGTTGATGAAAGTGGGATCATTCGAGAGGTTTGGCAGGGCTACGGAGCAAACGCTGTCCATGAGATGGAAGTGTGCGTCAAGGAATTGCTGGGGGGATAGGGCAACGCTTCCTGAACGAAGGCTTTGCTCCCTTTGCAGCCGCAAGAGCTTGCCCACACGACGGAGCGTTCCGGGGCAGGAAACGCTGCAAGTCGCGGGGCAAGCCGTAGCGGTGGTCCAATGCTCGGTCAATCATATACTGTTGTTTTAGAACTGACCATTCGAATAGTGGCCAAAAAAACACAGGATCACTCTAAATCGCGTCTTCTTGCCCATCCTGGGGGCTCGTGGGGGCGAAAAACAACGATTGAATCATCAACATGCAGGCGCCGACCACCAGCAAGGAGTCGGCGATATTGAAGTTGGGCCATTTCCAATTCTCGCTTGC
Organism: Novipirellula aureliae; assembly: GCF_007860185.1. Lineage (NCBI taxonomy): Bacteria > Pseudomonadati > Planctomycetota > Planctomycetia > Pirellulales > Pirellulaceae > Novipirellula > Novipirellula aureliae. The sequence continues at coordinate 32,169 of NZ_SJPY01000004.1, forward strand.
TTGCCACAAAATCCAATCTCGCACGCCGCTTTTCCATGGCTCCGGGTATCCCGTTTGCCACCACATCCCCATCCGGTCATATAAGTTCCCGATAATTCCGCCGGAGATTAACCCCAAAGCGACCGTCAGCCACAACGACTCGGCAGCTCGAAACCAGAACAGCCACATCAAAATGCCGACACCGGCAAACACAGACAATGTGGCAAACAATGCTCCTTGCCCTTGTCCAATTCCAAAGACAGCCCCTAGGTTAATTGCCGTTTCGATCCCGAAATAGCCGTCAATCACCCACCAAACGGGTTTTTCACCTGGCAGTCCTCGCCAAGCAAAAATGGCCTGTTTGCTCCACAGATCGGCGATACCGCCTAAAATGGCGAGTGAAAAAAAGATCAGCACTCGGTTGAGGGGTAGCCGATAAGGAGGAAGTCGTTCGTTTGGTTCCATTTGTTTCCGTTATTCCGTTGAAGGCCGTCGGCTAAATTGGCTGAAACGACAAAAAGGGGGCTTAGCGAGAGTCGGAACTCGCCAGGTTTTACGTTAAAATCAATCTGCCCAGCTTGTCCAATCGTTTTTTTTGCCATAATGATTGTCTGCCGCACTTTTCGTGGCCTCAGTCATAGAGAATTTAGAGACACAGGTCCACTGCCGATCTAATTTTCTCTGGACGAGCTTTTCCTTGAACACTATTTATATCTCCGCACCGTTATGCTGCAGACATCCAATCACACAAAAGTCATGCAAACCGAAATCGCTTTTCATCGATGCATCAACCCAGCGTGCGGGGCAACCTACGAACCTCGGTCGATCCGTACGTCGTGCGATAAATGCGGCGATCTTCTCGATATCGCTTACGATTGGGACCGCGCCGCGGTGCCGAGCAAGATGAGCGACTTCGAAGCGATGTGGAGCCAGCGGACCAATCCGGTTCGGTTTAGCGGCGTGTGGCGATTTCATGAGTTGCTCCCGTTCGCGCGGCAAGACGAAATCGTGACCGTGGGCGAAGGGCAAACGCTGCTACAGCAAACCGATTCGGTCGGCGACTATGTGGGAATGAATCACGGCCAATTGCATCTGCAATATGAAGGTATGAATCCGTCTGGCAGCTTCAAGGATAACGGCATGTGTGCCGCTGTCACCCATGCCAATATGATGGGAGCTAAGCGAGCCGCTTGCGCCAGTACGGGGAACACCAGTGCATCGCTTGCGCTTTACTGCAGTGCCACCCGATTGATGAAAGCGATCATCTTTATCGGCAGCGGCAAAATCTCTTACGGCAAACTCTCGCAAGCGCTCGACTACGGTGCCCTCACGGTGCAAATTGCCGGTGACTTTGACGATGCGATGATTCGAGTTCGGCAAGTTTCTCAGGAACTTGGCATCTACTTGGTCAACAGCGTCAATCCATTCCGCTTGGAAGGCCAAAAGACGATCATGTTTCGGGTTCTCGAGTCACTCGGCTGGGAAGTTCCCGATTGGATCGTTGTCCCCGGCGGTAACTTGGGCAATAGCAGTGCATTCGCCAAGGCGTTCATGGAACTAAAGGAATTGGGCTTGGTTGACCGGGTACCGAGATTGGCAATCATCAATGCAAGCGGTGCGGATACGCTTTACGAGTTGGTCGAGCGGCGCGGGGTGCGGTGGAATGGTGGCGATGTCAACATGGACCCGATCCGCGAATACAACGATGTGATGGACCGCGACAAGATTCGCGCCGATACCATCGCCAGCGCCATTGAAATCAATCGTCCAGTCAATTTGAAGAAATGCTTGCGAGCCCTCGAGTTTATGGACGGAGTGGTTCGCCAAGTCAGCGACCAGGAGATCCTTGATGCCAAGGCAAAGGTTGGCGCCGGAGGCTTTGGCTGTGAACCCGCATCGGCTGCATCGGTGGCGGGTGCAAAGCTGTTGCGTCGCGAAGGCGTGATCGCACCGAGTGACCGAGTCGTGTGCATTTTGACGGGTCATGAGTTGAAAGATCCGACGGCAACGGTTGCTTACCACACGACCGACCAAGATTTGTTCAACAAGACGCTCGGTAGTCGAGGGGTCACCAAGGCGAGCCATGCCAACCGAGCGATCGCGGTCCCGAACGAACTCGACGATATCATGAAAGCCATCGAGTTGTATTCGTAGTGGCGGCTACGCCGCAACACGTAGCAGCGTCTCTCCGAGACGCTGGATTTGCAACACGTAGCAGCGTCTCTCCGAGACGCTGGGTTTGCAACACGTAGCAGCGTCTCTCCGAGACGCTGGGTTTGCAACACGTAGCAGCGTCTCTCCGAGACGCTGGATTTGCAACACGTAGCAGCGTCTCTCCGAGACGCTGAAACAGTATTGCAAACATCCTCTCGGTTTCTTGCCGGTTCTGGGTCGCTACCGCGACTTGTATCCAGCCTAGAATGGCGTTGACTGAAGGAATTCTGAACCGTGAAGCATCCTTCCGTCGAGCTTGTCTCGGCGGAGGAAACAAGTGGCGGCTACAAACCGCACGGCCGAAAGAAATTCGCCCCACCCCCACGAATCGCCGGAGGCGATTCGTGGGGGTGGGGCGAGCGAGGGATTTTGCGTTCATGGTAGCTGCCACCTGTCGCTCCGCCCGGACAAACCGGACGGAAGCAGGAAAAACAGCCATGTGAAACTCACTCCGTTTTTCTTAAGTCCACGCCATTCTACCCAGCCTACGGCAAGTCCGTTCCCTTTCGATACGCGCTCCGCTCGGAGAGCAGAGCGACAATTCGTCTACAAGTCGAAATCGAGGAACACGTAGCCGGGGTCCATGGTGCGATACCAGGCACGCCATTTCTTTTGGGCATTGGCGATTTCCCCTGCGTTGGGACTGTCGCTGAGTCCATACCCTTCGAACTTACGCGAGATAAACCGCAGCCCGTCACGAGCATAGCGGGGGACCATCGGATCAGGATCGGAGAGAGCGTAGATCAGCGTTGGAACGACTCCAAGGTCATCACTTTGACCGAGCAATCGACACGCGACGCGGCGAGCTTGCCAAGACCTGCTACCGCGAACAAGTCGCTCCATTCGATCGAGTTGAGTGGCTCGTTCACGAGGATCTTCGGCCAGTTTTAGGTTGTCGGGGATCGATTTGCCTTCGATGTTGTTCGCCCCATCCTGTTCGAGCATTTGCAGCAGGTTGCCTAGTTCCTGGGCCACTGGCTTACCCTTGATCTTCCCTTTTTCGACCGTGATCTTTGTCGTATCTTTGGGTAGTTCGCGGCCCCCCGCCAAAGACTGCGTCGCCGCCTGCTCAATCGCCTTCTGCGTGCTACGACTCAGGAACAAAATCGCAAATGATGCCGCCGTACTTTTGGTCACATATTGGTTCGTTCCGTTCCACCCGCCATCGTTTGCCTGATTTGACTTCAAGTAATTAACACCTGTGTCGTACCAAGGTGCTAGCATGTTTGCTTCAAGGCCAAGCGCTTTTTCACGGAAGCTGTTGTAACGTTCAATCGTATAGATGTTGTAGTAGGGCCAATTTACTTTGTCGTTTGAGTGTTTCGCGATATAATTGTCACAATCTTTGATCGAAGCCAAGATCGGTTCTACCGGCATTTCGGGTCTTGGGACAGCTAAATTTTCCATTCCCTCCTCATATCGAATGACCGCCTTCGGTAAACCAGGAAACGCGGCCCGTTTCTCTTCCTTTTCCCAGAGCTGTAATATGTCAGCAGCAATCAACACGGCGCTACCGCCTGCTAGGGCCATTCCCAGATAAACATTCTGCTGTGTGATTCTTGATCCACTACCGGGATCGGTTGCTTGATAGGGCCACCCACCACTTGGATCTTGGACTCTTAACAACCACTTGATCGTTGCTGCGACGCCTTTGTAATCAATGATAATGCCAGCGTTGTCGAGCGTCCAAAGGGCTAAGATGGCATATTGGGTTTGTGACACGTCACCCGTTCTTTGTCCCGGATAGCCATAGGCACCGTTTGAATATTGTGCTTTTCGAAAGTACTGATCAAGTTTTTTTAGCTGAGTGCGGTACTTGATCGAATCCACTTCGGCAAGCAGTAGCGTTGCAACCGCAGCCGCATAAACGGTTTTGCTGTGCTCACCCCCTGGGTCGCTACTAAGCGGACTATTGGCGATAAACAATGCGGATCGAAGGCCCTGTTGAACGACCGGGCTGGATGGGTCATGTCGAAGTTTCATATAGGCGTAAGCCGCTAAAGCCTTCTCGCCCGCTCCACCCGAATGAAAAATATTGACCTCATAATGTGTTTTTGCGTTCACGTTCTTATTTAGGCTGTCCAATCCCTTTTCCGTCAGAGCTAGTACGGCCGGGTCATCCGAGGTGTACGCCCAACTTTCATCGCTCGGAAACGCTGCGATGCAGCTAAAAACCGCAGCGAAAATCAAAACACGTCCTGACAAAAAACTTAAGTCGCATTCGGAACCTCGAGCGGCCAAGCTAATGAAAAAACGGGAGAGGTTGAGCGGATAGAACATAAAAACAGGCAGCAATGGGGAAAAGAAAAAAGAACGATGGAATCTTCCTTTATAATACCCGTGCATCATGCAAAATAAAGGTCTTCACCCTCTGGGGATGTCCGTTTTTCTGCGAATCACTATCTTGTAGCCATCCATCCTCCTAAAGCAGAGCATCGAGGGGCAACCGGGGGATTTGCGTCCAGGTCTTTTTTCTGAATCGCGAGCTTTGAAACACCAGATAAAACTCTTCGCGACTCTCCTGCTGACGCGGATAGCAACGGCGGGTGGGACCTAGCGATTTTAGGCCTGATTGGGTTCTTCATTCAGCCGCGGTTGACGTCCCTGATTTGCATCTCACCTTCCCTCGGATTATCTCGCCACTGTCGATTGTCGCCTCGCATTTGCCATGCTTTGCGATGGTCGTGTCCCTGTTTCGAATCTCGTTGTTTACTTTCCTATCTTGCTATTCTATTATCGTTTCAGTTACAGCTCTGTTCTTCTTCATCAGGTCTTTGTCCTTTGTCCAATACGGTCTATTTTAATCAGCCGGTGAAGCACAAACCAGAATCTGACGAGAATTGGGATCTGCTGATTCGTCCGCAAGAATCGTTGCTAACGCTAAAACTTAGGGACGTTTGGCGATACCGCGACCTGCTCTATTTGTTTGTGCGACGTGATATCGTTTCGTTTTACAAGCAGACGATTTTGGGACCAATTTGGTTCTTCATTCAGCCTCTAATGACCACGTTGATCTATGTGGTCGTCTTCGGTCAGATCGCAGGGCTATCAACCGATGGATTGCCGCAACTTCTGTTTTATCTTTGCGGTGTAACCTTTTGGAACTACTTTTCGGAGTGCTTCAGCAAGACGGCGACTGTTTTTCGCGACAACGCCCATCTGTTCGGTAAAGTCTACTTCCCTAGAATCATTACGCCGCTTTCGATCGTCCTCTCTAATCTGTTCCGCTTTGCAATCCAATTCTCGCTTTTTGTTTTGATCGCCGTTTACTACTACTTTCAAGGCAAAGCACAGGTGCAACTCACCATCATGCTGTTTCCCCTGCTCGTAGCAATGATGGCTTTTTTGGGACTGGGGTTGGGAATGTTGTTTTCGGCGATGACAACCAAGTACCGAGATTTGAGCTACCTGCTTCAATTCGGTATCCAGCTTCTCATGTACGCGACTCCTGTAATTTACCCACTTTCGCAAGTCCCCGAGCGGCTAAAGCCGGTACTTGCTTGGAACCCTCTCTCGCCGATTTTTGAAACAGCGAGGCATGGATTTCTAGGTGCGGGAGCATTCGCTCCCATGGACTTGGCATATTCGCTCGTCTTTACGCTCGTCGTGTTATTGCTTTCTACAGTCATCTTCAACCGCGTCGAACGTACTTTTATGGATACGGTTTAATGCCAGTTGCAATTCGCTTCGAAAACGTTTCCAAACGATACCGACTTGGTGAGGTCGGTTCAGGGACGATCGCAGAGGATCTGAGTCGAGCCTGGGCTAGGCTGCGTGGCAAGCCCGACCCGGTAGCGAAAGTGGGTTCGATGAAGGAGTGTGGATCGATTGACGCTGGCCCGCAGCTAGCGGACAACACAAAGGGGAAACCCAAAAATTACGTTTGGGCACTCAGCGGCGTCTCTTTTGATGTAGACCAAGGAGAGATCATTGGCATCATTGGCAAGAACGGTGCTGGAAAGAGCACGCTCTTAAAGCTTCTTTCGCGTGTGACCGCACCTACAGAAGGTATTATCAAAACGCGTGGAAGGATAGCCAGTTTGCTTGAAGTCGGCACAGGATTTCATCCTGATTTGACGGGACGAGAAAACGTTTATCTAAACGGTTCCATTCTCGGAATGAATCGGCAAGAGATTTCGCGACAACTCGATGATATCGTTGATTTTTCCGGGTGCTCGACGTTCATCGACACCCCGGTGAAGCGGTACAGTAGCGGGATGACCGTTCGCCTCGGATTTTCGGTTGCAGCGCATCTACAATGCGCGGTGCTTGTGGTCGACGAAGTGCTTGCGGTGGGTGATATCGACTTTCAGAAGAAGTGCATATCGAAGCTTGATGACGTCCGTCGTAGTGGGCGTACTACGATTTTGGTGAGTCACAACATGTCGCTTGTAAGGAGATTGACGACACGTTGCGTTTTGCTGCGTCAGGGTAAAATTGGCTGTACGGGGACACCAGACGCCGTGATCAGAGAATATATGCAGACAGCAGACCACCGAGATACGCCGGGGGTTGTTGATTTAGTAGCCCATCCGAATCGGCTTTCTAAGATGAGACCCGTGATGGAGCGAGTTTCGTTGAAAGACAGCGACGGAAATCTGTGTGACCGATTTCCCCAAAACGAGATTCTTTGCATTGTTGTCAAATACGATAGTGATTCGATCCCTGACCCCATTGCAGGAGTTGGCTTCATTATCTCCTCAGCCGATGGAGCGACGGTGGGAGGTTTTAACACCTACATGACGACGAATGAGGCCGCTCGGCGAATGCCTCGAAAAGGGGAGGTGATTTTTCGGCTGTGTGAACCCAAGCTGAATCCAGGCCGCTATTTATTGACGGTCTCAATAGGATCTCACCAGTCCCAGTTGATCGATAAAGTAGAGCACGCTATTGATTTTACGATTGAGGCCGCAGAGATCTACGATACAGGTTATCTATTGACCGCCGAGGACGGGATCGTGGCCCTCCAGTGTGACGTTGACATTTCGGAATGCGACCAATGAAAATCGTAAAGCGTATCCTGTCTCGGTTTGCGGGTTCGATATCTCCGGCACCGAATGAATTATGGCGAGAGCAAAGCTTTCTTGAAAGCATCGCAGAGGGGACCAAGCGAGCGTTTGAGTTTGAGCCTGCTGCGTTTAAGCAAGCGGTGTCGGCGTTTGTCGATTCTGTTGCAATGGACACCGAACACTCCTTTCGATACTCCCTATCAAACACGAAGTCGAATGCGTACGCCATGGTGTTCGCGGTTTTAGTCCGTCGCATGATCGGCCGGCTATCCCGACAAGAAAAAGATACTTGGAAAACGGTTTTGGATACCTATCAATGCAAAAACGATGGGTTATTCAAAGATCCCGTTCTTTCGAATCATCACTTCGACTCTAGCGATTGGTGGGGAGCACGTCATCTGACGCTTCTTGCACTCAATGCGTACGACGCTATAGACCGTCGGCCGAAATACGAGCTTCGATTTCTGAATGAGTTTATCGACTTCGACGTGTGCGAGGCAGACATTTATGCGATCAACCGCGACGAACACTCCGATTTAGATAACAAACTAATGAATGTCGTTTGTGCGATGCAGTATTGTCGCGATCGCCAGGGTGTCACTTCGTTTGACACCACGATAGAGAGCATCAATCGGACGCTGCTTGAATGCATCAATCCCGAGACCGGGCTTTGGATCGAATCCCCTTGTGATGATCCCGACTCGCTGTCCCGAGCCGTTCAGTGCGCCTACCATTACTATAGCTTCTTGATTTACGACGGAAACAAAATTCCCTATCCTTCTCGTTTGATTGATTCCGTTCTTCGGACACAAAACGTTTATGGCGGTTATGCTCCTCGTCGTAATGCCTCGGCATGTGAAGACATTGATTCGTTACATTTGCTTCTCGCTGCCGCCCGTTTAACGGATTATCGTCAGCAGGAAATGACGACATCCGTTAAACGTTTTTTCAATTGGGCGATGGCTAACCAGAACGCGGATGGAGGATTTGTTTTTTCGAGACAAACGGCGTTTTGCTATGGGCATGAGCAGATGGCAACGGAGGAGGACGTTTCTCATCTGTTTGGAACCTGGTTTCGCACACTCTCAATCGCTTTGGCTTCACACTTCCTTTGGCGTGAAGAGGCAACTTTTGACCTACATGTTTCTCCTGGATACTACTTTTTAGTTTGAATCACGTGCTTAATTCTTTACGAAGCTTTCGGAAATCCCTAAGGTACGCCACACAAGGTTTGTGGAAGGCGTCCAAAGTCCAGACTCATTTGACGGAGGAGGAGAAGTGGCAGCTTGCAACCTTGGCAGAACGCAAGGGTGGTGTTGTCGTGGAGGTGGGGTCTTATGTCGGTGCATCCGCTTGTTTTATTGCAGCAGGACTCTCTAGGAGTACGAACGCTCGTAACGCAAAACTGTACTGTGTTGACACATGGAAAAATGACGCGATGACCGAGGGTGCTCGCGATACCTTCTCAGACTTCATGACAAACACACAGAAATTTAGCCACCTCATTCAAACCATGCGTGGCAGAAGCAGCGAAGTCGCCAGCCAGTTTCATCAGGATATCGATATTCTGTTTCTCGATGGAGACCATAGCTATGAGGCCGTGAAGGCAGATTGGTATGCATGGTCTCCCTTTTTGAAAGAGAATTCGATTGCGATCTTCCATGATTTTGGCTGGGCGACGGGTGTAAAGACGGTTATCGAAGAAGAGGTGAAGAAGGTGGCGAGAGAGGAACACATCATGCCGAATATGTACTGGGCTGTTATGGAAGGCTCAAAGCAACAGAGTTGCCAATGCTAAGCATCGCCATTTTGACGGCTAAGAAACCACAGGATGTCATCCGTGTCTTGCGTTCAATTGAACGCGCGAAAAGTGGCGATTTTGAAATCCTCGTCATCGCGAATGCCAACTTTGATGCGTGGCAAGATTCAGACCTGGTATCCAAGTTCCCATCGGTATGCCTTCGAGTCATTGAGGAACCTATCCCAGGGTTGCTTGCGGCTAGGCATCGTGCTGTATCTGAGAGTGAAGGAGTCGTCGTCTGTTTTCTCGATGATGATGTGACTGTTTCAGAAAGTTGGATGGATTCGTTGCAAAGAAATTTCTCGGATCCGCTTGTCACACTCGTTGGTGGCCCGAGCAGCCCGAGATACGAATCGGCACCTCCATCCTGGCTGGATTCGTTTTTTGTGCATGAACGGCAGAAACGCTACTGCACCTACATTAGCATCCTGGACTGCGGTAGCCAAAGGATTGAGATTGATCCAATGTTCATTTGGGGACTTAACCTCGCAATCCGAAAGAGTTATTTGAAAGACATTGGCGGCTTTCATCCCGATGGAGTCCCTTGGCATCTGAGGCGTTTTCGAGGAGATGGAGAAACGGGTATCGCATATGCGATGAATGAAAGAATGGAGTTCGGGATTTACGATCCCGAAACGGCTGTCGTGCACGAAATCCCCACCACTCGGTTGACAGTGTCCTATTTCAAGCGTCGCGCCTACTTGCAAGGCATATCGGACTCCTATACACACCTTCGAGGCAAAACGTTCGAGAACGCCCCTCAAATACCATTGCCTCGAAATTTATCGCGCCGTGAGCGTCTTAGCTGGGCCTTCAAGAAGGGGTTTGAGTGCGTCCGCAAGTCGAATGATCTCGTACAACTTGAAACCAAGAGTGCATACAGGAACGGCTATATGTATCACCAATCACAGTATCAAAATGATCCTGATGTGCGGGAATGGGTGGTTCGGCCAGACTATTGGAATTATGCTTATCCCCGAAACCTCGAAATCAGCAAAACCTGACTCATGAGCGTCGAACAAATCAAACATCTTGATCAAACGATCGGTATCATCATCCGGGCAAACTTTCATTCGGATGGGATTGAGTTTTTTACTCCCAGCGTGTTTTCCCAACAACTCGGTTACATGAACCGCCCTGCTGGATACACAATCGAGCCGCATGTACATAATCCGGTAGAGCGTGCTGTTGTTTGGACGCAGGAAGTCTTGTTGATCAAATCAGGAAAAGTTCGTGTCGATTTCTATACCGATGGTCGTCATTACCTTCAAAGCAGAGTCTTGTCAGCCGGTGACGTTATTTTGTTGGCCGCTGGCGGCCACGGTTTCGAGATGTTAGAGCCGAGTGAAATTATCGAAGTCAAGCAAGGCCCGTACAACGGTGATCAAGACAAGACACGATTTGAACCAGTCCCCGCAGATAAGATTAGGCTAGGTAATCCGTGATAAAGAAACGACTTCGCGACTGGATGCGTGCACAGGTTGAACATGAGCTTGACAAGCATGCTAACGATCAGACTGAGTATCATCGGGCATCTCCGGCCGTTCAAATCGCTCAGCGGAATCTGGTCGCGACCTGGAAGGCGCAAGCCCAAGCAGGCATAATCCACGCTCTTGACGACGTCGGTTTTCGGAATTTTTCTCAGTTCGAGGAAGATGGCATCCTGTTGTATTTGATGACGGTATTAGGTAGTCCGAGTCGAACGTTCGTCGATTTGGGAAGTGCTGATGGCATCAATAGTAATTGCGCGAACCTTGCGATTAACCATCAGTGGACTGGCCTATTCGTCGATGGGAACGCTGAAAAGATCGAATATGGGAGAAGTTGGTATGCCACGCATGGCAACACCTGGATTTATCCACCTAAGTTTGTCTGTTCGATGATTACGCGGGAAAATGTGAATCATTTGATTAAAGAAGCCTCAATGGAGCGCGACATTGATTTGCTCTCGATTGATATTGATGGCCATGATTATTGGGTTTGGGAAGCCCTTGAGTGCGTGAGGCCTCGTGTTATCATGATTGAGGCCCATATTGAGTTTGGCCTTCGGAGTATCGTTGTTCCTTACGATAAGGACTATGTTTACCCAGGTAAACATCCTCAGTACCACGGAGCTTCGCCCGTCGCGATCACAAAACTGGCAAAGAAGAAAGGCTATCGGCTTATTGGTGCAAATCGATATGGGTTCAACAGCATCTATCTGAGAGACGACGTTGGATTAGAAGAGTTCCCAGAGGTTTCGGTCGAGTCGACGCTGCAGCATCCGCGAAATCAAGAGCGTCAGAAATTATTCGATGAGATCAGCGATTGGGAATACGTCAATGTCTAGGTTTTCCTGAGCCGAAGGAATTATTCTGTGTCAAATCCGTTTAATGCGTATGGCCGGTACTATGACCTGCTGTACCAAGACAAAGACTATGTAGCGGAGTCCAACTACATCCGATCGCTTGTGGACCAATTTGCGAAAGATGCGAAAGAAATCCTCGAATTGGGCTGTGGCACCGCGAAGCATGCATGCCTGCTTGCGCAATCGGGACTCGACGTCACTGGCATCGAGCGAAGTGACGAAATGCTGGCGGCAGGAAAATCGAGGATAGCCGAATGCAAGGCAACATCAGCACGAGTTCGCGTGATCAAGGGCGATGCCCGTGACGCCCGTTTGAACCTTCAATTTGATTGCGTTCTGTCGCTGTTTCATGTTGTCAGCTACCAGATCACCAATGCTGACGTGCTAGCACTATTTCAAACGGCGTATTCGCATCTTGCCGATGGTGGTATCTTCGTTTTCGATGTTTGGTACGGACCTGCCGTTCTGATGCAGAGACCTTCCACACGGGTCAAGCGAATGGAAAACGTCCATTGTGACGTCCTTCGTATTGCCGAACCCACACTTGATGTGAATCGGAATCGAGTCGATGTGGACTACACGATGATTGTGACGGATAAAACGAACGGATGTGTGGAAAGACTCAAGGAAACGCACTCGATGCGATACTTTTTCACTCCGGAACTGGAGCTTATTGCCAATCGCGTGGGGCTAAACATCATTCATAGCGAACAGTGGATGGACGGCGAAGAACCATCGGCTGACACTTGGGGCGTGACCTTTATAGCCAAAAAAGGCGAATCAATCTCGTGAACCAGACGACTTTCCCTAGCAACCGTATGATCCCCGTTAACACCCCTTTGCTCGATGGTAACGAGAAGCAATACCTTAACGAGTGCATCGATTCCGGTTGGATAAGTAGCGAAGGACCATTCGTAAAGAGATTTGAAAACGAGTTTGCCAGAGTGGTCGATCGTAAACATGCAATCGCTTGCGCCAATGGCAGTGGAGCATTGGATATCGCGGTTGCTGCTGCCGGGATTGGCCAGGGTGATGAAGTCATCATGCCAACATTCACGATCATCTCGCCGGCGGCATCGGTGGTGCGAGCTGGGGGCGTTCCTGTTCTCGTCGACTCCGACCCGAAGACATGGAACATGGATGTTTCACAGATGGAAGAGAGAATTACGGCAAAGACGAAAGCGATCATCGTCGTCCATGTCTACGGTTTGCCCGTCGATATGGATAGGGTGCTTGACATTGCCAATCGGTATGGACTCGTTGTCATCGAGGACGCAGCGGAAATGCACGGCCAGACGGTTCGAGGCCGACCGTGCGGTAGTTTTGGAGCGATCAGCACGTTCAGCTTCTATCCCAACAAGCATATCACCTGTGGCGAAGGTGGGATGGTTGTAACCGACAACGATACGATCGCTGAAAAATGCCAAGGTCTTCGAAACCTATGCTTCCAGCCTCATCGCCGATTTGTTCACGAAGAACTCGGTTGGAACTACAGAATGACCAACATGCAAGCTGCGATTGGCCTGGCTCAGCTCCAAAGACTTGATTCGCATGTGGGGCGAAAACGAGAGATCGGCCAGATGTATGGAGAGAGATTATCCGCAATTCCCGAATTGGAGCTGCCTTTATCGGAGACCGATTATGCCAAAAACATTTATTGGGTTTTTGGTGTTGTTTTGTCCGATTCCTTTCAAGGAACAACTCAGCAAGTCGCGGAGTTATTGGGCCAAAAGAAGATCGGCACTCGCCCGTTTTTCTGGCCAATGCACTGGCAACCGGTGTTTCAGAAGTTGGGGTTGTTTCATGATGAGCACTACCCGGTAGCGGAGCGAATGGCTCGGCAAGGTTTGTATTTGCCAAGCGGGTTGGGGCTAGCCAATTTGGAAATCGAACATGTCTGCGTTTCACTCAAGGCTATCCTAAATGATCTTACCAAATCTAGGACCAGCTAATGATGAGAGTAGGAATCTGTTATAGCTCTTTTGCTCGCGAACTTGGCGGCGGATCTCGTTTTGAATCGGAGGTGACTCTAGGGCTTGCCAATCAGGCAAATGATCAGTTTGAGTTTCATTTGATTTCGGATAAGCCTAATCCCCGTTTTGAAATTCCGAATATAGAAATTCCACACGCCCAACTCATGACTCGTAGAAGGTTGATTGCGGAGAAACTTCGACTCGTAGGGCCGTTGGAGACTCAATCGAGTGTTACGAATCGAACGCTAAAACAGCAGGGGATTGATTTGCTCTACTCTCCCCACCCAGGTACGGTTTCACTCGACATGCCCTATGTCGTGACATGCTGGGATCTTCAGCATCGTATGCAGCCTTTTTTCCCAGAGGTCTCAACCGTGGGCTGGGATTGGGACAGCCGAGAGTTGACATACCAGCGAGTGCTGAGGCGTGCTGCAGCGGTCGTCACAGGAACCGAACAAGGAAAAAAAGAAATCGAGTTGTTTTTCGGCGTGCATCCTGATCGAATCAGTGTCATACCGTTTGCTGTTTCAAGTGACCTATTGCAATGTGTTGCAGTCAAGCCGAAGTGGGCACCGAACAACCGGTTTGTCGTGTATCCATCACAATTTTGGCCACATAAAAATCATGTGACAATTGTTTTAGCTCTCCGCGCTCTAAAACAGAATTTTGGTTTGGACATAACGGCCGTTTTTCCAGGATCTGCAAATCTTGATGCGTCCTGTACGCGGGAGTATGTCGAGTCGATGGCCAGAGATGCCGGGGTATCCGTCGTCTTTCCTGGCTTCATTCAAGATGAAGAACTTCGGTGGCTGTATGAGAATGGTGAAGCTTTGGTGTTTGCGAGCCTTTTCGGTCCTGACAACCTACCACCGATAGAGGCGATGAGTTTGAAGTGCCCTGTTGTTGCATCCAATGTGCCGGGTGCTGAGGAGCAACTAGGAGACACCGCATTGTTGGTAACACCGACGGACGAACTCGCGATGGCTTCCGCGATTCACCAAGTGATGAGCAACACAGAGACTCGACGTGGATTGATCGAGCGTGGTACGTGTCTCACTAATCGGCTTTCGATGAAGCGTTATACCAGCGATCTGCTGAGCCTTTTCGGACATTTGGCGAAGTATCGAAGGTGTTGGCCCTCTCAACGTAAGAGTAGTACTGGGACTCTCTGTAACCATGTATCCTAAAATTTCAATCGTCACGCCGTCATTTCAACAGGCGGATTTCCTCGAAGAAACGTTGCTCTCTGTACTGGATCAGAACTATCCGAATCTTGAATACATCGTTGTCGACGGTGGTAGTACGGATGGTTCGGTTGAGATCATCAAACGCTACTCGGATCGATTGACGTATTGGGTAAGTGAGGAGGATGAAGGGCAAAGCCATGCGATCAATAAGGGCTTCGAAAGGGCGACCGGCGAAATTTTGGGATGGTTGAACTCGGATGATGTTTTGGAGAGCGGCGCATTGATGTCGGTTGCCAAAGCCTACGCGGATGCCTCGGATGCGGTGGCTTGGATTGGCAATGCGGATGTGACCAATCGTGATGGGCAGTTCCTCTACCACCAACCCGCGATCTTCAGCGACAAGCAATCACTGGCTCGCTGGGGGTTCGATGCGGTCTTCTTTCAGCCGAGTTGCTTTTTCGCTCGCACGGCATTTGAGAAAGCTGGAGGACTTCGTAATCATCTCCACTATGCTTTGGATCCTGACCTTTGGCTACGCCTTTTCGATCAAGGACGTTTTGTTCATGTGGATCAAACATTAAGCCGTCCGAGGATCTATCCTGAGTGCAAGTCCCTCGCTGGCAGGCTAAAGCTTCGTGCGGAACTGATCGCCTGCTGTGTCGATCAGGGGATGCTTGATATGGCGGAGTTTCATCTCGAATCATTGGAGCAACAGGCGCGAAAACAAGCGATCGAGGAGACTCAAAAACGATACCTTCCGCCCATCATCACTCGTGCACGCGACTCCTTTGTCTATCGCGGAAATCGACTGCTTCAGTCGTTGGGCCTTTCTAAAAAGTCGCCAAGCGATGTGGAGAGAAGTTGACAAGAAGATTCGAATGCTCGCAAGTTGATCATTGAGGTTGTCGTTGGCGAAGTCGTAGATGAAAGCAGCCCTTGAACATCGTCCACCAGGCGTGGAGATTGGCGGGTTCCATTGTGATGGCGTATTTGGCATGCTTGCGAGCTGCTTTCCACTGGCCGCTTTGTGCTGCGGACATGGCCCAGTGGTGGTGGATTCTTGCGATGCTGGCAGGCGAATGGTCTGGTGGTAGCTCTGCGAGAAGGGGTAGGCCTCGTCGCTCTCGTGCTTCATTGACGATGCGATGGGCTGCTGTGAGCTGCGATTGATGTTTACTGAGCGTTGTCTGGGCCGCATGCAGCCGATATTCCAAGACAAAATCAGCTTGATTGTGCAGCGGCCCGACTTCGAGCAAACGTAACCAGAGCCCATAATCGTCCGTCGGATATTCGTCTTTGTATCCACCGGCAATCTGCACCGCACGACGCCGCAGCATCGTCGTCGGATTGCTTATACAGTTCTTTCCGCTCAAAAGAGACTGCTCGATCGCCTCGGGATCCGTCGGCAATTCGATGGGAAACAGACGTAGATCGTCGCTGTCAATCGCCCATGTTTGCCCCCCCACTCCGACGACCCCGGGGTGGGAGTCCAGATAAGTTACTTGTTTTTCTAAACGATCTGGTAGCGCGATATCATCAGCATCCATGCGTGCGATATACTGGCCCCGAGCGGATTCGAGGCCGCGACTAAGTGCAACTCGCACTCCATCGGTGGCTTGTGTGATCAGGCGAATTCGATGATCTTGGTCCGCAGCGTGTTTCAATAACGCGGGTGTTTGGTCGGATGAGCCATCGTCGATAATCAGAAACTCAAACTCGGAAAAGGATTGAGTTAGAATACTGGAGATTGCCAGTCCAACGTATTGCTCTGTGTCGCGAACCGGCATCAAGACGCTGACGAGTGGTGTCTCGGGGTTCACTTGATTCGATTTTCCTGCTCTAAAAGGCAAAATGGTGCAAGACAAAAGGAAGGCTTCTTCATGACGACTCCGGTCGTGAGCGTGGCGTTGATTACTTACAACCACGAACAATATATCGAACAGGCGGTCCAGAGTGTACTGGAGCAGCAAACTCCATTTCCGATTGAAATTTTGGTCGGTGAGGATTGTTCGACGGATGGCACTCGCGCAGTGCTCGAACGTTTGGATCAGCAGCATCCAGGTCGGTTGACGCTGTTGCCTCGCCCAAAAAATCTCGGCCTATCCGGTAACTTGCAAGATTGCCGCGAGCGTGCTCGTGGACGGTATCTTGCGGTTCTCGAAGGTGACGACTATTGGATCGATCCGCTGAAGCTGAAGAAACAGCATGACGCGATGGAGATGCACCCCGATTGGAGCATGTGCTTCGGAGCTTGCCGAGTGTTCTACGAGGACGGCAGTCGAGAGGCAATCATCAAGCCGAACGTTTTTCCATCGGCTCCGCTTGGCGTTGACGATTTCTTGCAAGAGTGCCAAATTCAAACGATGTCGGTCACGATGTATCGCCAAGGGATCATCGAACGCACTCCGATGTGGCATTCGAAGTTGCGGATCGGCGATTGGGCGCTGGCGATCCTGCATGCTAACGTCGGACCGATTGGGTTCGTTCCCGAAGTCTTGACCGCATACCGGGCCCATGCTGGAGGCCTTTGGTCAGGGCTGGCGACGTTTCGCCAATGGGAAGAACTGCTTGCCTTGTTCGGATACCTCGAATCGCACTTCGATGGTGAATTGGCCACCAAGATGAAGCTGGCGAGGGAAAATGTGATCCAGCAGTGCAGTGATCGCGTGAATTATCTTGAAAGGGTCGAACGCCGTTACTTGACACTAAAACTCGATCGCGTTGCCGCAGCCTGTCGCTGGCTTCTCGGTCGAGGTCGCTGAGTGAATAATCCCCACCTCCTGATCGACCGCCCACAAAGAGACGAGAAGGCCATTGTCACGTAACAAAACGTTTAAGGACGGCCGGATAGGTTGAGATCCTGGTCTACGATCGATTGCATCGAATCAATCCTCAGGTCGCTCGCCCGCTTTAGCCATCTTCACTAACTTGGGGTCGAAACGGGCTACCGTTTCAACCAAGTCTCGCTGCGCTGCCATCACTTCGTCGATGTCCTTGTATGCCATCGGTACTTCATCGAGTCCGGCCGACATCAATACGACGCCTCGCTCATCCAAGAAACGCTTGACGTCTTTCCAATTGAACTTTGCCTTGGCGGCGGTCCGACTCATCTTGCGTCCCGCACCATGTGATGCGCTCATCAATGACGCTTCGACACCTTTCCCACGTACCAGGTATCCAGGGGTCCCCATCGATCCTGGGATGATGCCCAGCACGCCCTTCCCAGCCGGGGTTGCTCCTTTGCGATGCACGATCAATTCTTCACCACCATGCGTTTCCTTCCAAGCAAAGTTGTGATGGTTTTCAACATCAAGTAATACGTCGACGCCGAGATTCGCCTTGATTGCATTGTGGATACACCAATGGTTCGCAGCCGCGTACTCACCCATCAAGTTCATCGCTTCAAAGTACTCGTGCCCCGCTTCGCTATCTAGGTCGAGCCAAGCCAAATTGGACAGTTCCCGTGGAAGTTCCGGGTGGGCTTGTTTCGCCAACATACTGTAGTGTGCACAAACGGATGCACCGGTTCCACGAGAACCACTGTGGCTCAACAATGCCAAGTAGGTCCCCGCTTCAAGTCCCAAATCAGCTTGATCAAGTGTTAGCATGCCAAACTCGACAAAGTGGTTCCCACTTCCGCTTGTCCCCAATTGCTTCCAAGCCTTGTCTTTGTTGGTTTTTGTGATCGGTGACACGTTCCAATCGGCATCCAAGACATCATGTTGACGCTTTTTGCGAAAAGCGGCTCCAATGCCAAACATCGTTTCACGCTCAATTGCATTCCGCAATCGATCTTGGTCCTTTTGCAGCGTATCGACTGGCAGATCGAGTACGGTCATTTTCATTCGGCATGCGATGTCGACACCAACGGCATAAGGAATAACACAATTCTTGGTTGCCAACACGCCGCCAATCGGCAGCCCGTACCCGAGGTGGGCATCGGGCATAAGTGCCCCCGAAACCGATACAGGCAACTTGCACGCATGGGTCATCTGTTCGACCGCGTTCACATCGAGTTCATCGCCCCATTGTTTCCAAGGTGCGGATTCTTCGCGAGGGATGTACCGAGCTTGTGCGTCGAATACCTCCGTCAGCGACGAAGCGAGCTTTCCCCAAATGGGATCACTTACAAAAGACTGTGGCGTTTGGACCACCTCCGAAACTCGGCTGCGCATGTCCAGTTTGCTCATCTTTTCGCCCGCTGCCTGCTTCGTTGCTTCCATGGCGACCTTCATCGCCGGTCCTTTTGGAACGCCGAGGTTGTTTAGTTCACGAGCTTTCATTGTTTGAGCCTATCCTTTTGAAAATCACACCGGCGCTCTCTAGCGTTATTCTTATTTGATTGTAACGAGTACGGTTTCATCATTGAGTGATTTCGTCTCGATGTTGATCTCTAAGAACCTTTTTTTGACTTGAAGGTTCGTTCGACAGTGACGTTGAGCCGACAAACAATCACAGCGAGCAGCAGATTCGTCACTGCGTGATTGATCGCCGGATCACTCAAGGCACGCGAGGTACGGCAGGCGAAAGATATCATGAGCGAATGGGGACGATGATTGCGACCTGCTGCTTGGTCTTGATTCGTGTTCTCAAACTTTCTTGATTCGTGTTCGTCCCCCCTCTTGAGTGTCGGCGGCAAAGTCGAACCGCTAACCCGGATGATTCATTAGCCGTTTTGGCGATAGCGGCCTGCTGATTTAATCGGTTTGACTCGACTGATTGTTTAACGCCAAGCCATAGGCGACCGCTTATAGAAAAGCTGACGCCTTCGGCTAAGCGTTAAACGATTAAATCGACAGCCCGCTAACGCCAAAATGGCTAATACGCAGACTGTTTTCCGAGCAATGAACGTAAACGCTTTAAGGCGTAGACGTTAGCAAAACAATTTGCAAGCCCATGAATCATCCGGGCTAATGCACGCTAAGCGACGCTAATCAAACCATTCGAAGCAGACCACCGATGCTTGATTAGCGTTCCTAAGCGTCGATTAGCGGTTTTGAGTTGCTGCATGGGCACACCAAATAACCTGAGCGTCCATTCGCGTCCATTCGCCTGATTGGCGGGCAAAGCTCTTTGTCCAGCATTCTGTTAGTGGTTCGCCCGCGAATGGACGCTCATGAAAGTTGAAGAGCCTTTTGTCTAAAGCTAGGAACAACAACGTTCTTTCAGCCACGAATCTCTGGTTTGTTTTTCTGATTCGTGTCAATCCGTGGCGGATGTTAACACCCTATCGCGTCCTTTGTGCTTTCTTGCGGTCCTAAATTCCTAGCTGTATTGCTACTACAAGAGAGCACAAAGGGCTCAAAAGAAAAATGTAGCCGTTCATGGCCGAAGGCCGTGAACGGTTACACGTTCCCGAACCGATGGAAGCCGAGTTGTTAGACGTCTTTGAGACGGTCAGCACGCTTGTATCGACGCTTGGCTATCCCGTCTTTGAACCGCTCGCGAGTCGAAACCCATCCTCGATTACGTTTTTCGTGTCGCAAGAGATGTACGACGCGATCAAAGCGTTGCCGTCGATCGAACCAGCGAAGGCTCGCGAAGATGAGGGGATGGATAAAGAAAGCCTGAAGGTCGTTGGCAAGAATTACAAAGTCGCCTACTGCGAACACAATGGTGTTCATCAGGTTAGAGAGGCATATCGCTTTCTTGCGGAAGGACTCGCCAGTCTAGAAGCGGTATCGTTGATCGGCGGTCATCCCGTTAACGAATACTTGAACGACGAATCTGGGGTGAGCGATTCTGGGGCGAGCGATTCGGAAGAATAGAAGTCGTCAAAAACATTTGCTAACTTCGCGGCTAGTAGTTGCGACGACGTCACGCGAAGTCAACCAACCCATCTTTCTACCCAACCAGCCAACACGCCCGCGACGTCGCCTTTGTGCGGCCTTGTCGCGGGCATTTCTTCCAAACGTTGGGCAACGACCACGCCGCTCGCTGGGAAGTGGTTTTCCGAACATTGACTGCGGGGGAATGTGATCTCGGGTAGTAGGTCCAAACTTTCCACAAATGGCGCAGGTGCCGCGTCTGCTCCGTTTCTGCTTCGCCATACGGCCCTCGTTCAAGACACTAAAGTTTACTGGCACATCCGGCCGCGTATATTATCTCCCACATCTACTAAGAGCGAAACGCGTGATCAACGGTTTGGGTACCTCTGATTGGAAAACGTCGCAACCCGGTGCGTTCCGAACAAAACGAGGGCATCTAGAACAACTTCGATTCCTCTCTCAATAACTCATCGAGGGCCGCGTCGTTGGTTCGTTCTCGCTCGTTGATCGAATTGTCAATCGATGCGATCTGATCGCCCGGCGTACGTGTTGATCGGTCGGATAGGCTATTGATGACCAAAACCGCATCGAGCGGCGTGACCATGTTGTCGCCCGACACGTCAATGAAACCTCCGAAGGAGCTAACGGTTCCGGACGGAAGCTTCCCACCCGGGTTTTCATTGATGAAGTTGATGATCCGAAGCGCATCGCTTGGAGCTACGATTCCGTTATCGTCAACATCAAGCGGGTTACGCTGCTTCATCCATGGCCGCTCCCCTCGCTCGACATCAATTGAGAACGATTGCGTATTGAACAAATCAATGAGTCCCAGTTCAAAAGCTCGAAGCGTCAAAGGGGTTGAGCCAATGAAGCTAGGATTCGGCGTGCCGCTGATCGTCCGAGTCGCAGGATTGAACCGTAGCCAAGATGGCAGCAATTTGTTCTCGCCATAAATAGCCAAACTGAATTCACCGCCCTCGGGATCATAGACAAAGTCCTCGGGCAATTGATACTCGAAGTACTGTCCACTGATTGCTTTCGGTATTTCGAGTGTGCCTGCGAACTTTGGTGTTTCGTTGACATCGTTAACTCGAATATTGACGGTTTGGCGAGCGCTTAATCCGTGACTATCGGTGACTTCGATTTCAAGCGTCCGTTCGGGATCGGTTTCCGCATCCAACATCGTCTCCGGTGCGACCGTGATAAAGCCTGATTGAGGATCGATAACAAATAGATCCTCTGCCGATCCACCGACGATCGTGAATGTCAACGTGTCGCGACGATCTTGGTCGGTCGCTCGAACTCGTCCCACCTGCGCACCCGCTTTCACCGATTCGGACACTGCGATCGACTGCGTCAAAATCATCGGTGCCTCGTTGCGATCAAGGATTTGAACTGCAAGTGTACTTCTAACGCCGATGCTCTCACCACCGATCCGCTTCACTTCGAACACGAGCTGACCGCTCGATTTCGTTTCGAAATCGAAGTTAGTGTTTTTAGCAATCGTCAAATTCCCGGTCACATCATCAAAGACAAAATAGCTCGCGAAATCAGATGCAATCATTTCAAGTTTGAACTCACCTTCGGCTCCTTCAGGATCCATCACGGACAACTGCGTCAATAGCGAGCCTCCGGTAGCATCTTCGGGAACGGCTATCGATTGGTTGCTGAGAGTGGGGGCCTCGTTGACATCGGAGACACGGATGGTCAGCGTTTGAACCATCGAATTGGGTGGCGTTCCCGTGTCGATGATCCGCACGTCGATTTGGTATTCGCTTTGAGTTTCGAAGTCGATCACGACTCCATCGCGAGTGGAAAGGATACCATCGCGGCTTACGATAAACGTATTGATACCGTTTCCAGCAACGATTTCGAAGAGATGAGTTTGGCCTCGATCAGCATCTTCGACGACCAAACGTTCGACGCGTCCTGTCTGATTCTCGTCCATCGTAATCACATTCGTCTTGAGAAGGGGTGGATCGTTCTCATCGACCACTTGGATCCGTTTGGTAAGCGTCGTGACAGCCGCCGGTACGGCACTATCACGGACTTCGAGTTCAAGCGTCAAATCCATGGGTGATTCAAAATCGAATGTTGCACCGGGCTTAACGGTCACAATACCCGTCGTTGGATCGACGGATAGCAAATTGGTAGCCGTTCCTCCCGTTACCAAGAAGGACAGCGTTTGATTCATCGCTTTGTCGGGATCGAACGCTTGAATGCGCCCTACCTGTTGGCCTGCTTGAGCCAATTCGCGAATCTGCAATGGATTGTCTGCAACGACCGGGGCCTCATTCATATCGGTTAAGCGGATGATCACGCGCATCGTTGCCGAGGCTCCTAAGGGGTCAGTCGCCAAGACATTGAATCGCAGAGTCGACTGAGCTTCAAAATCGACTTTTGCATTCGCCGATATACGAAGCTCGCCTGTCAATTCGTCGATTGAGAAGGGGAAATCGGTTTCGGGATCGAGAACATTTCCATCAATGTCGCGAATCGGGCTGGTCGCAACGATGCTATAGCGGACGACCTGTGCATCGGCATCGTTTGCTTCGATCACACCCAACACGGTTTCGACCGCCTGGTTTTCGGCGATTTCAAAGACAGCTTCACGGTCGATTGTCGGAGCCGAGTTGATCCGTACATCATCGATAAACTCAAAATTCTCGTAGCGTGCAACTTCGATTCTCCGAGGCTCGGCACCAATTAGCGGCTCGCCACGATTGTCCGTTGAGACGGTCAAGTCGTAGACGCCCGGAAACAAGTGTTTGATTTCATATTCACCTCGGTCATCGGTGACGGCGTGCGGTTCAAGTTGGTCGAAGGTAAACCGGTCAAATCGGCCAAAGGAGCTACCGTCCAAATGCGAATCACTATAGGCCATCACATATGCAATGTCTTCATCGGAAGCTGAAAGCGAAATGGTTTGCCGTGCCGAACCGATCAAACGGCGACTGCGAACAAAACCGATGATTTCCCCTTCGGCATTGAATGCATCGAGGCGTCCATACGTCGCCGAGGAACTGCCATCGTTCCCAATGACGTCGATTGAAACAGCCGAAACGGGGTCAAAAAAATCGAACCGTAGTTTCCTGGATTCTCCAAACCAATCGAAACTGCCATCGTTAAAGACTCGATTGACAAGACGATCGGGAAAGTCATATTGACTTTCGGAGCGGATATCATCATCGAATCTTCCCGACGAACCGTATAAACTGATCGATACTCCATCCACCGCATGCCGCAAATCCATTGATTCAACCGTTTGGTTACTGCCATCACGGATTACCAAGTCATCTGGTTCGACGACATGCCGGATGACATCCAACGTTCCGTTTTGGTTTGTATCGGCAAACACGACCAAACCGGATGCTGCAATGGCATCGCGAGCGGGGCCATCGCCGCTTACACGATTTTCAAAAATAGCACCCCGAACGCCTCCGACAAAGTTACTCTCACCGACATGGTCGAGCGGCAAGCCTTGAAAAGCAATAGGACTGGGCGGCCCCCAAAAACCAGATACGATTTCCAAACCCGTTCCCGAGTTCTGTGTTGCTCCCCCGACCCAGTCATTGGCGTCGCTACCGATGGAATCGCCAATTCGCCCGGCATATTCGGCTCCCTCGCTGAGTACGATTGGAACGCCCGGTTTTGTTTGAATGTTGATATCACCTATGCCGATATCACGAAAGACAATGTCGCCGTAAGCATAGCTGGGGCCGCCCACAAAATTTTGCATGGAAAGCGAATCGATCGTCGTCCAATTCGCCGCCACACCGTCTGGATCCCAAAAGCCGTCTTTGTCTAAGTCGATATTGTCCGTGATCGAGGGCGCGATATCGCTTTGAACAAGCATATATGCCTTGCCACCAATGACGGACCAAAAGTCGCGGTCGCTCGAATGAATTCCTTCTGGTAGGCCGGCGAAGGAGTCGGTAAGACTTTCGTAAACACTCGAATCAGGATGGATTGCGTCATTCGCATCACCGGTCACAAAAACCATGAACCCGTTGCTGCCAAACGACAACCCGCCGAGGTCAAAGACTTGATTGACGTCACCTTGTCCGGTCGCGTACTCCTCAATGACAACCACGTAGGTGCCATCCGGGACCACGCCACTTTTGGGCCCGCGTAGTTCCAAATAGGGAGACGTGTCGCCATAGACTTCATTGATAACAATCTCATCGCCGCGACTTTCCGTTCCGATTTCCGAGGTGACGACGTTGCTTTGCACCTCAGACCACGGAGCGTCCGAAGGTTCGTGAATGGATTCGGAATTTAGATCTTGAAACACGTCGCCAGTGACGACTGCCAAGAGTTGTCGCGATTCCAACTTTTCGAGCACGTGGCGTCGAAGCGTTTTCCTGGAACGCGCCTGCCGAACTTTCCTTGACAATCGCGAAGACTTCGATGAATTGTTTTTCATGGATCTATTAGCCGAAGAGAGAATGAACTAAAATGCCCTTTGCTTTGCTGCTTTGGGTGACTTTAAGCATCCCTAGACAGGCTTTCGCGGAAGAACGAGACCCCTAAGATAAGTGGGGTCCAACCAGAATACAACCAACGGTCACTACCAATTTAAAGAATGCTAGTAGGAGCGATAGGAATTCAGAATGGCGTTTCCTGCTGACTTTATTGCGATCGACTTCGAGACCGCGAACCGACGAAGCGATAGTGCCTGCCAATTGGCGGCCGTCGTTGTGCGCGGCGGTGAGGTATGCGATTCAAAGATGTGGATGATTCGCCCCGAGCCGTTCTTTTTCAGTCCTATGAACATCGAAATTCATGGGATTTCACCCAACGATGTCGCAGATGAACCTGATTTCGGCGAACTTTGGCACGATATTGCCGACTACTTCCGGCTGCCGCCAGGGCAGAGTCGGGCACCCTGTTTGGTTGCTCACAATGCCTCCTTCGATATCGGTGTTTTAATCGCTTGCCTGAAAACGCATCGGTTACCAATCCCCGAGATGCAGTACACCTGCACCCGTTCGATTGCCCGCCAGACGTGGCCGGATCGGCCCCGCTTCGGCCTTAAACCGCTGTCCGATTGGTTGGGGGTTCGTTTCAGACACCACGACGCACTCGAAGACTCGATTGCTTGTGCGAAAATTCTTTTAGCCGCTGGTGCCGACCTGAATGCAACGTCGCTCGAGGATTTGGAGCAACGCTTAAAGCTATCGCGAGGAACGGCAGGGGCATGGGGAAAACGCGGGCCAGCAAAATCGAGATCACGTCGAGGGAAATCAACTGGCACCACCAAGCCAAATGGTTTCGGAAAGGTCCAACCACCTAACGGCGACACGTTTGATCAAGCGAAAGCATTCGAATTGCAGCGATTGTTTGTACGTGCAGAGTTCATTCGGCCGTTACAAAACCAGTCCATCGTCTTTTCGGGTGAACTCCGTTCGCTTAACCGTGAAGAAGCCGAATCGTTGGCGCAGCGACTCGGTGGTGAGTGCCAAGCGGATGTCGAAGAGAGCACGAACCTATTAGTGGTAGGTCATTCGTCGCAAAGCGTCCAAGAAGTATCTGCTAGACGCTACCAAGCATCGGGAAGTTCGATTCGGATTTTGAATGAGGATGAATTCTTGGGGCTCATTGTCTCCGGGCTAGGCATTACCTGAAAACGTAGGCTGCGTGTTTAGTGGCTGTAGCTTCCCGCCGCACGTTCTTCTCAACTGGGGCTGGAAGCCCCAGCCACATCAAAAAAACAAAATGCTCTACGATGCCTAATAGGGCGTAACCATAAGCTTGACGCCTTGCTGTTTGAGGTTTGCTTGAAAAGCGGTTTCAATCTCGCTGAGCGGATAGGAATCGGTCACCAATTCCTCGACCGGTAATCCAATCTTTTCAGCGCGTTCAAGGAAGTGGTAGGCATTGGGGTACTCCCAACTGCCGTACGCCCAACTGCCGAGGAGCGTCAATTCCTTCTTGCAGATATCCAGATGTGGATTGTAGGTTGCGGTACCCGCATCAACAAAATGCCCGACTTCGCAAATCGCTCCCCCTCGGCGAATGTATTTGAAAAGGTTGCTTGCCGCTTGTGGAACACCTGTGACTTGAAAACCAAAATGGGCACCGAGCCCCTTGGTCCAATCACCGACCTGGGCGGCCACTCCATCGGCATCTTCATAGTTGTGGTAATTGATTGTGTGGTCGGCCCCCAACCGCTTGGCCATCGCCAAACGGTCGTCATTGCCGTCAATCGCTATGATGGTGTTGATGCCATAGGTCCTTAGCACGGCGACCATCAAAAGGCCAATGGGACCACAGCCTTGAACAATGACGCGGCTACGGAAATTCAGAATCGAACCGCAGTTCTTCGCTCGTTCAAGTGCATGGCAAACGACCGTCGCCGGTTCGATCAAGACACGTAGTTTCAAGCTGATGTCGTTGACAACGAAGATCGATGAACCAGGCCGTATAATGACGTATTCTGCAAAGTATCCGTTGAGATGATCGTTGGGTGTGTCGGGCAACAAACCGTAGATCCGCATGTCGTCGCAAAGGTTTGCCTTTTGCGGGTTGTACTTTGCAATCATGCAAGAATCGAGCGTCTCCATGATACTGGTGACCACCTTGTCACCGATTCGGATTGGTTTTCCGACGCTATCAATTTTCCACTGCGATCCCAACTGGACCACCTCCCCCGTCCCTTCGTGCCCAAGCACAACGGGGCAAAGATCGAAGGGGTCGTGCTTGTAGCAGTGAATGTCGGTTCCGCAAATCCCGCATCCTTCGACACGAATAAGCAGTTCATCGTCAGCAATTTCTCGAAGTGGAAATTCGCGAATCTCCAGTTGTTGCTTGGCGACCAAGACGGCAGCACGTACTTTTTGACCTGACGCTGCTTGACCCGATGAAGCCGCGAGTGACGGCTTGGCATTCGTCTGTAAATGATCCGCAACGGAGGAACGAATAATGTCCTGAACTTTTTGCAGATCCATAAAATGAAAGACTTTTCACTTTGAGAAAAAATAGAGACGATACGATATCTTGTAGAGACGATAGTCTAGTTCAAGATTGGCTCCGTGGAAGTCGCGGGGGGGGATGTAGGCGAAAAGAATGTACTTAATGGGTTCCGAGATAGGGACAACCCTATCTCGACCATTGGTTCCGGAGGTGCGTGTTGAAGGCTCGCGAATGCCAGGCATCCGCTCCGCGTCACCATCACGATGGAATCGATGCTGTTTTTTAGACTTCCCAGCCTGCTCGGTAATCGCGGCGGACAAATTCATTGACCTCCGGAACGTTGGGGCTAGAGAGTGTTTTGGCATCCCATTCGATTCGTTGCCCTGCTTTGGCTCGCATGGTCAAGTTGCCTGCTAGGATGGTTTCGGTCAACCGACCTGCGTAGCTAAAGTTGGACATCGGACCTGGTTCGTATTGCCCCTTGACCGATTCGACGAATTCCCACTTATGCCGCTGGTCGACGTCTCCATTGAAAGGAACGCGGGGCAAGGTTTGCGCTGGCGCCTCAAAGTCAGCGAAGTCGTCTTCGGGAAGCAGATGGTATTTGGAGCTGTAGTCGTCGGGCGAAAACAGTGAACCTTTGCTTCCTACTAGCAACGCGCCACTTGTCTTTCTGCCACCCGCTTTCTGGGCTTCAATTCGCTTTTTGAACGAACTGGGAAGTTGAGCCAGGACGTCATCGGAAGGCAATTCGCCACCGTCGTACCAGAACAATTTACAAGCAGGCAAACCTTCACGTTCGGGGAATTCGAACATTAACGCTGAGCTGTTCGGGTAGGTTTCTCCTTCGAAGATGCCAGGATTCTTAATGCCGGTCATCGCAATGGGATCCCAAAGTTTAAGAGCCATCACGGGCATATTGGTCGTGTGGCAGGCCATGTCACCGAGAGCTCCGGTGCCGAAGTCCACCCAGCCACGCCAATTGAACGCGTGATAGGCTCCTTCTACAAATGGTCGCATCGGAGCAGGTCCAATCCAAGCGTCCCAGTTCAGTTCTTCGGGAATCGGATCTTCGCCAACTGGTCGGCCTTTGCCTTGCGGCCAAATCGGACGGTTGGACCAAATATGGACTTCCGAAACGTCGCCAAGGGCTCCGCCTTGAATCACTTCGACCGCTTCACGCATCCCATCCTCGGATGTGCCCTGGTTACCCATCTGAGTAACAACCCCCGTTTCCTCGGCTGTTTCTCGCATCAACCGTGCTTCGCCGATCGACCATGTCAAAGGTTTTTGGCAATAGATGTGCTTCTTCATCCGCATCGCACGAACGGCGGCGGCGGCGTGCGTGTGGTCGGGTGTCGAAACGGTAACGATGTCAATTTTATCGCCCAGCGAGTCAAGCATTTCCCGAAAGTCATCAAACTTTTTGGCCTCGGGGAACTCGCGTCCTTTCTTCGTCAACGTGCGTCCATCGCAATCGCACAATCCGACGATCGAAACCCCCTGCTCAGCGATATGGCTGGTGTCGCTGCTGCCCTTACCGCCGACCCCAATACATGCAGCGGCCAAACCCTGCAGCGGTGAATCCTCAGCCCGAGTGGCTGGCGACAAGCTTGTAAAAAAGCCAACGCTGGCACCGAGGGCTGCGCTACGGCCGATAAAATCTCGACGAGTTGTACTACGATTGTTCATCTGATTGACCTTGTGGAAACAAGAAAGGTGGGGGTTCACTAAGAACTCAGAAGCAGGAAATAATCCGTTGGCAGCCCGTTCGTTAACACGTGGTGAGGGTACTAACGGCAAAACTCATCCGCAACGATCCCTTGGCCCGTTGCTTGGATGGCGGTAGGGAGGAACATTAACGCTTTGACAAACGCTTTGCCAGTGCTTTTTCGGAAAGCGGCATGATTTCTGCGGCACCACCCGGGTTGAAGATTAGATCCTCGCGACTAGGCGTTGTCTCTGAATTTTCGTATTGAACCAAGTATGCACCGACTTGCATTCCAGCATGTTCGTAGATGGGAGGCCAAAACTCTTCACCGCGAATCGCCAACGTCTTCGCCAAAAGCCTCGTGGCGCGGCCAGAAAATCCACTCAATACCATATCCAAGCGGCCAAGCGCTTCACGGTAGATGTAGAACACGAGTGCTGAGTCCTTTCCATTGCCGCCCGCATACGCCCACGTCCCATCATCCTTCTCGTAATAGAAGCCTGGCTCGGCGGCGTCCTCGTTTTTGCTCAACCGCGTACCGGCCGAGGCCGCACCCGGTTTGGGATCACTATCGCGGTATCGCAAAAAGAATGGGCATGAGCGGGCCGAGACATCATCGACATCATCCTCGGTGACGAACGGAGTGCATCCAAACGCATCGGAGAACATCAGTTCCACGACGGGATTGCTCTTGACGCTGCCGATGCACACCATGCCACGGTCATTCTGAGCTTGTACAAAGCCTTCGAACACCTCTTCGGCCCGTTGGCGTGCATCTTCGAACGAGACTTGGCCGGGGCTCCACACGAGCGTTTGTTGCAAACGATCGGGCATTGGCAATTCGACCGTTTTCCCTTCTTCATTCTCCAAATGACTCTTGTGTTTTGCCGCTCCCCCAAGAGTCGAAACACCATTGAGCAATTCGCCAAACAGCACCGAGTCACTGGCGACGACCGTTGCGTTCTCAGGCGAATCGTCACCGTTGTTTTGACGAACTCCGACCACGATCTCAATCTCGCTTCGCCGCGCCAGCAGCTCCCAGAAATTCTCAGCATTGACAGCGAACAAAGCACCAGGCAATTGCTCGGCTGTCGCATAACCATGATCAATCAAGTAATCGCAAAGACGCGACAGTGCATCCAATGGAATGTATTTTGCTTCGTTCTTGAGCAATGAGGCTACTTGATGCCGGTCTAAGCCTGTATGCTCAACTATCGATTTGATCGTGCCCGGTCGCTTGCGACGATCAGGGGTGTGGCCAAGTAGTTCCGCGAGCCGAAAAGCGTATCTCATATTTCGTTATTGAAGTCGAGTAGTTGGGGTTTTCAAGAGCCGTATTGTATCACGAAGTCATCGGACGGGAGAGAATACGTCAAAAAGTAGAAAAAAAGTTTCAAAAAAGGCGTTTTTCTACCCACATTGGCCGCCAATGCAGTATTTGAATGCCCAAACAGGCATGGATGCTGGGTTTGCTAACCCCACGTTTGTCCTCAAATTGCGATAAAATCGTCCCCAAACGGCACGCCCATGCGGAGACCTCTCCTTGCCAAAAATCGCTCCCCCCCCTTCAGAACGGAACCTCTTGGCCAATTCCCTTTGAGCGTTGATCCAATTGTCCGAAGTCTCTGGAGTACACGCGGTGTTTGGAATACACGCGGTGTTTGGAATACACGCGGTGTCTGGAATACGCGCGGTGTCTGGAATACGCGCGGTGTCTGGAGTACGCGCGGTGTCTAACTGTCAACCACTGAGTGACTGTTGTATCGATTCAAGCCAAGCAGCCAGCGAAGCGGAGGGAAGTTTTTGGCTTTGGCATGGAATCATCCAGCGTAGAGAGCGCGATTTTAGTAACGCCAAATACTCGTTCCGCCGTGTTGGCAACCATCCGGTATTCAAGCAGATCGCAGACGTTGGGTGCGGATCAAATGCAGGTCCTTTTACATACACGCATCATTGTTCTCTGTTTTGTTGGTAGCTGGTAGAATTGCGGGGTATCGAGCGGAAGTTCGGTCATCGCTCACGACAGCAGACGGTATCTGGCAATCGCCGTGCCAATCCGTGGCGAGATTAGCGGCGTCTCTTCGGACGTTGAGTTTTTACGAGTCTCGGAGAGACTCGGCTACTAGTTTTTATGAGTCTCGGGGAGACTCAGTTATGAGTTTTTACGAGTCTCGGAGAGACTCGGCTACTAGTTTTTATGAGTCTCGGGGAGACTCGGTTATGAGTTTTTACGAGTCTCGGAGAGACTCGGCTACTTTACAAAGGTTCTATTCCAACATGCCTCCTCGCAACCTGACCATTCTGATTATCGCGTTTCTCGCCTCCTCCGCTTGTTATGTCACCCACCGGCGTGCCAAGACAGCGATCATGGTTGGGGATGCGATGGAGATGATCAACAACTATTACGTGGACCCCGTGGAGGAAGACCAACTGCTTGTCGCGGCCATGAACGGGATGACATCGCTACTCGATCAAAATAGTGAGTACATCACGTCCGAGTACTATGAGTCGTTCCGCAATAGCATTCAGCAAGAATTCGCCGGTATTGGGATCTATGTGGACCAGCCAGTTGCGGGCGAACCGGTACGTATCATTACACCCTTGGTCGGGTCTCCGGCGATCAAAGCCGGCTTGCTACCCGCTGATCAGATCATTCGGGTCGATGGGCGAGACGTCTCTGAAATGAGCCTTGGGGAAGTCACCGCAGCGTTGAAAGGGGTGATTGGCACGACCGTTGAGGTTCGCATCCGTCGCCGCAGCGGAGAAGACGGCGGTTGGAAGGAGATGGTGTTTACCGTCGAGCGAGCAACGATTGAGTTGGAATCGGTGATTGGATCGAGACGCGGCCCAAACGATGAGTGGATTTACCGACTCGAGGAAGACTCCACCATCGCCTACATCCGCCTGACCAGCTTTGGTGATCGGACGATCGAAGAGCTTCGTAAAGTTCTTGTCGAGCTTGACAATGACTTTCGTGGCATGGTCATCGACGTCCGCGGCAACGGAGGCGGATTACTATACAGTGCGATCGATATTGCGGATATGTTTTTAGAATCGGGAGCGATTGTTTCAACGCGTGTTCGAGGCGGGAAAATCGAAGCGGAATATGAGGCAAAACCAGGAACGTTGGTGGCCGTCGATAAACCGCTCGCGGTTTTGATCGACGAAAATTCGGCAAGTGCTAGCGAGATTTTGGCTGCCGCTCTCAAGGACAACAAACGAGCAACCATCGTCGGAACTCGCAGTTATGGCAAAGGAACGGTACAAAATGTTCTGCCACTTCAGTATGGACGTAGTGCCCTGAAACTGACTGTCGCACGATACTATCGTCCCAACGGCAAAAATATTCACCGTAGTAAAGAGGCAACCGAAGAGGACGAATGGGGGGTTTCTCCCGATGACTCGATGCGTATCGAACTGGACGACAAAACTCGGTTGGCGCTTGTAGAGCATTGGACTCGTGCGTCCTACCCGAGTTTATCCGAGGCCGCGCTCGAGGAAGTGCGGGCGAAATTCAAACCGGCCAACCCGGAGGAGGACGAGTCGATACCAGATGCAGAAATTGGCGCCTCGATAGAAACAGGCAGCTTGATGTCGATCGATCCGCAGTTGAGAAAAGCGGTCGAAAGCCTTAGAAGCCATTAACGTAGAACGGACTGAATTCGGCTTCACATCCGTTATCACCCGAGTGAGGGTTACGGTGAGGCCGTCTTAGGACGGCTCGATGTGCTCTCCGCGGGCAATCACGACCAGACCGCTGGCACTGACCGTAAACCCACGCTGCGCATCGGCGACGGGGTCGTAGCCGATTTCAACCCCCTCTGGGATGTGAACATCTTTATCGATGATCGCGCGACGGATCCGGGAACGACGACCGACTTCGACGCCATCAAACAGAATACTGTCTTCGATATGGGCGTAGCTATTCACGCGAACGTTGGAGCCGATCACACTTCGGGCGACCACGCCGCCGCTCAGAATAGCTCCTTGGCAAACGATTGAATCGAGCGCTTCGCCGCGCCGCGGCGATGAGCCTTCGCTGCCAAACACGAACTTTGGTGGCGGCAACATCGGTTGATAGGACCGGATCGGCCACACACGATCGTAAAGGTTTAGTTGAGGATCGACACCGATCAAATCCATATTGGCTTCGTAATAGGCATCGATAGTCCCCACGTCGCGCCAATACGCATCCGATTTGCGGTTTTCATCCAAGAAGGGAAACGCGAAAACGCGGTGCTTATCGATCGCAGCAGGAATGATGTTTTTTCCAAAATCGTGCGAACTTTCCTCGCGCGTCGCGTCGTCACAAAGTTGCTCATACAAAAACCTGGCGTTGAACACATAGATTCCCATGGACGCCAAACAGACTTCGGGATCTTCGGGTGTCGGAATCGGGTGGTCGGGTTTTTCTTGGAAACCGGTTAAGCGATGCTCTTGGTCGGTTTGCAAAACACCGAATTGAGTCGCCTCGCGAGGCGACACCCGCAACGCACCGATCGTAATATCGGCTCCCATTTCTCGGTGAAAATCGACCATCGGCTTGTAGTTCATTTTGTAAATATGATCGCCTGCCAAAACAACGATGTCTTTTGGCTGAGCCCGTTCGATCGCATAGATGTTTTGGTAAACGGCGTCGGCAGTGCCCTGGTACCAATTGTCATCGATCCGCTGCTGCGGCGGCATGACATCAATGAACTCGCCAAGCTCTCGGCAGAAATAGTTTCGCCATGCCAAGTTGATATGGCGATCAAGCGATTGCGCTTTGTACTGAGTCAACAGCATCAATCGTCTCATCCCGCTGTTGAGACAATTGCTGAGCACAAAGTCGATGATTCGGTAAAGGCCACCGAAAGGGACGGCCGGTTTTGCACGGTCTCGCGTCAAGGCTTCCAACCGAGAACCTCGTCCGCCTGCTAAAATGACTGTCAAAGTGTCGCGCATCGAAATGATTGCTCCTTGCTTTTTAACTGCACAAATGCTTCCAAGCTGAAAAAGCGACGAAATCCCGAACATTCTCGCCACACCAACGCACTACGAGCATAGCAGAATCGTATCCTTTAACGCGACCCACGGTTTGCCTTTTGAGTGGCCCAAACGTTATCCTATTTTCTGCCGGAAGTTCCGGTACTCCAACTCTTTTTCGGCCCGTAGAAGCCAATATCAATCGGTTAGAATATTCCGATTCGTTTCGATAGATAACTAGGAGAAGCTGTGATGAGTAGATTGTGGAAAAAATTGAGCATCCTGTTTACCGCCATGATTGTCGGCTCCCTTTTGACGGCCGTGGTGATGAGTTTGCCCGAGCGGATGCAGGGTGACATATCGGCGCAGGACCAAATGCCGCAACGAAGGTCGGGTCTACACGCCGCCGCCCCCCCAGTAGCGAACTCGCCACAAAATCTTGCGACCGCTCAGGATTTGTCCTCTTCGTTTCGCAATGTCGCCGAAATGCTACGGCCGAGTGTCGTCAGCATTAGCACGAAGCAAACCGAGATCATCAATGGAGGATATGAGGGTTTACCACCAGGTTTTCAGCGTCAATTGCCGCCCGGTTTTGAAGAGTTCTTTGGCGGCGGTCGGTTGCGTCCGCAGAAACGTGAGTCCGAAGGCATGGGCAGTGGGGTCATCGTCCGTCGTGACGGATATATCTTGACCAACAATCATGTCGTCGAAGGTGCCGATACCGTTACGGTTGAACTGAGCGACGATACAATGATTCAAGCCAAGGTGATCGGAGCCGATCCGCAAACCGACTTGGCGGTTTTAAAGATCGATCGCGATGGGCTGCGTCCCGTCTCGTTCGGGAGCTCGGATGAAATTCGCGTCGGAGACTGGGTGTTGGCAATCGGCAGCCCCTTTGGTTTGGATCAAACCGTTACCGCCGGAATCATTAGTGGCAAGAACCGCGTTCAAGGTATCGTCGATGATGGCAACGGTTTTGAAGATTTTTTGCAGACCGATGCGGCGATCAACCCAGGCAACTCGGGTGGTCCACTCGTCAATCTGCGAGGCGAATTGGTGGGGATCAATACCGCGATCCTTTCCCGCAGCGGAACGAGTGCGGGAATTGGATTCGCGATTCCTGTTTCATTAGCCCGCCCCGTGTTTGAATCCATCATCGAAACAGGTCAGGTGCATCGCGGCTTCCTGGGAGCCCAAGTTGTCGATGTGACGCCCGCGACGATTCAGAAGTTCGACTTATCCGTCCGCTCCGGGGCTTTGATCGGTGCGGTTTTGGAAAACCAACCTGCCGCGAAAGCTGGATTGCAACCAGGCGATGTGGTCACCAAGGTCGATGATCGACCGATCAAATCAGGTACGCAGCTTCGCAACTACATTGCGAGCCGGGCGCCAGGATCGATCGTCGTGATGGACGTCACGCGAAACGGGGCGTCGCTTCAAGTAAGCGTCAATTTGCAAGAACGAACCAATGCCGCAATGGCGATGTTCGGTAGCGGTAGCGTGCTCGGTGCGACGCTCGTTCCGGTCACTCCCGAATCGGCCCGCGATTATGGTTATGATCAGCTCGAGAGTGGTTTGATCGTGACCGGAATTGAAGACGGATCGGTTGCAGACCGCGGCGAATTGCAAGTCGGTGATGTGATTGAATCGGCCGCGGGGATCGAAGTCTCCTCAGCAGATCGCTTGTCGCTGATTGTCGCTGAGGCTGCTAAACAAGGGCAGCCTCTGCGGTTGGTCGTCCGCCGCGGCAATAGCCGGATGTTGTTGGTCGTTCGCTAATTGTCGACGCGTCTCTCTCGGGACATTCGAAACGTCGCTCCATTTCCGATCCGCCTTCGGTGGGCGAAAATGGAGCGCGGGAGCGGGGAGATGCATTTTCGTGCGTTGTGAAGCAGAGCCCCTGTGTCGTTGTGCCATCGACACAGGGGCGAAGCGAGGCGAATGGGAAGGACCAAAATCAGCAACGGACAAATCATTGCCTCCGGAGACGCCAAATTCTTGCAATTTTGCACCGCTGCAGGAACGATCCTCGTCGATTGTTGGGATAATGCTTGCGATTTGGATGCTCGCTACTTACTATTAGCATAGAGTTTTGTTCCATCTTCCCCTCTTTGGTGTCCTACTTGTGAGTCTTTCTGAGGTTGATCGCCAGCTTCTTCAACATTGTCTTGATGGGGCTCCGCGCGCTTGGCAGAACTTTGCTGACCGGTTTCTGGGGTTGGTCGTGCATGTGGCGAACCATACGGCTGAGTCGCGAGGTTTTTCGCTCGATAGCTCGACGCGAGACGATTTGGTCGCGGAAGTCTTTTTGGCAATCATTGCAAACGACTTTGGCGTGCTGCGCCGGTTTCGTCGCAATTGCTCGCTGGCGACCTATTTGACAGTGATTTCTCGACGTGTAATCGCTCGGCGTTTGGCAGCAGCCGGGCGAACGGCTCGCCCCGTTGGCGATATTCGTTCTGCTGCAGATTCTCAGGCCGAATCCGATAACGGAGCCGCCTCCCGAATCGAAGATCAGGAACAGGTCCAACAGTTACTCTTGCGGCTCGATCCCCAAGAAGCCAACGTGGTTCGCATGTACCACCTCGAGGGCAAATCCTATCAAGAGATTAGCCAAACCGTCGGCATGGCTGAAAACAGCATCGGCCCCGTCTTGAGTCGGGCTCGAGCAAAGATGAGATCCTAAGAAGCCGGCCACGCCAACGATTGGGCCGGGCGGATGAAGGGCCGGGCGGATGAAGGGCCGGTGAAGGACGTCCAAAGTCTGGCGACTTCGGCTACGAGCTACCCTGCGTTGGATCGACCGTGGTGGATCGACCGTCGTGGAAACGGCCTGTCGATTTAATCGTTTAACGCTTAGCCGAAGGCGTCAGCTTTCCCATAAGCGGTCGCCTATGGCTTGGCGTTAAACAATCAGTCGAGTCAAACCGATTAAATCGACAGCCCGTCAACGCTACGGCAAAACTTCAATCTGATTGTCGACGTTTCGCACGCCAGGCTCCAGTCGCATCAGCAGCTCGCTCATTCGGCGGTCATGCTGGCTGCTGACCGTCCCTGCGATAACGGCGGTCCTGCCTTCTACCCGGACCTGGACGCCCGGCATTCGCTTCCCGCTTGGTAGCGAACGAATGAGAGCGGTAGCGGATTGCTCGGTTTGCCACTGTGGTCGCGGTGGAACTTCGATAGCACTTCTCAACCGCGTGCGGATAACGGGTGGGGTCGAACTGCCAGTCTGACCTGTTTGATTTCCAAACATGCTGGAGAAGCCACCCATTCCTCCCATACCTCCCATGCTGACGCCTCCAGTGGTTCGGGCTGTCGTTCCTGTTGTCGTTGTCCCGCCGACTCCCCCGAAACCGAGTCCGGTTTCAGCCGTTTGCCCCACAGCGGTTCCGCGGTCGATTGCTGAGAAAGCAGCATCGGCATCCAATCCGCCGCTCGCTGGAGTGAGGGTACCGCCTTGATCGGAGGTATCGGCATTACCCTGAGCAAATAAAGGACTCGATAGCAGAGCGGCAAATAGGCAAGAGGTGAATATACGTCGGATCATCATGGCTAATTCGAGAGAACGAGACGGCTAAATCGCGGAATCAACGACAGACTCCTAATCTATTCTAACCTCCTAATCGCCAACTCGTTCCGCAAAATCCAGTTTGGAGGGCATCTTTTCATAAATCGCAGCTCTCGAGTATCCGCTCACGACATGTTTCCCAATTATAGGGTGCTCCTTAGCGAATCTACCCAAGACTTCGTGATTCGACTCGAATATAAAGGGAGATCCGCAACCTCTCACATAGTGACTTTCCATGAACCCGTTTTTCCAAAGCCCATTGCCAATCTGTCTCGGCTCTTTGCTCATGATCATGATGCCGGCCCAGCCGGCGCCCGCAGCGAACCCGGTTTCGATTCCTGGGGCTCCCCATTTGTTGCCCGAGGACACATTGCTATACGCCCGTTTGGATAGCGCGGATGAATTTCGGGAGACATTGTCAGAATCTTCACTGGGCCGAATGCTCGCTGACCCAAAACTAAAACCGTTTGCTGGCGACATCTATCAAACGCTAAGAGAACTGTTTGCTCAGTTCGGAGACGAGGTTGGCTTATCGCTTGACGAATTGTTGGCGATCCCCAGCGGCCAAGTTGCGATGGCGATGATGCCCGGAAACGTGGTCACTGAATCATCGGATACCGCCGCGAACGAAGGAGCAAAGAGGGACGAATCCGAAGAGGCAATTCGTCGTCGAATCGCCCGGAGACGACGTGAACAAAACGCAATCGCTGGATTGTTCATGGTCGATGCTGGAGAGAAGGTTGCCGATTTGCTCTCACTCGTCGACCGATTGGAAGCTCGATTGATTGAGTCAGGCTATGTTCGTCGCACGAGCAGGTTGGAGAAAATCGAACTGGTGCGACTGATGCCACCGCGTCCAGGCCGTCCGGAGATCGAGTACTTTCAAAATCAAGATGTCATCGTCTTGGGGGTCGGACACGAAACAGCGGGAAAGGCACTCGACCAATGGCTCGGCCACAGTGACGAACCGACGCTGGCGGACAATGTAAACTTTGGCAACGCCATGTCTCGTTGTATTGGGGCCGAATCAACTCGCCCTCAATTCACGTTCTATGCGGATCCCTATCATGTGGTCGAACGAGTCGTCAAGCGAGGGACGGCAGCCGTTTTCGTATGGCCGATTCTTGAGGATCTCGGAATTGGCAAAATTCGCGGCATTGGTGGTAGCACCTTTCACGGTGGTGAGATGTTTGAATCGATCTCTCATCTTCATCTACTGATCGATACTCCGCGCGACGGATTTCTTGGTTTGATTCGGCCTGAAACCGGTGACATCATGCCTCCGGATTGGGTTCCCGCCGACGTAACCGCTTACACCACCGTCCATTGGAATTTTGAAAAGGCATACGAAAACCTCGACAAGATCCTTGCGCTCTTTCAAGGCGAGGAGCCACTCAAACGGTTCGTGGAGGATCCACTTGAAAACGCGACTCGCCTGCAGGTCAACGAGGATATCCTGCAAAACCTATCGGGCCGTTACGCCAGTACGACTTGGTTGGAAACGCCGGTCAAACTAAACAGCCAAGTCACGGCGTACGGATTCGAGTTGAAAGACGCCGAGAGTGCCAAGAGTGCGATCGCTCGTTTTCGTAAAATGAAACCAAATGTACTGAAGGTCGAAACCGTGGCAGGTTCGGTGATCTACAGTTTCCCGAGTCGGCGACCGGTTCCCGATTCGTTTCGCCAACCATCGCCTGGGATCGTCATTTTGGGAACATGGATTGTTTTTAGCGACAGCCGCGTCTTTTTGGAACGAATCATCCGAGCGAACGAGAGTGGGACGCCACGATTGGCGACAGAACCCGATTTTGATTTGGTGGTGAGTGAACTGGGCGGGAAGCTGGATGGCGAAAAACCGTTTATGGTTTCATTTGTTCGCGGTGCCGATTATTTCCGCCAGTTCTATGAGTTGGCCAAAGCAGACGATTCGAGAAAGTTTTTGCGGACGCAGGGCGAAAAGAGTTCGGCGGCGAAACAGTTTTCGGAGTTATTGGAACGGAACCAATTGCCTCCTTACGAGGAATTTCGCCAATACTTTGCACCGGGCGGGGTGTTCGGCTACAACGAGCCGACCGGAATTCATTTCGGTTCGTTCAGCCTAAAACCAACCAAATGACTGCCGTGTTAGTGCAGGGTGGTTTTTGTTAAAGTGAATAGCGCACCTCCGTAGCCGCGTCTCTCCGAGACGCGAACCCGAGGCGCAAACAACCCGCACCTCCGTAGCCGCGTCTCTCCGAGACGCGAACCCGAGGCACAAACAACCCGCATTTCCGTAGCCGCGTCTCTCCGAGACGCGAAATCCCCGTGCCTCGGAGAGGCACGGCTACGGATCTACCGCTACTCACCAAGAACGAAAGCTAATTTGACTCGTGCAAAACGACACCCTTGGATCGTTACTCGGCCCCGAAGCTGACCCCGTTGCGGCGGGCTGGCGATTGCGTGAAATCGCTGAAAGTAACCAGCACGACGGGGCTGGCCT
This sequence comes from Novipirellula aureliae, assembly GCF_007860185.1. Lineage (NCBI taxonomy): Bacteria > Pseudomonadati > Planctomycetota > Planctomycetia > Pirellulales > Pirellulaceae > Novipirellula > Novipirellula aureliae. The sequence goes on from NZ_SJPY01000004.1 coordinate 72,088, forward strand.
GATCGCTGAACTGTTGCAGCAGCCTGGCATCGTGGGCCGCAGTGATCCAGCGATTCTGGGCGGTTTATTGCATTTGATTCACACGCTTTTGATGCGATCCGACACCGGTTTGGCCAACCTTGATCCGAATCAGGTAGCGCGTCTGCATGACATCCTGCCTGTCGGGGCATCGAATAAACACTTGCTATTGCATCTATTGGCAATGCTTCGAAGTCAGGAATCGCTTGCGCTTTTGATCGAGAAGATGACGTCATCGCCGCCTCGCAAATGGATCGAAGCGGCTCAGGCAATCAGTCCTCTGATGCAGCATTTGGATTGGAAGACGAATTGGGTCTTTCCGCAAATACTCGATTGCCTTGAATTCCCCTCGCTTGCCGCTCCGACACTCGATTTGGCCAACTACTTGGTTCGCAGCGGCGGCGTCGATCCTCATCCGGCTCGCGAAAAACTACCCGTGCTGAATCTGTTGCTCGGTGAAGTCAGCGGCCGGTTGGCTCGTTTCGAAGAAAACCCTCGCGAATTTGGCGATGATGTAGAAACGGTTCAGGCGACACTTGGTGAGGCGGTCGCATTGGCGGTTTCGTTGTGTGATACGCTTAGCTTGATCGGCGATCCCTCGTCGATCGGCAAACTGAACCAAACGATCGATTTGAAACACCGGCGCGTCCAATGCGAGGCCGCCGGAGCACTCGCGAAACTTGGCGACGAAGACGGAAAAAAACGGTTATTGGAATTGACCAAAGATCCCGCGGCAAGATTAAGAGCGGTTCACTACGCCGACGAACTCGGGTTGGGCGACAGCGTCGACGAATCGGTCCGCTCCGATACCGCCACGGCGGAGGCGGAAATGTCACTATGGTTGACTCAACCCCAACAGATGGGCGTGCCACCGACATCGGTTGAAGTCGTCGACACGCGGCGTCTGCTTTGGCCGAGTTTCACCAACCCGGTTGACGTTCATTTGGTGAGGTTCGAGTATTCGTTTGGCGATAAAACGTACAGTAACGTTGGGATGACGGGGCCCGTCGTGTTTGCGATGAGTGCGGATGTGGCGGATATGCCCATTGATGACATCTATGCGATCTACGCAGGCTGGCATGCCGAACACGCCGAAATCTTCACCGTCGCAGCCGACCAGTTCAATGCGGCTCAGCGGCGAGCGATGGAGCAGTTCGAAAAACATCTCAACCAACTTGGTTATGAATCGATCAAACCAGCGTTGTTAGGTTTTTTCTTGGATGAACAAGCGGGCGTCATGACCGCGGAGCGAGATGGGACGGCATGTGTCGTCGTGACCGACGGGCTCGAAACCATCGATCAACCAACCGCCGGTCGGCTGCGTCCCTTGAACCCCGGTGATCTGTTTAATCTGTACAAAGGTCGAAAGATGTTGCGAACGTTTAATCCATCAGCTGGGATTGCCGATTTTAATGAACCGGATGACGCTTCCAATGACGATTAAACTGGGACCGATTCGGGATGCCGAGAACAAAATCCGGCGAGACTTTATCGACTTTGCTAAACTTTGGGCAGAGGTTCGCGAAAGTTGGGTTGATGATCGCAGTCGCCAATTCGAACAAGAGCATCTGTCAAGTCTAGGGCCAAGTTTGAATCGTTTCGCATCGGCAATGACAGAATTTTGCGAGGTCATTCGTCGTGCCGACGAGGCACTCGCGGACGATCAACATCGAGATCAATAGACGAAAACAATGACCATGAAAGACGCATCGGTAAGCCCCGCAGGATTGCTCGATCCCGCACGGCAAACGAGGTTGCTCGATGCCCTTCGCCAGCGTTTCGAATCGAGTGTTGCGGAGCATCGTGCGTTGATCGCCGATCATGCGCGCGCGAGCAAGCGAGAAGCCGAAGAATTTCAATCCATTCAAACAGCCAAAAAGAATGATTGTCGTTTGCTCCGACGTTCGACGCTTAGCGTTTGGGATGAATCCGAAGAGCAACTCGTTAGTGAGTACGAAACGTTTGCAATCGAGAACCGCAAACAACAATCGGAACTTTTGGCTCACTTTCGTCGCAAAGCAGTCAAAGAAAAAGAAGCGATTGAACAAAAAGTGATCTCGCGGTGCCAAGCGATTGGGCACCAATACGAAAAGCAAAAACATCGGCCGATTGAAACACGTGATCGGGAAATTCAAAAAATCGACGACTCGCTGCAGTCGATTTATTCGACCGTGAGCGAAGCGAGAGAATTGACGATCGCCCGACTCGACCATCTACCGCAATCGGACCCATCGGTTACTCCCGAAGGCGAACAGCCGATGACGCTACCCAAATCGGTTGACGAGGCAATCGAGCAAATCGCCTCGACGACCAAGCGTTGCCGAAACATTGTCGACGAGATGCGCCGCGGTGCAATTTCAAAACTGATCGATTCGTACTTGTTGCCCATTGTCGCGTTGGTGTTTTGTGTTCTCTGGTCACTGGGCGTCTATTTCTTCGTCCAGGACAAAAAAATACTTTGGGTTCTCACTGGCTTCACGATGATCGCCGTTTTGGGCTTCGTTGCATACCTGTTGTTAATGTGGCCGGTGAAGAAACAGACACGGCGGTTGTACCCCGTTGCCGAATGGTTATTGGCAGAAGCTGGGAAAAACGCCGATCGCGCCAAGGCGATTTCAACGAAAATCGCCAAAGATGCCTCTGCCGAATTGGTAAAAAAACGTGATACGCACTTAGCGGCCGCTGCGCAATGGAAGAACGAGCAATTGACCCAATTGGAGGCTGAGCTCGAAAAGCAACGTGATCAACAGCGAACGGCGCTCGATCAGTCGCTAGCGGAAAAAGATCAATGGTTCAAGTCCCACTACGCCCAGTTGGCCGAAACCATGCGAGTGAAAGCGGAAGCGGTCGCTGCGGAGATCACGCACAGCTTGGCCTCGACCGAGCAAATGATATCGGAAAAGCGGACTCGGTTGGCCGAGTCCCGCTGGCAAGAACGGCGGCGGTTGATGCAGCGACTCGAGCAAGGGGTCCGCCGAGGACTCGCTCGCATCAGCAAGGCGACCGAATCGGTCGAGCATCGTTTTCCAGCTTGGCAAAATGTTCTTGCTTCGCCCTTGCCAGTCGATCTCAATCGCATCGACTATGTTCCCGTTGGAACCTTGAGCGTTGGTTCGAGCCTTGATGAAGTGTTGAATGAGCCAAACATCGATAATGATTCGGTTCTTGATTCGATCAGCGATCTATCGATCCCCGATTCGTTGCCATTGGTACTGCACCGTCGTTTGCATAGCGGATTGGTCATTACCGCTCCGCCATCGCAACTCGATTCGGCGATCGATTTGGCTCATCAAGTGCTGTGGCGGTTACTCGCCGGCGCACCACCATCGCGATGCAAACTCACGCTACTCGACCCGCTCGGACGAGGCCAGAACTTTACAGGTTTTATGGCATTAGCGGATCACGATCCGTCAATCGTTGGCCATCGCGTGTGGACGAGCGATGCACAAATCAATGAGCGATTGGCCGAGCTGTCGCATCATGTCGAAGATGTATTGCAGGTCAGTTTACGGGACCGTTTTGAACGGATCGAAGACTACAATGAATTAGCGGGGTCGATGGCGGAACCCTACCGCGCGGTCGCTGCGATCGGTTTTCCGGAGGGGGTGTCACGCGACGCCTACAAACATCTGTTAGCATTGATTGAAAGTGGCCTGCGCTGCGGCATCTATAGCATTTTGGTTTGCGATTCCTCGAAGCCATGGCCATCGGACATGCCGATGCCAAAATCGAACAAGATCTTGCAAATCGACATCGATTCCTCAGGCAGGTTTCATGTTGAGAAAGCGGGTTTGTCCGAGTTGGCGTTTCGTCCCTGTGAACCGCCGACCGACCGGATGCGTTCGCCGCTCGTCGAAAAGATCGGCTTAGCCGCCGTCGCCGCGTCACGAGTCGAAATTCCCCTCGGTAGTATTCTAAAAGAGGAGGATGCGGCATCGGGTTCGACCAGTGATGGGATCGCGATCGCGGTTGGTAGCCAAGGTGCCAACCGCTCGATGTGTTTGGATTTGGGCGAAGGGGTTCGCCAACATGTACTGATCGCTGGGAAAACCGGTTCGGGAAAGAGCACGCTTCTGCATGCGATCATTACATCGGGCGCCTACCGATACACGCCCGATGAACTTCAGTTTTATCTGCTGGACTTTAAGAAAGGGGTTGAGTTCAAACCGTACGCCGACGCCAGTTTTCCTCACGCTCGCGTGATTGGCATCGAAAGTGAGCGTGAGTTTGGGCGAAGTGTGTTGCAACGTCTCGATGGCGAATTGCAACTTCGTGGTGAGCAATTCCGTGCCGCTGGCGTGCAAGAGCTTGGCGAATACCGACGTGCCAGCGGCAATGCGATGCCGCGAATTATGTTGGTCGTCGACGAATTCCAAGAGTTGTTCATGCGCGACGATCGATTGGCGGGCGATTGTGCGATGCTGCTCGACCGCTTGGTTCGTCAAGGTCGTTCGTTTGGGATGCACGTGGTACTGAGCAGCCAATCGTTGGCCGGTGCCTATTCGCTACCTCGAGCAACGCTCGGGCAAATGGCCGTCCGGATTGCGATGCAGTGCAGTGAATCGGATGCCGCTTTGATTCTTGCCGATGACAACACCGCCGCTCGCTTGATCGCCCGCCCCGGTGAAGCGATCTACAACGACGCAGGTGGTTTGATCGAAGGCAATCAACCATTCCAAGTGGCGTGGCTATCATCAGCAGAGCATCGCGAACTGCTTGCGTCCATCGCGGATCGTGATGCGGAGTATGTGAAGTCATTGCCGCCAGCGGTTGTGTTTGAAGGGAACCGTCCATGCCGTTGGACACCGGCACTGGCCAAGGCGATCTACCCGGCTAATCTTTCTCAGGACAAATCGTTGTACGGACTGCTCGGCGAAGCGGTTGAGATCGGGCCCCCCGTAGCGATCCGATTAACTCGCGACACAGGCCGAAATGTCTTGATCATCGCGCCACCCGAATCGCGAAGTAGTGTCATCGCAACTTGTATCGCTGGATTCCAGCACAGCGACCCGCGTTTAGAACTTGTTTACTACGACGGCAACCGAGTCGATGAAGGAGAAACCTTGAGGCCGTGGCTTGATGAATGCGGGATCGATTTCAAGAGCATCAAAATGAGAGATTCGGAAGCTGAATTGGTCCGCATCAGTGAACGGGTGAAATCACGTATGGATGACGAAGCCGACCATTCGCCGCTTGTCCTCGTGATCGATCCGCTGGAACGGTTCCGTGACCTTCGCCAAGAGGAATCATTCAATTTTTCCCTCGATGCGGCGGCCGGTTCCGTCAGTGGAGCGGCGGCACTCCAGCAGGTGCTTCGCGACGGACCAGCGGTGAATGTGTTTTGCATCGTTGTTTGTGGATCGACCGAGACGTTGTCACGTTGGTTGCCCCGGGCCAACCAACATGATCTGGAACTGCGGATTCTAGGACGAATGAACGCGTCCGATTCGTCGCTATTAATCGACACACCCATCGCAGCAGAGTTGTCGGCGGCAACCATGCTCTCTTACGATGATACGGATGGTCGAATCGCCAAATTCCGTCAGTGTGATTTGCCAGATGCCAAAGTGGTCCGCCAGTGGCTCGAAAACCGATAGCAGAGGTCGTCAAGACGAACGCTCACGGAATGGAATCGGCAAACAATGCACGGCAAGATGGGCTCGACAAAATCATTCCGCTAAACTTTTGTCTTGCATTTCCTGCCTTTCCAAATGTGTTCTTTTGCCTAACCCGGAAACCAGGCGAGGTTCCTAAATCGGTTCTTTTGTTACCCCGTTTATCCGATACAGCCGTTGTTTTTCAAGCTGCCTAAGCGAGAGACAACAATCCGTGCAGCCATTCGGTTCGCGAGGACTAATTGCGACGTAGGGTTACGTTGGAGCGTCACGCTCTTTCCCAACCCTGAGTTATCAATCAAAGCCACGCTTATGTCGTCCCAAGAATTTGTGGACCATTACGAAGTGCTCGAAATCAGTCCGAACGCCAATTTGGCAACGATCGAAAGAGTGTTTCGCTATTTGGCGAAAAAGTATCATCCGGATATCAACGAGGATCACGACGCTAGCCACTTCACCCGGTTGGTGGATGCATTCGAGACGCTTCGCGAACCGGAAGCCCGCAAGGCATACGACGTTTCCCACCAACGGCATCAACAGGTCCAAGTCGAGCTTGTCGAAGGAGCCAATGCCGCAAGCGACGACTGTTTAGAACGATACAAATTGTTGTCGCTTCTTTACGCCCAGCGAAGACGAAATTTCCAGAAGCCTGGGATCGGCTTGGGAACTCTGGAAACATTGGTCCCCTACACGCCCGAAGTGGTTCAGTTTCATATCTGGTATTTTCGCGAAAAAGGTTGGATCGGTCGCGAAGAGTGTGGCCAGTTGTCGATCACAGCTGCGGGCGTCGATTATATCGAAGCGTTCAACCAACCCACGGTCTCCGACCAATTGCGGTCAGAAAAATAGCGACGCACCGATTCGGCAATCATCGATACCGTTGGCATCAAATGGTACCGTACCGCCGCAAAGTATCAGCAAACGGTGAGTCAATGGGTGTCGTTGATTCGGGTTTGCGACATGGATAGGATCGGCAAGCAGAAACCGCATTTTTTTGCTAGGATGGTCAAGCCAGCGAGAAGGGAAAGTTGTCGCATAGAAAATGCCAGCTCTGAGACTGGCTCTGAGACTGGCTCTGAGACTGGCACGAGATAAAGGAAAAACATGCTGCGAACGTTCGCCCCCAATACTCGTCAACAAATCGATGCGGCTTGCGACCTTATCCGCTCCCATGATCACCGCGTTCCTGCGGCTGCAGTGATTCTCGGCAGCGGCTTGGGCGGTTTGGCAGACAAGATCGAAGATCCGGTGGCGATCGATTTTGCTGAAATTCCTGGGTTCGCTACCTCTACCGCTAGCGGACATCGCGGACAATTGATCCTTGGAACCATCGAAGGACTCGTGGTCGCTGCGATGGCCGGACGATTTCATCGTTACGAAGGACACGGCAATGACAAAGTGACGTTTCCGGTGTACACGTTGGCCGCGCTGGGAGCAAGCCGGTTGATCGTTAGCAATGCAGCAGGCGGTGTGAATCCAAAACTCCGTGTGGGAGACATCCTGGTGATTCGCGACCATATCGATTGGCTCAGCGGTGTTTCGAGTGGAGTGGTCTCCATGGCTCAGACGGGGCTCAGCCGTTTTGAAGAGTTTTATGATTCGGCAATGAGCGAGATTGCCATACGAACATCTCTTTGTGAGAATTTTACCGCTTATCCAGGAACCTACTTAGCTACTCTTGGTCCGACTTATGAGACGCGTGCAGAGTACCGAATGATGCGGCGGATCGGAGTGGACGTGGTTGGCATGAGCACCGTGCCCGAGGCAATGGCTGCCAAAAACGCAAACATGAAAGTGCTCGGCTTATCGATGGTAAGTAACGTCGCCAATCCCGATATCGCTATTAGCACAAATCATGATGAAGTTTTAGAGGCAGGCAGACGAGCCGAGGTTAGAATGGAGTCAATCGTGCGTGCGGTGCTAAAAAGCAGCGAGTAGCGAGAAGTGTCCAACATTATTCTTTTTCATCTGAGTAAACGATGGTTGCAGGATCACCACAGCGTAACCCAAACTTCAAATTCTCGTTGCAGTCGATGACCGATGCGCAGCTCTGCGAAGCGATACATGCGGTACCCGTATTGCAGGAGGATGAGGAGTTGGTGCGAGTCGATGTAGCGGGTGCTGTCGGCCAGCACCATGCGATGATGCGACTTAGGCATCCCGTTCGCTTGCAAGTCGACGGCCATCTCGGTGATTATGCATTTGCGATGAACCAAGATGCCGATATCCGCTTGACGGGATCGGTTCGGCATGGAGTGGCCGAAGGGATGGCAAGCGGAGCCGTTAGGGTACAAGGGGACGCCGGCGTTGGCGCTGGAGTCGCGATGACGGGCGGGACGTTAGCTATCTTCGGAAATGCTGGCCCCCGATGCGGTGCGGCCATGCGGTCCGGCAGCATCTTTGTTCGGGGCGATGTTGGAGACGAAGCGGGCATCGGTGCGATCGGAGGCACGATTGTGATCGGAGGAAACGCTGGCCATCGACTGGGCGATGCGGTGAATAATGTATCGGTTTTTATTCGTGGCAAAGCGCTCAGCTTAGCAGAGGGGGTGACCGAAGCACCGCTGCGAAAACGTGAGGAACTGCGGCTTGGATTGCTGCTTATCAATGCCTCGATCCGTGGCGATGCCAAGGAGTTTCGGCGAATCGTGCCAACCGCCCTGTTGCAAGCCGAAAATGCTCAACGAGGCGAAGTGACTCCCAATTGGAGATGATTCCATTTTTTATACCGTTGCATTTGACGGCAACGAAGCCGTTGCAGGCTAGCTAACCGGCAAAGTTGACGGAAAACATTCAACCGGAACGACCGGAAAAGCCGAAAGAGGTTTGTAGGGACGCTTGCGCCTCCAATCCAAACCTTTTGCTTGATCCATTTGCTGGAAAACAACGCGATGAGACTCCCATCGGTCCACTGCAGCCACCCATTGCTCCTGAAACTTGCCATCTTTGCTAGCGTTATGGCCAATCCATTGGTGGTCAGCGGCCAGGTTCGTACGAAGAAACCGGATCGTGGCGTCTACCGACCTCCGGTGGTCATGGCGGATGATGGCTTTTTCGAGGTCGCGACAGAGGAAGAGGAGTCCGCAACGGGGCCCGAACGAGTGACCGATGCGGTCGCTCGTCCTTCGCTCGTGCCTCGAAATGCAGTCGTCAAGCAGGTTGCCTACGAAACGGATTCCGAGCCAATCGATTCGAGGGAGGCCTATTTGAACGATGCGTATTCGGGCGATGTGTATTCGGGCGATGCCTATTCGGGCGATGTATATTCGGGCGATGCGTATTCGGGCGATGTGTATTCGGGCGATGCGTATTCGGGCGAGCAGGGAGCGATTGCGTATTACGACGAACCTTCATGCGGTCTCGAATCATGTGACTCTCCTGGGTGTGATTCCCTTTCGTGCAGTGGTTGTTCGCCATGGGCGAATAGCCATTTGGCGTTTAGCTCTGACCGCTGGTTTGGATCGCTGGAATTATTGTTGATGTTTCGTAGCGGCGACTATCCGCCGGCACTCCTAACGACTGGCCCTGCGGATGCGGACAACCCAGGTCAGTTGGGAGATCCTGACACAGAAATGTTGGTAGGTGGCGAAGAGATTCTGGGCGACATGACCGCTGGAGGCCGGTTGACGATCGGCACTTGGCTTGACGATTGCCAATCTCGTTCGCTGGTCGTTCGCGGCTGGTTGGCTGGAAAGGAATCTTTCAATTACGACGTGGATCAATCGACAACGTCGATCATCACCCGTCCTTTCTTCAACGTCACCACAGGTGAAGTTGCCCAGCAGGACACTCAGGTCATCGCGACACCTGGGTTCACAACCTTTGGGGCTGCCAACGTCAATGCGTCGAGCGAAGTATACGGAGCGGATTTGTCGATACGCCAACACTTGTATTCACGATTTGGCGGAACGGTTGATGCGCTCTATGGTTACCAATTCATGCGGATGAACGAAAGTTTGTCGATCTCAAGCACGTCTACCGCTGGGGCGGATAACCCGTTGCCGCTTGGATCGACGATTGCGGTCTCTGATTCTTTTGATGCAGAGAACGAATTTCATGGCGGCCAATTGGGCTTGGCGACACGCTACCGAGAAGGGTGTTGGTCCTTTCGAAGTCTTTGGAAGGTCGCGTTTGGACAACTTTCACGACAAGCAGAACTCGTTGGTAGTACTGCGATAGCTAACGGCCCTGTCGTGACGGAGCCCAACGGATTGTTGGTCCGTAGCACGAATGCGGGCACAACGACCGATCACACGTTTAGCTGGGTCCCCGAATTGGACCTGTCACTTGGTTGGCATCAATTTCCGAATTTCGATGTCACGTTTGGCTATCACGTGATTGCGATGACCGACGCGATTCAGGCATCAGGATTGATTGACCCTGAATTGGCATCGAACTTAGCCACTCCCGTCGAGGATCCACTTCGGCCATCGCTCGAAATGCGAGACAAGACGTTCTACGTTCACGGATTGCACTTCGGTTTAGCCTACATCTATTGAGATCGTGCGTGCCGCTTGATCCTGATCTCGTTGACTCGTAACAGGGCTCTTGCCTTATGGCGGGATGAAGCGGAATTCGAACCATCCGCCATTGGTCATCAACGTCTTGCCGTTGCCGGTGGGGGTGACCGTGTGGGTTAAGGCGAGCGACACAAAGCCAAATGCAAGCCTTTGGAAAACTCCAAAAGCTTCTTGAAAAACGAGATTGGGGATAAAGTAGCCAGGAGTCTGGGAACAAGCTCAATTTAGAGGGGTTATTTCCTTTGCTTGACATTGCCGCTATCGTTTAGGGTAACGTTACTAAACGTTTTGACCCTGATTCTGACCCTTAAACGGAGCAAACATCGAATATGGCTTACACACTACCATCCCTTCCGTACGCATACGACGCACTCGCACCTCATATTGATGCTCAAACGATGGAAATCCATCATACCAAGCATCACCAGGCCTACATCAACAAGGTCAACGACGCGATTGCTGGCACTGATTTAGAAAACAAATCGATCGAGGAATTGGTCTCAAACCTTTCCGCAGTGCCAGCGGACAAGCTTGGCGCGGTTCGCAACAACGGTGGTGGACATGCGAACCACTCGTTGTTTTGGACGATCATGGGACCTGGGAAAGGTGGCAGTCCAAGCGGCGATTTGGCAGATGCGATCAACAAGGCATTCGGCTCACTTGACGCCATGAAAGAACAATTCGCGAACGCGGGAGCAACTCGTTTCGGTAGCGGTTGGGCTTGGTTGGTCGTCGATGGTGGCGAGCTCAAGATTGGCAGCACTGCCAACCAAGACAGCCCGCTAATGGGCAAAGAGATCGCCGGAATGAGCGGCACACCGATCCTTGGCTTGGACGTTTGGGAGCATGCTTATTATCTGAATTACCAAAACCGCCGCCCCGATTACATCTCCGCTTTCTGGAACGTGGTCAACTGGGATGCTGTTGCGGATCGCTGCAAAGCTGCCCTGTAATTGCACCGCAAGCAGGCAGTGTTTTTAAGTAAATGTCGTGCGAGGGCAGCCTTCCTTCGTGCGACATTTCTTTGGTTTCAAACATTGCCCTGTAGGGACAAGCGGCGTTTGACGGTCCATTATCAATTTGCATGGTTGCACATTGCAATTTGCAATCTTATCCCTCCCGCTTATTTTTCCATCCGCTTCGGACCTCAGCCATGACTGTTTATCGCCAAGCGTGCCCCTCGTGTGCGGCTCAGCTTGAACTGCCGCCCGATTCTGTTGGCCGCTTGGCAAAATGCCCTGCTTGTCAAGCAACGTTTCGGATCGGAGACAGCACGCCGGTCGCTACGACGGACCCGGTTGCGGAAGGCCCCACACCCGCGACGGAACCCTTGGGGAATTCCGAACCCACTGCCGCTGCGCCGCCGCAGTGCTCCGAGAGTCCTTTTAGTGAGCCGTTGTCGTCGCAGACCGATCCGAACCAATTGGGAAATCGCAATCCCTATCAACCTTCGGCCGCTCACACACCCTTGGTCGTTGGCAGCGGCAAGATTCAAGTGGTCCAACGTCCGATCGAGGATATTGTTTCGCCAACGTGGAACATCTTCATCGCTCGCTGGGTACCGTTGGTCCTCAGCATGCTGATTCTAATGGCCGTTTCCATGGTCGTCATCGTGGTACCATTCTTCGGCATTGCCGTGGTCGCCGATGGGGTTGGCGAAGAGGTCGCGGGGGTGCTGATGGTGTGCTTTTTACCCTTTCTCCTCTTCTTTAGCGCCTACGCAACGGTCGGATGGAGCCGTATGGCACTTGCGGTCGCTCGCAACGAACCCGAACCTCTGTCCCGTTTGCTGCCGCCGATTCGCCTCGTTTTCCGGTTGATTTTAGGCGGCATCATCATGTTGGCGCTGCTCGGATTGGCGATTGGAATCGTCGTCGCCTTCACCGCCGGTTTAGCGATGGCCGTCGCGAATGACGGTCTTATCGTTGGAGTTACCTTTCTCCTATTGGGAGCGCTATCGATCGTCATCATGGTCGGGCAATGGTTGCTTTGGCCTTGGGTTTTCGTGGTCAGTGATGACAAGGGCTCGGCAATCGAATCGATTCGCATCGCCTATGGGATTTCGATCAATAACAAATTGACTTCGCTGTTGATCGTTGTGTTCTCCTTCGTGCTCTCAACACTTGGGTCGATGATGTGCTACGTCGGCCATTTTGTCACGACGCCGGCGACGGTCCTTTTATTCGCAGTCGCCTACCTCATGCTAACAAGTCAACCGATCAGTAATCCGCAATAAAGTCGCATCGGCAAGTCGCAAATAGGCTGAATCCGGTTGCGGTAGCGACGCAGAATCGACGTGAAACAGACGCGGATTCTCGTGTCAAGACCAACGGTTTTGCATTCCCGCCCCGGGTGCATGACCGGGTTTGTGGGGAAGATTGGCCTGGGCTCAAATTGACATGGGATTTACAATAGGAGACGTGCAGCCCGGAAGGCTGGGAGTTTTAGAGAACACATTTTAGGTAAATTGCCATGGAATCGGCCTCCAACAGTCCCTCGGCGGACGAAATTGCTAGCCTCGTTGTCGAGCGATTGCTAAACAGCGGTAAGCTGCCAGATTTAGCCAACTCCAACTTGATGACGATCGAAGAACAGACCATCGAACAAGTCGATCAGGTGACTCGACTTGTCATGGGCGAACTGCTCGCCAAACAGTCCAAGCAAGCGGTCCCCCCGACGAGTTGCCCCAAGTGTGGAGGAGCAATGAAAGAGCGAAAGCCACAACATCGATCGCTTGAGAGCAGACGTGGCAAAGTCAATTTCATGACCGATGTGTTTCACTGCGAGGCTTGCCGCCTCGATTTTTTTCCCTCAGATGAGAACACTGCAGTGTGATGTCGATCATGGTCACACACCAGCGGTCCTGAAGAAGGTCTGCATCGCGGCGGCACGTAACCCTTCTTACGTCGACGCTAGTCGCAACCTCGAAGATCTTGCCGAACTGAAGGTCTCTGCCAAGCAGTGCCAACGCATTGCCATTCGCATCGGTAACGAGCGACTCGACGAACAGCAAAAACGCATTGATGCTTACACTTCGGCTAGCATCCCCGATCAACAACATGGTCAAAGCAACGAGGCTCCGGCGAACTCTTGGGACAATCGCGTCGCGGTGGTTCAGTGCGATGGCGGACGGGTTCAAATACGAGACGCCTATTGGGGCAACGAGAAACCTGCCGAAAGGAAACATCGTTGGTGGCGAGAAACCCAAGCAGCTGTTTTGCAGACCTATCAATCGACTCGGGGCCTCAACGATCCCACGCCCGAGGTTCCTGAATGCTTGAAGGATTCGCTGTGGGTCGTACCAAAACTCAACGAAATCCACCGTCAACACACTCCGGCGGGTTCCTCCGAAGAAATACAGGAAAGTCCCCCCGACACATCGGAGCAGACTTTTGATGAGACGAAAGACGACTCAGCTAAGGCGAAAAAAAGATCTCGCGAGCCCCGCTGGAGCGGCGGCGATCCGCTGGTCAAAACGGTGGTAGCGACTCGTCGCGGTTACGACCACTTGGGCCAAGCAATGGCGGGCGAAGCGTTCGCTCGCGGGTTCAACAAGGCAAAATCCAAAGCTTTCATGGGCGACGGTTTGAAAGTGAACTGGTCGCTGTGGTCGGCACACTTTTCACACTACACACCGATAACCGATTTGATGCATGCGTTGAGCTATGTCTATGGTGCGGCGATCGCATCGCGTAGCCGGATCGAAGAGGGGTGGTCGTTGTATCTTGTCTGGCTTGGCTGGACCTGGTCTGGCGATGTTAGTCGGGTGATCGTGGCACTTCAAGAAATAGCAGCAGGGGATCCCGAGGTTCCCGAAGCGGTTCGCCGTGCGATTACGTACCTGAGTAATAATGCCCAGCGAATGAAATACGCCGAGTATCGCAAGTTAGGGCTTCCAATCACGACATCGCCGGTGGAGTCGACTCAAAAACAAATTAACAAACGGATCAAAGGCACCGAGAAGTTCTGGCGAGACGAGTCACTTGAACCGCTGCTACAACTCAAAGCCGACGACTTGAGCGAAACGCACGATCGAGACGCTTTCTGGAAACGCCGAGGCCAAAGAAACGATGGTTTCCGCCACCGCTGCCGCAAGACCAAAATCAAGGATTCCTAACAAACCCGGTCATGCACCCATCTGCTGCGCCTTTTGACGAATACTTGCTAATCAGCGATGCTTTTCGGAAACTCATCGTTAGCCTACAATTCCCTGAGACAAAAACGCAGTAGACAAAACGCGAATTTACAACAATCCTTAGGAATTCAAATGATGCTTAAATTTAGTCTGATGGTTCTCGGTTTTACCTTGCTATCAATGGTCGTACCGGGGGCCTCCTCGGCGGCGGAAGCGGAAGGGGAATCACCTAAATTAAAGGCGGGGCCGGAAGATCCGCAAGAGAAAGAAAAACCGGGTAAAATCGATGCGGACGCGTCGGCCGAATTCAAGTCGACCGAATCTGGCTTGAAGTACCGCATTCTCCGTAAAAGCGACAAAGCAAAACCGGTCGCGACCAATACGGTCAAAGTGCATTACAAAGGTTGGCTCGATAACGGCACGATCTTCGATAGCTCTTATCGCCGAGGCGAAAAGATTGCCTTTCCACTCAACCGAGTGATCCCCGGTTGGACCGAAGGCATGCAGCTAGTCGGCGAGGGTGGGATGATCGAGTTAGTAATTCCCTCGAAAATCGGCTATGGAACAAGAGGTGCGCCGCCAACGATTCCACCGAACGCAACGCTGCATTTCATCGTTGAATTGTTTGACGTTAAATAGTCTCTAAGGTCAAATAGTCTCTAAGCGGGGGCGATCCACCCGATTTCCGGCCAGAACTCCTTCGGTCTCACAGCGAAGACGACCTGCCGTCTTCATCGTAGACAACTCGATACGAGTCGGTTTTGCGGTCGTTCCCGTTTTGTGCAGAGCCGTTTTTTTACAGAGCCGCTGTTTTGATATTTTCGCGATTGCTCGTGCATCCACGAATCGCGATATGGGTTCGGTTCTCAAGGCAACGACCTTGAGAACCGTCTTTCTCTTGGCTCATCTCGCGTCACTGCTCGACAATGTTGTGTCGTTCGCTTTAGCCTGAGAGGACGAGATCTTGGAGCATGGAATAGCTGGTGGGCATTTTTAGCACGCCTTTGAAAGGGGCGTAATCGCTTGCATCTTTGCGGTCACAGACGACGTATACCCTCGATTCCAAACCGGTCCCGACCATTGATAACAACGCCTTACTTTTGATACCCACGCTGTTGACGAGAACCGTGTTGCGTGCCGAGGCGGGGTTCGAGCAAGGATTCAGGACGACGTTCATCGAAGATAGAATTTTAGCCAGGAAGTCAAAACGCATCGACCCAGGAACGTAATAGTCGAGAGTTTGTGCCTGATGCACACGATTGGAATGTCGCGTGGGGGTGATCGCGGCGGTGCTCCCCGGCGCGAAAGGCTCTATCCCGCCCAGGTTACGTGTGATCTGTTCAATCACTTTGGATATGGACAGCAATTCTAAACGTTCAAGCAGTTCATGAGATGGGATTTCAATGAGATTCGAGGGTTCCCAAGTCTTGATGGAAATACGTCCAATGAGGCCAGCGAGCTTGATCAGCTCTACCTGAGTTCGCAGCGGGTTTGCCAGACGCGTGACCGTTTCATAGTCGTCGTTGACATATCGGAGTGGTCCATACAAAGTCGCCGGAATGCCCCAAGCATGAAGTAGGTCAGCCAAAACGTTCTGGTCGCATTGAGGCGATATCAGTTCATGTAGCGTTGCGCATAGCAGCAGTCCATCCGACACGTTCCCATGACCACCCTGTGCGATGAGTAACTCCATCGCGAATCTGGCGGCAAGGCAGCGATGTCGGACGGATGACAGATCCATCGAGAAGGACTCTTTCGAGGTAATCGTGTCAATCACGTTGGTAGCCAGTGCAAGTTGACCGATTCGTTTTTGACCGATTTGTGTGATCGCCCGTTCTAAATCCGTAATCAGCGTGCGATTCGGATTGTAGAATGGACTGTTGGCAAGCTGTAATACCTCTGCCGCCAACCCTTCATTCGGTGTGACGACACGAGCAAGATCGTCGGCATCGGTTTCCGCTAACGTGGTCATGCGGAAAATCGCAAGTCCGTCATCGACAATACGAGTTGCAACAGGTGCAGCTTTTTCCTTGACCGGCGGTTGATCGGCATCGTCGTTGCTTGATCGTCCAATGAGTGACCTCACCTTCGCAGCCAACGCGGGATACTCGACAGGCTTAAACATCACATCGTCCACGCCATGCCGAATCAGGTCCTTTACCAGTCGCGGTTCCAAAACGGCGGTCAAGACGACAATTCGCGGAGCTTGTTCGCGCTGGAGCAACTCGATAGCCAATGCATGCCCATTCTTGTTCGGCATTCGCAAATCGGTAATGACGACGTCATAGCGAGTGCACTCGGCCATGGCGAGCGCTTCATTTCCATCGGCGGCGCTGTCACATTCGAATCCCACTTGCGACAACGCGCGCATCGTTAGATTGCGCACGAGAACTTCGTCGTCCGCAACCAACGCTTTCGGTTTCGAATCAGTCATTCTGTCACCCCTGGGCCTGCAAAAGGGCTTGGGGGTACTGGCCGCAATCAGCGGTTTCGGAGGGTTGCACTGCGACCGGAAGGTATATCCGAAAGGTAGAGCCCTTGCCTTCGATGCTTTGGACGGTGACCGCTCCCTCATGATCTTGAGCTGCAGCAAACACCATGGCAAGTCCCAAGCCGGTTCCCTTACCGACCTCTTTTGTTGTAAAGAACGGATCGAAGATTCGGTCGGCAAGATCCGTTGGTATTCCGCATCCGGTGTCGGTAATGGCAATGACCGAGTAACGTCCATCGTGAAAACTCAGGTCGTCTGCCATAGCCGTTCCCGTCTGCAAATCGGACGGTTCCTCCACCTCGGTCGTAATGGTCAATCGTCCCCCATCTGGCATTGCATCACGCGCGTTGATGCACAGATTCAGTATCGCTTGTGAGATGGCCTCTCGATTGGCTAGCACGTTCGCATCCGTCTCTCCGAGATTGACTTCCATCTCAATCTGGCTCTCCAACAACGGCCGCAACAGGTTCAGCGTGCCGGTGACGATCTCGTTTGTTGGTTGAAATGATTTCTCCGTCGATTCGTTGCGGCTAAAACGAAGCAGTTGTCCCGTGATCTCAGTGGCTTGGTTTGCCGCGTTCATCACATTGCGAAGATCCTCGTGCAGCAGTCGATCCGTCGGCCGATCATCCATGGCGAATCGAGTGTACCCGCTGATGATCTGCAGCAAATTATTGAATTCATGGGCGACACCTCCTGCTAAAGAACCGATCGCTTCGAGTTTTTGTTTTTGTCGCAGCGACGTCTCGGCCAGCAGCAGTTGGCTCGTCCTCTCGTCGACGAGTCGTTCGAGTTCTACCGTTGACAAGCATGCTTGCCGGGAGAGGTTCCATTTCTCGGTTAACGCAATCGCCAGTTGGCAAACCTCGGCGTTGTCAAAAGGTTTCTTGAGGATCAACAAACGATCGGTGTAACCAAGTCGACGACAAATGTCGGACCACGAGTTGTCGGAATATGCCGTGCAAATGACGATCTGAAGATCGGGATCGGCATGACGTAGATGTTCAATCGTCGTCAATCCATCCCACCCTGGTGGCATTCGCATATCGACAAACGCCACGGCATAGGGACGGTTGTTTGCGATCGCGGCAACGACTTTGTCGAGTCCTTCACGACCTTGGTGCGCACTGTCAAGTTCGACGTTCAATTTTGGGGATGTGTCCTCCGCCGCACCAAAGAATGCCGTTTCAGCGTTCTTTAGGTCTGCTCCAGAATCGTCCGAGACGAGGATCTTACGGAAGTCTTCGTGAATCGCCAGATTGTCGTCGATGATCAGAATGCGACGATTGGTTTCGCTCTCTATACTTTGCACAATGATTCTCGTTGGAAGGGAAGTTGCAGAGTGAATGTCGCCCCTTGCCCGGGACCATCGCTTTGGACGGATAAGGAACCGCCTAACTTTTGCGCTGCTAGAGCGCTCGTGTGTAAACCAAATCCGTGACCGTCCTTCTTGGTTGTGAAACCATTGGCAAAAACCTTCGATAAATTCTCCTTCGGAATCCCAACTCCATTGTCTTGCACGGAAACATACACACGCGTTTCGTCGGTGGTAATTCTCAATATCGTTTCTTTGTCGGTCCGATCCGTCTCGCATAGGGCTGCCTTGGCATTGCTAATTAGATTGACAAGGATTTGCAGCACTTGATGCTTATCGGTGACGATTGGTGGGATGTCGTTGAACTCGCATGCCACGTCCACGTTGTGCCGCATCATTGTGGTATCGTTTAGCTTGAGTGCGTCCTTTGCCAGAGTGACTAGGTCCACCGCCTGCATGTTGCCTAGCGGTTTGGCGTAGACTTGCTGCATACTGACGATCTCTTTGACATGTTCAATGTTCTTAACAAGCGAGCGAAGTTCTTCAAGCTGCATGTCACGCTGTTGCGACAAATTGGTGGCTAACTCCTTAAGAAATCGAGGGAACGATTTGCCTCGCTCATCCGTGGTCAGAAACGCTGCGAGATCCTCTTGATGCTCGGAGATGACGTCGGATGCTTTGACGAGGCTCGACACACAGCTGTTTTCGAGTTTTTCTGTCACAAACGTCGCCGATACATTGACGCTATTGAGCACATTGCCAACGTTGTGCAACACACCGGTGGCGACTTCCGCCATGCCGGCTTGCCGGCATGTGTCGACCAGTTCACCATGCAATCGTGATAGATCTTCTTCGTCTTGTTTGCGCTGTGTAATGTCTTCCTTCACGCTGACGAAGTGGGTGATTTTTCCAGCGTCGTTGGAAATCGGAGAAATGGAAGCCGACTCCCAAAACAGCTCACCGTTTTGTTTGCGATTCAGTATCTCACCACGCCACTCCTGGCCCGACAGCAAGGTCTTCCAAAGGTCTTTGTGGAACTCAGGCGCCATTTTACCAGAATTCAATATCCGAACATCTTTACCGAGTACTTCAACACGTTCATACCCGGTGAGCTGTGTGAATTTCGGGTTAACGTATTCAATGCAACCGACGCTGTCGGTAATGACCACGGTCGCCGGACAGTGTTCGATGGCTTGGTAGAGTTTTCGTAGTTGGCCTTCCGTTCGCTTGCGATCGACGATGCTATGAAATGTCAGTGTCAGAATTCGTTTGCCCCTTTCGCTTTCACCTTCTACCATTCCGAGTTCGATTGGGAATTCATACCCCGTTGCGTGCATGGCGTTTATTTCGGTCAAACGGTTGAGACGGTTCGATTCTCCGGTCTCAAGATATTTCTTCAGCTCCGAGTAAAGTTGTTGACGCTGTCGCTGCGGAACGGTGTACTCGATGAGATCCCGACCGATAACCTCCGCACGGCGATATCCGAAAACCTGCTCCGCTGCATGGTTGAACTCAACGATCTTTCCATCCTGGTCAATGCCCACGATACAATGGATCGGCGATTCAAAGATTGTCTGCATGATCAGAGAGGCGTAACCCTTCGGTTTCCGCCTCGGCGCGATGCCCCCGACGAAAAAAAGAGCCGACGTGGCACCGGCAAGCAATAGTGAGCCAGCGATCAAGATTATTCCGAGCGGCGTGTTCATCGGTATCCCACGATGCCAGATCAGCACCATGCTAATCTGGGTTAGCCCCATGATTGTCAAAATGGCTGGTAGCTCGCTACTTAGCGAAAGCCACTGACTCAACCTGTATCTCTCGCTTTTCATTTTGAATGCCCCCATCAAAACGCTGCTAAACATGAATATCGCGGTTATAATGGCCCCATTTGACAGATCAATGACTTGCGTTGTCGATGCCGATTGGGATAGCTGTACCATTCCACTTGCCTGAACAAGTCTTGAACAGGAATTGGCTCCAGGGCGGCAAGTATTCGGAAACATAGGGTTTTCCCTATGGCTGTTTCGACTACGCCTGTCGATATTGAAGACGACACGGAAGTGGCCCACATCCTTTCAATGCCATTGAATAAACAACCAGCCATTGAATAAACAACCACCTCCTTCATCATTCTCTTGAGCCCCAAACTTGGTGAACATAGGATAATCGATAGCCTCCAATCAGAGCCGCGACCATGCTTCAGCCTGCCGTGTTCCTCGTCGAGAAGGATCCGACGTTACGTCGTTCGCTCGTTCGCATGCTGAAGTGTGGGGGCTATACCGTCGAAGCATTTGCAGCGCCGAGCAAATTTTTGGCGGAGTTTGATGCCGCTAGGCCTGGATGCTTGGTTCTCGCTCATTGTTTCTCGGATATGAGCGGCTTGGAGTTCTACAAGCGACTTGTGGAGAAGGGGTGTCGACTTCCGTATCTGATCACCATTGCGGCGGATTGTGAATTGTCGGTCGCGATCGACGCGATGAAAAATGGGGCGTTGGACGTCATGGAACACCCGCTCGATCGCGATGCTTTTCTTGATCAGGTATGGCAAGCGATTGGTTTGGACGAGGAACGCCGCCGCCAGCAATTTGATGACGAGACGTTTCAAGACAGGCTGAGCAAGCTATCAAGGCGAGAGCGAGAAGTGATGGATTTGGTCATCGCGGGCAGGCTAACGAAACAAATCGCCCGACAATTGGATATTAGCCCCAAGACGGTCGAAGCCCACCGAAGTCACATTATCAAGAAGATGCAGGTCAAATCCCTGGTTGACTTGGTGCGTGTGGTTACCGAGCATCGGCCAGTCATCCGACGCGAAGGGCGTCACAAAAGATAACTTCCGTAATCGTTCATCGATTAAAACAACCGGTGGGGCGGCTCGGTCTTGCCGCGATAGAAGGAGACGGCTATTGCAGGGACTGTGTTTTGACGCCCTAAGGATCTGATAAGTTACACGGCGTACCCTTCCAGCCACAGCGGGACGCCGACGATGAAGACGTTGAGTTTGAGCAGCGATGCGCAGGCAAAATCCGACCTGTCTAGGGGAGATCGCAAGAAACATCGCCACCGGAAACGATATGCGGCCGCTATGTCGTGTACTTGGTATTGAACTGAACATAATCGGTGGTCAAATCGCTCGACCAATAGGTCACCTTTCCGTTGCCCTCGCCGACACCTAGTTCGATTTCGACTTCGCGATTGGATTTCATCCGATCGCCGATCGCGGCTGCATCGAATGGTAACGGCGTACCGTTACGGTAGATCGCTTCTCCCGCAATCTTCAAGCTCATTTTCTCAGGATCGATGGCTTCTCCTGCATACCCTGCAGCGGAAACGATACGCCCCCAATTCGGGTCGCATCCGGCGATCGCGGTTTTCACAAGTGGGCTGGCCGCGACGGTTTTTGCGATTTTTTCGGCTGCATCATCATCTTCCGCCCCGAAGACATGAAGTTGCATCACACGGCTCGCTCCCTCGCCGTCGATCACCAACTGTTTCGCCAAATGGATGGCTAGCTCCGTGAGCTCCCTCTCGAAGAGACAAATGGATTCGCCTGATAATGGTGTTCCATTTCCATTGGCCAGCAGCAAAAGTGTATCGTTCGTACTGGTGTGCCCATCGACACTGACGCGGTTGAAGCTGACGTTTGCGGTTCGCGTGAGCATTCCTTGTGCCTCATCAGGATCGATTGTGGCGTCGGTACAGATGACGGACAACATGGTCGCCATGTTTGGCGCGATCATGCCAGCGCCCTTTGCCATTGCCGCGATTCGGATCGTTTCCCCGTCGAGTGTGATTTCTCGCGTTTCCATTTTTCGCCCTTTATCCGTCGTCGTGATCGCATCCGCGGCGGCAAGAAAGGCTGTTTCACCAGCCGCCAATTTGGCAGATGCTTGATCGATTCCCGCACTCACCTTTGCCATCGGCAACGCTTGTCCGATGACGCCCGTGCTCATAACCAGCACGTCCGATTCGTCGCATCCAATTCGCTCGGCGACCTGTTCACACATCGCTTTGGCGTCGCTCATACCTTGTTCGCCAGTACATGCATTCGCATTGCCGCTATTGGTAATGACGGCCCGCACGGTAGAGGAGGGGGTTCGTGTACGAGACAAAACGACGGGTGCGGCAACAACTTGATTCGTCGTGTATACTCCCACTGCAACCGCTCGTTGGTCCGAAACGATCAGTGACACGTCCGGCTTTCCGCTTGCTTTGATGCCAGCAGCAACGCCCGCGAAACGGAAACCTTTGGGAAGAACCAGCGGTGACTTGGACATGAATAGCGTTCCCTAAAATCACAAATTTGATGAACCAACAAACGAAATGGACAAGCCGAAACCATAAAGTGCTTCTTGATTCACAGCAAGCGACCTAACCTCTGAGTAATTACGATTGAATTCAAAATTGTCTGTCCAAATTGACGCCGTACCTGTATTGTCATGCAATGGATTGTCCAAACGCTATGGTGACTTTTCTGCACTGTCCGATTGTTCGGTTCGGGTTGATCGCGGCGACGTGTATGGATTGCTCGGGCCCAACGGTGCCGGAAAAACCACCTTGATTCGGATTCTCCTTGGCTTTTTGCATCCTACCGGTGGCGATTGTCGGGTGCTCGGCATCGACCCGGTTGCCGATAGCGTGGCGGTACGCCGACAAGTCGCCTACTTGCCCGGCGATGCTCGCTTACCGCGGCACATGAAAGGTGAAGGAGTCTTAAAATTCTTTTCGGAAATGCATCCCTTCGGCGAACTCGATCGAAGCCGTCGCATCGCAGAACAATTGGAACTGAACACCAAGACGCGGGTCGCTTTTATGTCGACTGGGATGCGGCAAAAGTTAGCGTTAGCAGTCGTCCTCGGGCCGCAGACGCCGTTTTTGATTCTCGATGAACCGACGGCAAACTTGGACCCAACCGTTCGTGCGACGGTGTTACGGTTGGTGATGGAAGCACGCGACCATGGGCGTACGGTGATGTTGTCGTCTCACGTTCTGAGCGAGATCGAAGATACTTGCAACCGTGTCGCTTTCCTGAGGAAGGGCCGTTTGGCTCATGAGTTAAAAATGAGCGAACTGTTCCAACGGCACCGTATGACCGCGCTGACCTCGGTTGCCGTCGACGTACCCGAAGCCCTCAATTCGCAGGTTTCGCTTCAAACCACTCGGCTTAGCGAGACGCAGTACCGAGTGCAAATCGACACGTCAGGCGATTTGGCTCCGATTCTGACATGGGTCAACACCTTGCCACTGAGCCACGTTCGTTTTGAACCGTTCGGGTTGAGGACGATTTACGACAGCGTCCATACTGGGGAAATCTCTCAGGTGACAACGGCAGCATCCCCTGAACCAACGGTGGTGTTGTGATGCGGAACCGCTTCCTACTGCGAAAGTATATCGGCCAATCTTCGCTACTCTTCTTATCGTGTGGAGCGACACTGTTCGCGTTCTCGTGGATTCGCGTTTGGGTCGTCAGCCTTCTCGATATGGGCCAATTTCAAGCCATCTTGGAGCAATTTCGCGAATTCGAAAAATTCGCCCCCATCGATTTTGATTCCTTGTTTACATACACCGGTCGCGTGGGAATGACGTTTGACGAGCCGATCGTCATTTTATGCATCGTGATTTGGTGCATCGCACGTGGGAGCGATGTGGTGAGCGGAGAACTCGGGCGAGGGACACTCGAAATGGTCTTGGCACAACCGATAAGCCGTACACAACTGCTTTTGTCCCATGCAGCCATCTCCGTTCTTGGCTTAGCGTTGTTGTGCCTTTTGGTGTGGGCGGGTGTCGGTGCAGGCGTCTACGCCACCGAGGTCGAAGAATCGGTTCCACCGCCGACGATACGAATCCCGTTCTTTGAAGTCGACATGCCGTTAACCATCGATAAGCCGGAGAAGCAGACGTTGAGATTACGGGATCGGGTTGACGTCCACCTGTACGCTGCTGCGACGTTCAATTTGTTCGCATTCGGTTTCTTCGTGCTAGGGGTTGCTAGCTTTTTCAGTAGTATCGATCGTTACCGATGGCGAACCGTCGGTGCGACGGTGGCATTGTACATTTTGCAAATGGTGATGTATGGGCTGGGAAAAGCGGCCGAATCGCTCAATTATCTTTTGTCGATGACTTTCTTTAGTTGCTATAAGCCACAAAAAATGGTCTTGGCTGCCAGCCAAGAAGGGTTGTCAGCACCTTGGTCGCTGACAAGTTCCTTTGATGACATGGCTCTATCGCCGCTAGCCTACCCGCTGATTTTGATATCGCTCGGGCTAATAAGCTACCTGCTAGCAACCGTCTGTTTCAACAAACGGGATTTGCCCGCTCCGTTGTAGCCATTGGTTGTCCCGGCCTAGGAAACAACCAACAACCGATGACCGACAACCGATGACCAACGACAAACCCCCAACGTCTCTTGCATTTCACTCTCGGTCCTCGTAGGATCGACCCTCGATAAGGCAGTCTTCATCGTTGAAAATGATAGCTTACTTTTTGACTGCAATATGATTTCTATTGTGTCTTCGCCGCCCATGCCCAGCAAAGCAAACCAATCGCTTTCTAGCAATCAACCTGACCGCACGGATCTCGTTTTAGCTGATTGGAAAGCGCAGCAAATCAAACGGCTTCGCGCGAAACCGACGATTGGTTATGCGGCCGGGGAGCCGGTTGCAGCGGAACCGGTAGCATTTGCTGCGTTAGCGGCTGTTGCATACGAGCAAATGGATGCAGCGATATCGGCATGCGATTGTTTACGTCAGGCCCAAAACCCGGATGGTTCGGTGGCGGTGAATTTAGATGCTATCGGGCCCTATTGGACCACATCCCTTTCGTGCATCGCTTGGCGGCAACTCGAGATTCGTCAGAGGATACAAGCGGGTGAAAAGTATCGCACGGCTTACAAACGGGGCCTCGACTTCCTGTTGTCCCTTGAAGGTGAAAGGATATCGCGAACGGAAGCGACGGGGCACAATACTCAGCTCGTCGGATGGCCTTGGGTCGAAGGAACCCACTCGTGGCTCGAACCGACCGCAATGGCACTTTTGGCGATGCGGCATTGTGGCGCGTCGGAGCATCCACGTGCTCA
Organism: Novipirellula aureliae; assembly: GCF_007860185.1. Classification (NCBI taxonomy): domain Bacteria; kingdom Pseudomonadati; phylum Planctomycetota; class Planctomycetia; order Pirellulales; family Pirellulaceae; genus Novipirellula; species Novipirellula aureliae. Next base: position 97,257 of record NZ_SJPY01000004.1, read on the forward strand.
GGAAGCCGCTGAGTTGCTGATCGATCGTCAAATCGAATCGGGGGGCGCGAATTATGGCAACACGATCGTACTCGGTCAGACGCTTGTGCCGCATGTGATGCCAAGTGCGATGAGCGTTGTGGCACTGCACCATATCGAATCACTTTCTGATCCACTTGGCCCGACGATTCGTTATCTGCAAAATGAACTCAACCGTCCCATGGCCGCGGTCTCACTCGCTTGGACCATCCATGCATTGGTTTCGGTTGGTTTATCGCAGCAGCAACGTTTTGACATGGAATTTGATTGGCCGCTTCGTTCGGCAATCAACCGATTGCACCGGATCGAAGATAATCCGCATCGTCAAAACTTGCTTTTACTTTCAGCTTCGTTGGCCGATTCACCGCTGTTGAATATGTCAAAGATGAAGTTATCGACCAAGGCATCATCGAACCGTAAAAGCCAGGAAACGTCATGACCAACGTTCCGAATGAGCATCAAGATCGGCGTGGTTTTTTGATTGCAAGCGCTGCGACCGCTGCGACCGCGGCCGGTGCTGCGGTTTGGTATCAGAGGACGCATCCGTCGAGTGATGTATTTATTGCCAAAAACCAAACGTACCACGGCGACTTGGTCCGTACCATTCGCGATGGTCTGATCGCTTGTCAATTCGATCCCGCCACGATTCGAGGCAAACGGGTACTGCTGAAACCGAATCTCGTGGAACCCTCGCGAGCTTCGCCTCACATGACCACTCATCCGGTGATGATTCAATCGGCGATCGAGGTTTTTCGCGGTTGGGGGGCAGACGTAACCGTTGGTGAAGGGCCGGGACACGTCCGCGATAGCGAGCAGGCGTTAATCGAATCGGGCGTCATGGAAGCGCTTGCCGATATGCGGATGCCATTTGAAGATTTGAATTATCAAGAAGTCCGAATGGTCGAAAATGCTGGGAAAGCCTGTCAATTATCCAGTTTCTATTTCCCCCGCGCTGTGATCGAAGCCGATTTGGTTGTCAGTATGCCCAAGATGAAAACGCATCATTGGATGGGGATGACCGGGGCAATGAAAAATCTTTATGGAGTGATTCCTGGGATCAAGTATGGGTGGCCAAAAAATGTTCTGCATTTTAACGGAATTCCACAAACCGTCTTCGATATCAACGCTTCGGTTGGTCGCCGGATAACGATTGTCGATGGAATTGATTGCATGGAGGGTGACGGCCCGATTATGGGGACGCCCAAATCGATGGGGTTGATTTTGGTGGGGACGAACTTAACCGCGGTCGATGCGACAATGGCTCGATTGATGGATATCTTGCCAGACCGGATACCCTATCTCGCGTTAGCGGCCGATCGCCTTGGACCGATTGACGACCAACGGATTCGGCAGCGTGGGGAACGTTGGGAACCGCTTCGCAATCCATTTAAGATTCTCGACCGCGAACATTTACGACATTTACGCAAAGACGGGGCGCACTTTGTCACGTAGCCTATTACAAACTCAATTTGATTGCGATTCGCCCGTCGCTTTGGTGACCGGCAGCGGGTCGCCACGTGTGGGGCGGGAAATCGCCCGGTTTTTAGCGATTCGTCACTGCCGAATCGCTCTGCATGCGAACACCAGCCTCGAAGAGGCCGAGCAAACCGCAGCCGATTTTCTGTCGAATTATGGGATCAAACCGCTCGTCACTCGCGGTGCACTGGACGAAGATGGGGTTGCTGAGCGGATCGTCGCTGAGACACAAAACGCCTTCGGGCGATTGGATATCTTGGTCAATTCAGCTGCGATTTGGCAGCCCACACGATTGGAGAATGTGACGCGTGACGAGATCAATCGATACTTTCAAACCAACGCCGTGGCAACCTTTCTGTGTGCCCGTGCAGCCGGCCTCCGCATGGTAGAACAACCGTCAGGCGGTTCAATCGTCAATATCGGAGATTGGGCAACCGTGCGACCCTACCTCGATCACGCCGCCTATTTTCCAAGCAAAGGGGCGATTGAAGCGATGACGCGTTCGTTAGCCGTTGAATTGGGTTCGCGAAATGGCAAAGTTCGAGTCAACTGCATCCAGCCAGGTCCGGTATTGTTGGCGGATAACGTCAGCGAAGCGAAGCGAAAAAAGATTGCGTCGAGTACTTTGACCGGCCAGGTCGGTACGCCCGACTCGATCGCACATGCGGTCGGCTTTCTCTGCGAAAACGCGTTTGTAACGGGCGTCTGCCTGCCGGTTGACGGGGGCCGCAGCATTTTCGCAAACGATGGATTGCAGGTAGGCTTGAACACGGGTTGAGGCTCCATTCCGCCTGGCGGAGTCGGGGGAGGCTTTTAGAAAGGCAAGCGTAAACGCTTGCAATGTAACAACCCAAAATCCTGCATGACCTAAACTTCCTTGCATCCGATGACCGATTTCGATGATGACGATTCCTTTCCTGAGCTACTGGAAGCCGAGTGGGGAAACGATCAAGTGATGGCGTTGTTTCGTGACCTAGCAGAAGGAGCGGAGGTCGAACATGTGCCGATGCATTCGGGTGCAGGCGACCGAGCCGTGACCTTCTCGGAGGCCCGAGCTGCTTCGTTTTAGGGGATGCGGTGGCAATCCAAGTTCGCTATCGATTTGAAAGCGAGTTTTGGAGGGATACGATGTTGCCAGGCGGGCCAACGAGGAAGATCATGCGCAATCGCTTACCTGTTTGAGTGCAAAAGCATCGCAACCCGTTCATCTGTTACACTCGCTACGCTTTGCCACCAATCTAGCTTCGTCTGTTCAGAAGCTTTGGGCCTGTTGGGTAACCCCAAGCTAGACTCACAATGAGAATCCGTCGGGTTCTCAATTGCGCCCGCTTCGCAATTTAGTCCCTTTGGTATCTATCTTTTCAGAACGCTTGTTATGTCCGAACGCAAAGCACGTCGTAGCCGTCACCTTGTTGATCGCGAAGTTCAAGGCGGCCTGCTCCGTAAGATCGCCATTCATTGGGTCATCTTTTTCGTATGTAATGCCGTCGCCTTGGTGATCTGGATTCGCTTGTTCGAGAGTCCTGACGCCGATTGGAACGCGACGATCCGTGCAACGTTTCAGCGGTTCTTTCCTTTCTTCATCATCACGATGGCACTGATTCCTGCGTTTGTGCTCGATACGCTCAAGTTAACTCATCGATTTGCTGGCCCGTTGCTGCGTTTTCGTGCTGCATTGGCTGACGTCAGTGCGGGGCACAGCGTCGCTCCACTCGTGTTTCGAAACAACGACTTTTGGCAGAAATTGGCAGCCGATTTCAATAGCGTTGTCGGTCGCTGCGAAGGCTTGACCGCCCCCGCAGACTGTCATCGTGACAATCAATCCGAGGCATAGGCAATGACTGCGACGAATGCAAGAGCAAAGAATCGAAGACTGCGGAGGCACCGGCGTGGTGCAGCAGCCGTCGAGTTTGCGGTCTGTTTGCCGATCCTCGTGATCTTGGTGTTCGGATCGATCGAAGCGTGCAGTTTTATTTTCTTGAAGCAATCGCTCAGCGTTGCCGCTTACGAAGGAGCGAGAGAGGCCGCACTGAGCAATTCAACGACCTCCGCTGCGAGCACTCGTTCACAGCAAATCCTGGATTCGCGAGGAGTCACCGACTATGCGATCTCTTTTCCTGGCGGCACGCCTGATGCGGCGCTGCGAGGACAACCGGTGACGGTAGAAGTCTCCGCGCCGACTCAAACCAATAGCCCGTTAGCGGGCCAATTTGTACCCAACCGAACGCTTGTTTCTCGTGTAGTAATGCTAAAAGAATGAAACGAAACCAACTAAATTTGCGATTGCCAAAACCAACGGCTCGTACCGGTGCAATGCTGGTCTTGATTGTCATTTTGCTCGTTGCGTTTATGATCGCTGTCGCCTTTTCGGTCGATGTTGCTCAGATGCACTTGGCGCGAACGGAACTGCGAAGCGCCACCGATGCGGCATCCAAAGCAGCCGCTCTCGAGCTTTCGATGACCCAAGATCAGAGCAAAGCAATCGCTCGTGGCCAAGAGGTTGGGGCACTTAATTTGGTCAATGGCAATCCACTCCTGATGGCACCCGACGAGTTTGATTTCGGACACAGCGAAGAGAGCGCCGATGGGCGTTTCGAATTCGTTTCAGGAAGCCTTCCGCTCAATAGTGTCCGTGTCACAGGCAACCGAACCGCTGGTTCACGTTCAGGGGCAGTGCCGCTGTTTTTTGGAAACATTTGGGGAATCAACACCTTCGAACCATCCGTTACGGCAACCGCTACCTACATTGAACGAGACGTTGTTCTCGTCGTGGACCGCAGCGGTTCGATGGCCGGCTCAAAAATAGCGGCCCTTCGTTCCGCAATCGACATCTTTGTCACCACCTTGAACGATACATCCGTCGACGAGCAAGTCGGCTTGGCATCCTACAATGATCGAGCGACTGAAGATGTCCAATTGACTCCAGACTTGACTCAAATCTCATCTGCCATGTCGGTAATGCCTGTGGGTGGGTGGACCAGTATTTCACGTGGTATGGATGCTGGCCAAGCGATTATGAACAACAGTCGCGATTCGAAATTTGTCGAACGAACCATGATTGTCATGACGGATGGCCAACACAACCGTGGTCCAGAACCACGAACATCCGCTCTGCGAATTGCCAATGAGGGAGTGACGATTCACACGATCACTTTTGGCAGCGGCGCTGATATTACGCGGATGCGTGAAGTAGCCACCATCGGCGGTGGCAAGCACTATCATGCCGCTAGCGGTGAGGAACTTGAGCGAATCTATCGTGAGATCGCCTTAACACTGTCAACGATGATGACGCAGTAGACAGCATTTCCCTATCACCTATCTTGCACAGAAATACAATTCGATGAACAAACGAAAACCGTCGCAGCGAAGTGGTGCCGTCATGGTCGAATTTGCGATCGTTGTTCCGATCCTCTTTTTGTTCTTCTTTGCCGCCTTCGAGTTTTGCCGCGTTTCGATGATCCGTCATACCGCTGATAACGCTGTCTACGAGGCCGCGCGAACCGCGATGATCCCTGGAGCGACCGCTACCGACGCTCGGCAAGCAGCTACGGCGATCATGAGTTCCCTCGGAGTGAGTGGCGTGAACGTTACGGTCACTCCCGCTACCATCGATCGCGATACGGCAGACGTCACCGTCGAGATTGCCGTTCCTCTAGTGGGTAACAGCTTTGTGCCAATACATTACTTTCGAGGCGACATCGTTCGCGAGTTGACCATGCACCGCGAAGGTGCCCGCTAGTTCGCTAGCCTTCTTGGCGGTTTGGTTGGTTGATGCCGTAACCATTTGTTTGCCCACGCCCTACACCACCTCCACCGAGCGCAGCTTGGGGGAGGTCGAACGCGGCCTAAAGCCGCCGTTCGGGAGGGGGCCTCCACGATGTGAATTCTGCAGGCCCCCTCCTTCGCGAATGCCTAAATGGCATCGCTCGACCTAGTATCAAAGCAGAATTGACCACAGGTTCTCTTTCTCGATCAGGATACCAACGCGTCATCGGAGTCGATGTCGCCAAAGACAAACTCGATCTCTACGACTCCGCCGGAGTTCTCAAGGCGAAGTTCGACAACGACGAAAAATCGATCCTCAAGAACTCGATTCAACGTATCGACGGGGATACGAAAACGCTTGTCGTTTGCGAATCCACGGCAACCTATCATTGGACAATGATGGATCTGCTTCACGATCATGATATCGACGTGGTTGTTGCCAACCCAAGACAAATTCGACATTTTGCCGAAGGTCAGGGGGAACGCGAAAAAACAGACACCATTGATGCTCGAGTGCGAGGAGGTTGAGCGGAGGTCCGCAACGCATTATTTTTGGCAGCCTTTTGTGCTCGCCAGCATGACCCAAGTATGAAGGCTTTCTACGATCGCTTGATCAAACATGATAACCTATTGTGATAAGCTGCGGTGAGTCCCTTTCGCTGGGCCCCGAGAGAGTGCTTCGCAAGCCAACGCAATGGTCAATAAATAAATCCGCAGCGAAAAGATAGAATCCTTTTTAGCAAGTTGCCCTTGCCAAGTGAAGACACGGTCGCTCGGCTGCGCCGGGGGAGGTACAAGAAGCGTAAACGCTTGTGAAACAAGCACTTGAAAGCGGCACGCCCTCTTTGGTGGAGGGAGGTGGTTACGCTCCGTCATACAATTGACGCCCGACGCCCCTCAGGCCATAAAAGTTCGCCGCTCCGCAGATGTCGTGCTGGTTTGTTTTGCTCTTCTAGCATCAGCCCGCTAACGCCAAAACGGCTAATACGCAGACTGTTTTTCGAGCAATGAACGTAAACGCTTGAAGGCGTAGACGTTAGCAAAACAATTTGCAAGCCCATGAATCATCCGGGCTAGCGGAACCGTCTTGACTTTAGCAAGACGTACAATTCCTGATTGGGACGTCAACACCAAGTTTTGAACAGCTCTTCCAGCCCAGCGATGAAAGGTCTAGGTCGATGCCAATTGGGCCGCAGGGTCAACCATCGTATTGTCCACTTCGATTCGATCCGCATCGCTGTCGCAGGTTTCGGCTTTCAACGTCGCGAACCACCACACGCAGATCGCTGCAATCATCACACTGCCGACGATCCAAAGCGGATGATAGGCAGGTCCTTCGTCGGTCATACGATACATGATCGCGGATCCACCCCAGCTACTTTCGGCAATCCGGCCCATAGAGACTGATAAAGCATTGTTCGTGAAGTGCAGTAGGATGCATGGCAACACCGAACCTGTTTTTAGAGCGATACCGCCGAGCAGTAGACCCATGAAGGTTGCGGCAATCGATTGCTGAAGCACGCCATGCGATAAGCCGAACATAACCGACGTCAGAATAATCGCTCGCAACGCGCCCTTTTCGCGATTGAGCCCAGCAAAGATGAAGCCGCGAAACGCCAGCTCTTCACAAATCGCTGGTAAGACAGCCATCAGAAATAGGACCGACAGCCATGGTGCAGAAGCAATCTGCTGAGCGAACGGTTCGATCGCAGCAGAGGCTTGTTCGCTAACCGGATACATGTAGCTAATCCATGATGCCAATTCGACGTAGAGAGGATGCAATGCGATCCCCAGAAGTACGGCTAACGGCAAAGTCGGCCAATGAGGCATTCGAAGACGAAGACTTGTGCGAAGTGAGGTCGTTAAGACAACCGCCATCAATAGGGTCGGTGCCAAAATCAATCCGATTTGTGGCATCATGACGAGTTTGGCGATGCCTGGGAAATCGCTAGGCATTTCCGTGACAGCAAGTTTACCGAAGAATAACGCGACCAGAATGATCGCTCCACATACGGCGGCTTGGGCAGGCGTCGCAGCGGTTTGTCGGTCTCGCCACAAATGGCGTACCCAGCGGCGAAGTTCCCAGCTATCGTCACCACCAAACAGTACCGATTCGCTTTCAAATTGCCGATGTGCCCACTTTGCGGCCATGTACAAACAGGCTGCGGTTACCGATGCAACGATTGGCAAATGGATGAGTGCCACGCCGTATTGACCTTCCACCAAGGCTCGGACCATCAAGAACATTCCGGTTACTGGAATCAAGCTCGTGCCAACCGATAATGTCGTACCCGGCAGCATCGGTAACATCACCAATGGGAGTGTCACCATCATCAGCGGCATCAAGTAGTATTGGCCCTCTTTACTACTGCGTGCCATCGCAGCAACAGCAAGCGCCAAAGCGCTAAAGAGTGCTGACAAGGGAACGAGTGCGACTAGCAACCAAAGCATGGGGATCAGCGGCGGCGCTCCGATCGAGCTGCCGACGCCCCCGACACCGATTTGATGAAACACGAGCGAGCTGGTGACAAGCATACTCCCTGCGTTCAGGATTGCCGTCATCATGCTAAACGTGGTCACGGTCGCCAACTTGCCAAGTACGATTTCGGAACGCAGGGCAGGTGAGCAAAGCAATGTTTCGAGCGTACCACGCTCTTTTTCGCCCGCGACCAGGTCGATTGCCGGATAAAACGCACCGGTCATCGCCCAGATCAACATGATGAACGGCAATAGTTTGCTCCATAAAGCCGCCTCGCGTGTTCGCAGGGGGGCAACATCAATATCCGAGAGTCGGAAGGGTGCGAGCGCATCGATGTCGATTCCCGAACGAGCCAAACGATCACGCATCCAATCTTTTCGCCATTGCTCAAGCACACTGATGACGCGTACGCGCGCGACCATCGATTGATCGGATGCGACATTGTAGAGCAAGCGTATCGACGCCTCATCGTTCGTTGTGCGCTCGTTTGCGTTGGCGAATTTTGGAGGAATCATGACGACACAATCAAAAATCCCTGACTCGACCCAATCGTTGGCGCGATTTTCAACCGCAGTCGTTCGTTCGATCTCGCTCCAAGGATAGGTGATGACTTTCATCGGTTGATGCTCCTCCGGCACCGCCGGCACGAAGCCCTCTTCGCCGATCAGTGGAGGTGCATTCCGCAAATGCTCGGTCCCGATCACACAAACACTGGTCGGATGCTGCTGAGTAAATTGAGCGATTTGCAGGAGTAGCGAACCGACGATTGGGTACAGCAAAATCGGCAGCACGGCGATCGTAAAGAGTGTCCGGCGATCTCGTAGTTGGTCGCGCATTTCACGCATGTAGATCAAACCGACAGCGGACAACCTTGGCTGGCCTGCCTTTTTCGCCGCCCGACGTTTTTGCTCGGACGTTTGGGGCTCGCTCGTTTTCCAATATCTCATTCGCCCGCTCCTGTGCTCAACAAACCTGTATCCAATTGATCAATTTCCGCCCGTTCATGCTGGCTAAGCAGTCCAAAAAATAGTTCTTCAAAATCTTCTTGTCCGTGCCGGTTTCGTAAGGTCTCGAGCGTGCCGCTGTCTAGGATCTTCCCTCGGTGCATGATCGCGATGCGGTCGCAAAGTCGTTCCACTTCGCTCATAATGTGAGTCGAGAAAATCAGACATTTGCCACAGTCCCGCAGGTCGCGAATCACGGTAAGCAAGTTGCGTGCGACCAAGACGTCGAGACCAAGGGTTGCTTCGTCAAATACCAGGACGGGAGGATCATGGACCAAGGCTCTGGCAATCGAGACCTTTTGTTTCATCCCTGTCGACATTTTTCCGCCCGGTACGTCACGGAAATCATTCATCCTGAGTTGGGTGAATAATCTTTCGAGCCGATCTCTTAGATGAGCGGGCTCCATACCATGAAGGCGACCGAAGTATTCAGCCATTTCCCAAGCGGTCATTCGGTCATACATCGCGGTGTTGTTACTGACAAAACCGATTCGTCGCCGAACTTCCGCAGGATCGATTTCAACGTCATAACCCGCAACGTTGGCGATCCCCGAACTTGGCCGCAGCACGGTGCTTAGAATTCGCAAAACCGTCGTCTTCCCAGCCCCGTTGGGGCCAAGTAGCCCAAAGATTTCGCCTGGAGCGACAGTGAAGGAAACGCCGTCGACGGCTGCAAACGTGCCCCGGTGCAAGTCTTCATAAAGCTTGCTCAAATGCTGGACTTGAATCATATTAGGGCATTCCATCGATCAAACAGGTTCGTTAATTAGTAGCCGCGTCTCTCCGAGACGCGAAGTGCCTCGGGCATCTCGCGAGATATCTCGCGAGACGCAGAGTACCGATCGCGTCTCGGAGAGACGCGGCTACTAAACCTAGCCCCATCTTAGCTGCAACAAAAACGGCCAGTTGAAAAAGCAGCTCATCGGTGGAACGATTCTTGCCCGAAGGTCAAACCTTCACTCTAAGCCGTACAACCGGACCCGAAATCGCCGGCAATGCCTCAATTTCATCCGCGGCACGACGCGCCGCTCCAGCTGGAGTGGCGTGGGTCATAATCACAAGCGGGACCCGATTCGCCGTCGTCGCTCCGTCCTCACTTTCGTGCTGGATGACCGAAGCGATCGAGATTTTATGTTTAGCCAAGACGGCGGTGATCGCCGAAAGTGTCCCTGGATGGTTCGCAACACTCAAGCGGAAATAGAATCGCTCGACGATCGTGTCAGCATCGCGAAGTTTAACTCGCGGCGGTTGGTCAATCGAGAAATACTCCAAAGTTTGAAACGTCAATCGCGTTCGACCGACCGCGGTATCGATCAGGTCCGCGGCTACCGCCGAAGCGGTTGGCATTTGGCCCGCACCAAGTCCATGAAAGAAAACCGGCCCGACAGCATCACCGATCACGCGAATCGCATTAAACGCATCACGCACCTCGGCTAGCGGCGTGCCAATACGAACCAAGGTAGGACCTACGGATAATTCGAGGCCATCATCCGCCAATCGGGCGTTGGCGATAAGTTTGATACGATAACCCAGTTGACGAGCGTATCGCAGATCATCGGGATCAAGCCGATCGATGCCGTCTTTTGGTATGTCAGACCAAACCACCGTCGCACCGAAGGCCAGGTGAGACAGAATCGCTAATTTTTGGGCTGCATCGGTGCCGTCAACATCCATCGTAGGATCGGCTTCGGCATAGCCCAGTTCTTGGGCTTGGCGGACAACGTCGTCATAAGAGCTGCCCTTTTCGTCCATTTGAGTGACAATAAAGTTACTCGTCCCATTGAGAATGCCCTCGAGTGACAAAATTTGGTTTGCGGACAGGCATTGGCTAATGTTGGCGATGATCGGAATCCCGCCTGCGACGGCAGCCTCAAAGGCGATGCTGCGGCCCAGTTCACGAGCTCGCGTGAACAGCTCGGCCCCGTGCTCGGCCAAAAGTGCCTTATTAGCCGTGACGATGTCCTTGCCCGCTTCGAGAAGTTGTAGCATGATCGTCCGAGCAGGCTCGAGACCGCCTATCAGTTGGGCGACGACTTCGATTTCAGGATCGTTGATGACGTCCGAGAGTGATTCGGTGAGGACGCCCGCGGGCAGATCGACATCGCGTTTTTTCGACAAATCACGAACGACCGCTTTCTTCAGCCACAGTGTCTGCCCGGCGTGGCGCGCCGTGCGATCACCATGATCCAACAGTAAACGAGCAACGCCTGCACCGACGGTGCCCAGCCCAACAATAGCTATATTTGTTTTTTCCATAGGGGAATAATAGTCGCTAGAAGGATCAGTTGCGAGAGGTCAGGTCGTAGCCCAGGCTTCTAGCCTGGGACCCAATACTATCCCAAGCTGTAGCCCAGGCTTCTAGCCTGGGACCAGCACTATCCCAGGCTGTAGCCCAGGCTTCTAGCCTGGGACCAGTACTATCCCAAGCTGTAGCCCAGGCTTCTAGCCTGGGACCAGCACTATCCCAGGCTGTAGCCTAGGCTTCTAGCCTGGGACCAGCACTATCCCAAGCTGTAGCCTAGGCTTCTAGCCTGGGACCAGCACTATCCCAAGCTGTAGCCCAGGCTTCTAGCCTGGGACCAGCAACTATCCCAGGCTGTAGCCTAGGCTTCTAGCCTGGGACCAGCAACTATCCCAGGCTGTAGCCTAGGCTTCTAGCCTGGGACCAGCACTATCCCAGGCTGGAAGCCTAGGCCACACAAAAGCCAAGACTTCTGGCCTGGGACCAGCACTATCCCAGGCTGGAAGCCTAGGCCACACAAAAGCCCAGGCTTCTGGCCTGGGACCAGCACTATCCCAGGCTGGAAGCCTAGGCCACACAAAAGCCTAGGCTTCTGGCCTGGGACCAGCAACTATCCCAGGCTGGAAGCCTAGGCCACACAAAAGCCTAGGCTTCTGGCCTGGGACCAGCACTATCCCAGGCTGGAAGCCTAGGCCACACAAAGGCCTAGACTTCTGGCCTGGGACCAGCACTATCCCAGGCTGGAAGCCTAGGCCACACAAAGGCCTAGGCCACACACAAAAAAAAGGGCGTGAAGGAAATTCCTTCACGCCCTTCTTGGGGTTTGACTCATCTAGCGGACTCCGGTGCGGTGTTCCGGACCAAAGTCATCTTTGCCGGAGCCGCTGGGCCAATTTCCAACTCTTAGAGACTGATAACGAGTCCCAAGTCAATTCCTTGGACCCAGAGGCTCGAATCATTAAACTGGAACGCTGGGCTGCCGAAGGGGCCGCCGGTGCTATTGGTCGTCCCGTCAAAGGTTGGGTTCACGTAGTCACCCGTCAATGCCACGTTGTCGAAGTACAGGAACGAGTAGCCGACCGTGAAGGCGATATTTTCGCGGAACTGGTAACCAAGCTTGAAGTTGGCTTCGGGGACAAAGGCGAAGACATCACGCTCATATACCCCTTGATTGTCCAGTGCCAACGCCCCGCCTGGCAAGACTGGTGGGTTGGTACCAACAGGACCGAACTGGGACGAGCCAGCGATATTGACGCGTTGGTTCATGTTACCCAAGTGAACTTTGGTTAGCGAACGGACGATCCAACGACCACGAGTCGCACTCAATTCAAAACCAAGTTGCCCTCCATCGAAACGATTTTCGGTTTCAAACAAGTCGTTAAATCGTGTCTCGTCACCTGTGTCTCGATTGAGCGAACGGCTGGTCATGCGAAGTTCGTCGTCGATGCTTAGGTGAGTGTAGCCACCGATTAGTTCTAGCTTGTGCGTGCTGCAGCTACCCAAGTTGATACGTGCGTAGGCTTCGGCACCGAACAGGTTTAAGTCGCTTTCTGCTTGAACGGAACCGGTGAAGTTTGCACCCGATGCATTGTCCGCAGCAATCAGCAGTGAGTTCTCTGCACTCGTGTTGGTATCAAAGAAAGGGCGGCCAATGGTTTCACTTGTACCGTCTCCGCTGTTCGCATAGGAATCACTATTTTCATCCATGATCCAGAATCGACCGCCGACACCGACGTTCTTGGTAATGTACTTACCGTAATCGCCGCGGAATCCGACCGACATGTCGCCTTCGATATCGTCACCGAACACGGTTGTTGGAGTCGTCAAGGTCGGCAAAACGCCGGGGGCATTGGTCGTGACCAAAGCAGGCATGTTGCGATCAGGAGCGAACCACATGAGGAACTCGGTGGTTGCCCAGGTGTTGCTACCGCAGCCGAAAATTTTGCCGATTCCCAAGGAACCGCCACCGCAGCTGTCGCAGCCACCATCACAGCCACCGTCACAGTGGCTACCATGCGGTTGGTAGGAGCTGCGATTCGGGGAAACCATGTTCATTGTTTTGCGGAGCATTTGTCCGTCCAGGAATGCAACCGGTTGCAACGCTTCGGGGGTAACCGGAGCGAAGTTTTCGGCAGCAGCCGGCTGGTCGTCATAGCCATAATCATTTTCAGCTTGGTCGCCCTGAGCGTGTGCGACGGGTGCCACCTGCTCTTGGTAAGTCGCTTCATCAGCGAAGTAGGCGTCTTCGTCGTAACCTGGTAGGTCGCCAACGCTCGTTACACCCTGTTGAGCAAAGCTCACGTTTGAGGCAGACAGCAAGACGGCTGCCAGGGTAATGCCACGCATATTCATTTTCATTAGAAATCTCGTACAGTCCGGGAACACAGGATTGACTGGTATAACTCAATCGACTGAACTGACCGTCAGATGTAGCACCGCCGGAACTCCAGGAACACTCCGCCTAAGCTGCCTAGTTTGAAACAAAATGCGGTCAATGTTTATCTAGCATTCCTGGATTAAATGTTAGAATGAATGTTTCACGCGAATTAGCGGTGCGATTGGGCCGAACAAGCAACGATATGACCGAAAAAAAACACGAAGAAACTGCGATTTCCACCGGCGAACAGGATGGGGGATCGGAATTACCATCCAATCCAAAGTCCGAAGCGTCTAAACCGAAGGTTGTCGAAGGGGAGCTACTCGGGGCACCGGGGACGAGCGATCGACATATCGGCGGCACCCATAAGGCTCTCTCGCCGTTTTCGCGGCAAGGGATCAGCCCGCGCATGATCCGTTGGCGGCGCAAGCTAAATCAAATCAATGAACTCGAGCCGATGCTTAAGGCCGAGGACGATCAAAGTCTCCGCAAACGCTCCCTTGCGTTGCGTTACCGCGCGATGGCGGGTGAAAAGTTGGCAATGCTCCTCCCGGAAGCTTATGCGTTAGTGCGGGAAGCCGGACGCCGAGCCTTATCGATGCGGCACTACGATGTCCAAATGATCGGTGGCATTGCACTCTTCGAAGGTTGTATTGCGGAGATGCAAACCGGAGAAGGAAAAACACTGACCGCAACGCTGCCGTTGTATCTGCATTCACTCGTCGGCAAAGGAGCTCATTTGGCGACCGTCAATGACTACTTGGCCAAGCGGGATGCCGAGTGGATGCGAGTCCTCTACGAGAAGCTAGGGGTTAGCGTCGGGGTGATTCAAACGAGCGATGACCAAAAAGATCGGCGTCGATCGTACGCCTGTGCGGTGACCTACGGAACGGCCAAAGAGTTCGGCTTTGACTTCCTCCGCGACCGACTTTTGCTTCGTGCACAGAACCGCCTGCAAACGGAGATGCTCGGCGATGGAGGTGTTGGCTTTTCAGGCGGCGGTGACGAAATCGTGATGCGCGGAATGCACTTCTGTTTGGTGGATGAGGCCGACAGTATTCTGATTGACGAAGCCCGAACCCCGCTCATCATCGGCAGTATCGAAGATACCGTGCGTGACCAGATTGTCGAAACCTACCAGTGGGCATCCGAGCATGCGCCCGAATTCGAACTCGACGAGCATTTCGAAATCGATAATGAAACGAAGCAATACGAATTGACCGCTCGAGGCCGACAAAAGGTCCGAGCGTTACCGAAGAGTGACCTCGTTCGCACAATGGGCTTGGTCGACTTGTACGAGTACATCGAACGTTCGGTGAAGGTTTACCGCGAATTTCTGCTCGATCGTCAGTACGTCGTCCGCCCCAATGAAAAGGGCGTGGAAGAAATCGTGATTGTCGATGAGTTCACCGGTCGCTTGGCAGAGGGACGCAAATGGCGTGATGGAATTCACCAAGCGATCGAAGCGAAGGAGAAGATTGAAATCAGCGTGCCGACGGGTCAGGCGGCTCGAATCACCGTACAGGATCTATTCTTGCGTTACCCGCACTTGGCCGGTATGACCGGTACCGCGGCGACAAGTGCTCGCGAAATGCGAAAGATCTATCGCACTCCCGTTATTCGCGTCCCGACCAATCGTCCGCCACGTCGAGAGCGGATGCCCGATCGTGTGTTCGGGACAATGCTGGCGAAGTACGAAGCCGTTGCCGATGAAGTACAAGAAATCAACAGGCAAGGCCGGCCCGTTCTGATCGGAACTCGGTCGATCGACAAGAGCGTGATCTTGTCCAAAATGCTGACCGAACGAAACATCGAACACGAAGTTCTCAACGCCAACAACGTCGCCAAGGAAGCTGAAATCGTTTCGGCGGCAGGGGCAAGAGCAAAGGTTACCGTCGCAACCAACATGGCTGGACGCGGTACAGACATAAAATTGTCGGATGACGTGGAGCGGATGGGCGGAATGCATGTGATTTGTACCGAATTTCACGATGCCGCGCGAATCGACCGCCAATTGATCGGACGTTGTGGTCGGCAAGGTGACCGAGGCTCGTACCGTCAATACCTATCGCTTGATGACGACATTTTGAAGGGAGGGTTGGGGCCAGACAAAGCAGAGAAGTTGAAGTCCAAAGGAGAACTGCTCAAGGGATCTTCCGACAAATTGGCCAGCCTCTTTGTGAGGGCTCAACGCAAGGTCGAGCGAAAACACTTTCGCGACCGCATGGTGCTGATGCACCACGAAAAAGAACGCAAGAAAATGCAACGGGAAATCGGCCAGGACCCCTACCTCGATACGCCCGATTAGTCACTCGTTGTGGACATGCCAAGCTGACGCATTTTGCGGTAGAGGTTGGAGCGATGCAAACCGAGGTACTCGGCGGCTTCGGTCATGTTGCCTCCGCATCCGGCGATCGCTCTTTCGATGTGTCCCACTTGGAAGATCCGCGTTGCATCGCACAATGCTGCTGGCGCCTCGGACAAGTCGTTCAGACTGCTGGGACCCTGCGCATCGTTTTGTGACGTCGACAATCCGTTTTGCCTGATGTCATCCGCCGTAATCGTCTCCTCGGGGCTTAGATAGCAAATGCGTTCCATCGTGTTTCTCAGTTCGCGGATATTGCCGGGCCAAGGATGGCTTCTCAATACCTGTTGCGCCTGAGGATCGAGCTTCGGAGGTAGCCGACCAATTTGCTGAGAAAAATGGCTGAGGAAGTGTTCGGCCAGCAACAGGACGTCATCGCCTCGTGATGCGAGCGGCGGAAGGGTAAGCGAAACAACGTTGAGGCGAAAGAACAGATCTTCGCGAAACCGCTTTTCGGCAATGTGGGTTTCGAGTGGCTGGTTCGTTGCGGCGATCACGCGGACGTCTACCGGAATCGGTTGGGAGCCGCCGACACGAACGACCATTTTATCCTCCAGCACTCGCAGCAATTTGGCTTGCCCGCCGGGGCTGAGGTCGCCGACTTCGTCAAGAAACAGAGTTCCACTGTCGGCCAACTCAAATTTCCCGATCCGGGTCTGTGATGCATCGGTAAAGGAACCTCGTTCGTGTCCGAAGAGTTCACTTTCGAGTAGCGACTCGACGAGTGCCGCACAATTCACGGCGACAAAGGGGGCGTGCCGACGATCGCTGTGGTAGTGGATATGTCGGGCCAGCACTTCTTTACCCGTGCCGTTATTGCCAAGGACCAGAACCGATAGGTCTGTCTTGGCAATTCGATCCGCATTTTTACGAACCGACTCGATCGAGCGGTGGTTGCCGATAAGGGGTGCCGCCGACGCCGCTGTGGCAACCAATTGGTCGCGGGATTTGGTCAATGATTTTCGAGTTTTCAGACTTTCAATCGCGACCGCCGCGTGAAGGGCTAAATCGGTCAAGACCGCAACATCGAGAGTATCAAAGCCGTCGTCGAGGTGGTTGATCGCTTCGAACACACCGATTTTATCTTCTCGCTGCGGGTCGCCACGATGACCGAGCATCGGCACCGCAACGAGCGATCGCGTTTGGAAAGCGAGAGACCGGTCGACCGCTCGATTCACTCGCCGCTCTTCATCTTGGCTGTTGGCGTTCCATATTTTGGGCTCTCCACTGGTCAGCACTTCGCCGACCACGCCCTCATGGTCGTTCACTTCGAGAGGAACGCCTTCCACACCCAAGGCTGGCCGGCCGATCAATTTTTTGCGGCGGCGATCCCACAAAAAAATGCTGGCACGCTCACAATTCAGCAATTTCGTTGCCGCGGCAGCGATCTGTTTCAGCAACGCCTCATCCTCCGAAATGCGTTGCCACTGGGCGGCTTCGGTTAAAACGGCCTGAAGCTGCTCGATTCGTTGAACGTTTTGAGTATCACGTTGCATCCGATGCAGTCCCGTCGCCAATAAATCCACCGCCGCTTGTATCGTCTCGCTCGTTTCGATTGGCAATGCATTGGTTGGGTTACCTGCGACGCGGATCACAAACGCGGTTGGGGAGTTTGCGGCCAACGAAGACGATTGCTGCGGATCCAGGGGAACGGCCAACCAGTCGTCACAGCGTTTGGGTGCTGCCAAATCAATCGCTTCGCTCACCAAACCAGCAGGAAAACGGGTCCGTTCGCCCGTCCACGCGTCCACCGCCCATTCGCCTGATTGCTGGGACACCAACCCACCCTCGGTGCGGCCGAGCAGTTGCACGACCTCCGCAACGGCCGTGCCCAGAAACTCTTTGACGTTCGAACTCGATTGCAATAATTTTAGGATTTTGAACGATAGCATACCTTGGATACCGCCCGCTTCGGGTCTCTCGTCATTCGGCATTTTTACGTGATGTGCTCTTGGGTCGATAGCAGATTGCATGACGGGGTTCACTTGAATTTGACTTCGGCTTGATAGGTATAATGCATTTTTGTTCATGTTGTCGAGTTGGGTCCGTGGTTTTGGGCAAAATCATCAGGACCGTCAAAGTTATTAATAACGCTCTTGCCAAGCGCTAACCGATGAGGCCTATTTTAGGCAAATAGACGAACATGGCCGTTACGGGTATCCTTTACCCAGCTATCCCTTACCGGATAGGTTGACGAATAGCTTCTCAGGAAAAGAAATAATGCAATTTGAAGGTAAAAAAGGTCTTATCTTAGGCGTTGCCAATGATCACTCGATCGCTTGGGCTATCGCAAAGCAAATCATGGAAATGGGGGGGGAGTGTGGTTTCACCCACCTACCCGACCGTCCCGATGACGAGCGGCAACGAAGTCGCCGACGAGTGGCACAATTGACCGATCAATACGAAAACGCAAAATTCCTGATACCGATGGATGCGCAGAAGGATGAAGATATCCGCAGCGTATTTGAGTATACGGCGAAAGAATTTGGAAAAATCGACTTTCTGCTGCATTCGATTGCCTTCGCTGATCGAGACGATTTGGCTCGCGATACGGTCGAAACGAGCCGAGCGGGTTTCAAATTGGCAATGGATGTCAGCGTCTACACGTTCTTGGCTTGCGTGAATGCCGCCAGACCGATTTTGAATCCTGGGGCGGCTGTTGCCACGATGACCTTTTTCGGTGGCGAAAAGTGTGTGCCAGGCTATAACGTGATGGGAGTTTGTAAGGCAGCTCTTGAAGCATCCGTCCGTTACTTGGCATATGAGTTGGGCCCCCAAGATGTCCGAGTCAATGCGTTGTCCGCAGGTCCGATCCGAACACTGGCGGGACGAGCGGCAGGAGTGGATGGCATGTTGGAACTCTACAAGGAGGTCGCGCCGCTTGGTAAGAACGTTTCGCATGAAGAGGTTGGCCGCACCGGAGCGTTTTTGTTGAGCGATATGAGCAACGGGATCTCCGGAGAAATCCTCCACGTCGATGGCGGCTATCACGCAATGGGAAGCCCCGGACGACTGCTCAACCGGCTTCGCTAAGCGATTTGTCAATTTTACGGTACTGGAAGTCGCCAAGACTTTCGGCTCTTTAGCGTCGACAAAACGCTTGAGGCATTTCAGCTACTGGCCTCCGACGATGAATGCATCGGCGGATGCTCACCAACAAACAGGTTTTTCGATGGTACGAACAGCAAGCACGATGTTACCCTTGGGCACGACAGCGCCAAGTTTTCAGTTACCCGAATGTGAAGGTTCAACCGTATCGCTTTCGGATTTCACGGATTCAAAAGCGTTACTCGTCATCTTCATGTGCAATCATTGTCCGTTCGTCAAACATGTTGCCGAAGAGTTAACGCGACTTAGCAATGACTACATGGCAAAAGGGGTTTCCGTTGTTGCAATCAACAGTAACGATGCGGAAAAGTATCCTGATGACTCACCCGAGGCGATGCGGAAAGAAAAAGCGATGCGGGGATATCCCTTTGCCTATCTTTTCGATGAGGATCAAACCGTTGCCGCAGCGTACCATGCTGCCTGTACACCCGACTTCTATCTATTCGATGGCGATCACAAACTGGTTTACCGAGGCCAGCTCGACAGCAGCCGACCTGATTCGGGTATTCCAGTCACGGGTAAGGATTTAAGAGCTGCGATCGATACTGTGTTAGCAGGCGAAACGGTTCCCGAAGCCCAAACGCCTTCGATCGGATGCAACATCAAATGGAAGCCGGGCAACGAGCCAAGCTATTTTAATCCGCAAGGTAGTGCGTAGGATCATGGAATCGC
This sequence comes from Novipirellula aureliae, assembly GCF_007860185.1. NCBI lineage: Bacteria > Pseudomonadati > Planctomycetota > Planctomycetia > Pirellulales > Pirellulaceae > Novipirellula > Novipirellula aureliae. The sequence goes on from NZ_SJPY01000004.1 coordinate 116,763, forward strand.
CTCATTCGCTTCTCGTCGAGCATTTATCGAAGTCTTATCCAACGGCAACGGGGCCGCTACAGGTACTCCACGATATCGGCTTGGAGCTGTCGGCCGGCGATTCACTGGCGATCGTCGGGCCGAGTGGCAGCGGGAAAAGCACGCTGTTGCAAATCCTCGGCACACTCGATCATCCCGATGACGGCACCATCACCATCGACGGTCAAGATCCATTCCAGCTAAACGACAAAGATTTGGCGGCATTCCGCAATCAAAAGATCGGGTTTATTTTTCAAGACCATCATCTGTTGCCGCAACTAACCGTCACCGAGAACGTGCTCGTCGCCGCACTCGCGATCGGTCAGCCGAGTGCGGAGCAAAGGGAACGCTGTGAAAGCTTGCTCGATGCGGTCTCTTTGGCGGATCGGCGTGGGCATCTTCCAAGTGAGTTATCGGGTGGTGAACGAGAGCGAGTCGCGATCGCACGTGCCTTGTTAATGCAACCCGCTTTGATCTTAGCCGATGAACCGACTGGCAATCTCGATCGACGTACGGCCGATTCGGTGACGGAGCTACTCTTAACGCTGCCCTCCGACTTTGGGGTGATTCTGATCACGGTGACTCATAGCGATGCGTTGGCGGCAGCGATGAAGAAACGTCGCGAATTAGAAGACGGAAGGTTGGTTTAGGTCCGTCATTCTTGCTATACTCAAAGGGATGACGTTTTGACTCCCTAAGCGTTTTAAGAATCCCTCCTTTATCAGTTGAGTCATCCCGATGAATCAGCGATCTGGTAGCGTCGTATTCGACGAATCCTTTTTAAGTGTGCGAGCCAAACTGCTCGAGATCTCTGCAACGCTCGATCGGGTCGACCGCGCGGTGGAAGCCAACGCCCCGCTCGATGAGGCTGCCCTTGAGCAGCGAGAAAGGGTCGACCATGCAATTCGCCTATTGTTAAGCGAGCGGTCCGATCGAGCCGAGAACATTCAATTATTGTTCTCGCGTCGTTACCGTCCCAATTGGCGGTCCGACATGGCAATCGATGACTGATGTCGCACGGCTCTCCGAGCGGATCGCGCCCACCGATTAGCACACCCTAACTTTCAATCCTCCCCCCGTCGCACGCTATCCGCTCGGAGCACAGTGCGACCATCCAAAGACAAGTGACAAAAAAATGGATTACATTGACCCCCACATCCACATGGTGTCGCGGATTACCGACGACTATGAGACGCTTTCGCGGATGGGCTGCGTCGCTGTCAGTGAGCCCGCCTTTTGGGCGGGCTATGATCGTGGCAGCGTCGATGGATTTCGTGACTACTTTCGGCAATTGACGGAGGTCGAACCGAAGCGGGCCGCAAACTATGGAATCCAACTTTTTTGTTGGCTCTGCATCAACGCCAAGGAAGCGGAGAACGTAGCGCTCTCGCGAGAAGTGATTGCGATGATCCCTGAATTCTTAGATCATCCCAACGTTCTGGGGATCGGGGAAATCGGTTTGAACAAGAACACGAAAAACGAATCGATCACCTTTCTCGAACATCTCGAACTAGCCATCAAGTATGAACAATCGATTCTGATTCATACGCCCCATTTGGCGGACAAGTACCAAGGGACGCGGATGATTTTGGACATGTTGTCCGACGATTCTCGGATCAACCGCGACCGAGTGCTCGTCGATCATGTCGAAGAACACACGATCGGCGAAGTGCTCGATCGTGGTTTTTGGGCGGGGATGACTTTGTACCCTGTTTCGAAATGTACGCCCGAGCGGGCTGTCGACATGATCGAAATGTACGGGCCCGAGCGATTGATGGCCAATTCCGCGGGCGATTGGGGGCCGAGCAAACCGACAGCGGTTCCCGATTTGATTTTCGAAATGCGCCGCCGCGGCCATAGTGAAACGCTCATTCGAAAAATTGTCTACGACAACCCAATCGAGTTTTTCTCGCAAAGCCCAAATTTTAACAATCATTTTCAATCACGCTAACCTTCTCAACATCGATCATCAATCTGCCACGCATGCCGCTCTGTCACCGTCCGTCGGGCTTTTGCACAGTGGCCCAAAAAAATGAAAGAATCGACAAACCCGTCAATCGTTTTGGTCCTTTCAACGGTAGGGAACAGTGCCGACGCCGAACGATTGGCGAAGGATCTTATCAGTCAGTCGCTGGCTGCATGTGTCCAAATTGATGGACCCTTGATAAGCCACTATCGCTGGGCAGGCAAAGTCGAACAGGGTGAAGAATTTCGTTTATCGATCAAGACTTCGCTTGCTACATGGCCTAAACTGCGCGATCGATTGCAAAAGGAGCACCCGTACGATGAACCACAGATCGTGATGATCCCGATTGTCGAAGCTACCGAAGGCTACCGTGATTGGGTGATTGAACAAACGAGCTAAGTGACAGGAATTATTCAATTTCCCGTAGTGGATCTTGTTAAAGATCCTCTCGCACAATTTCCCATAGTGGATCTTGTTAAAGATCTTCTCGCACAATTTCCCATAGTGGATCTTGTTAAAGATCCTCTCGCACTCGGATCTTTAACAAGGTCCACTACCTAAGGGCATAATTTGAAAACACTGAAGATGCAGCCTGTGTTTACGTTGGAGTTGCCGATCGGAGCCGAAGCGGTGATTCGAACGATTCGCGAGCGGATCCGTTCGTCGGACTCTTTACGGTTTGCCAAGGCTGCAGGCCATTGTGCGGAGTTCTCCGTTGATCCGAAAGAGAAACGTTTTTGGTCGCCACATTTGTCCGTCACCCTGAGTGACACCGAGCAGGGATCGCAGCTCTACGGACGCTTTTCGCCCCGACCAGAAATATGGACTTTCTTTATGTTCATCTATTTCTTTATGGCATGCTTGATCTTCGGCGGAGGTGTGCTGGGGTATTGCCAATGGTTTATGGAACAAACGCCTTGGGCTCTTGTCTTGATCCCAGTCAGTTTCATCGTGATCGCGTTGTTGCATCTCGCGTCACTCGTGGGCCAAAGTCTTAGTCACGACCAAATGGAAGCGTTACGGCGTCAACTTGATCAATCGATCGAGAACGTTGCAGACAACTCTTGAACGGGTTGAGGTGGGAAATGGAAACGCTCGTAGGAGGCGGAGGGAACCTCCAACTTGCCGTTTCCAAATTCTCTTTGCAGGTCGGTGAATACTCGGCGAGCATAGAGACAAATCTCTAGCTTTTCTTCGTGGTCGAATGTGACCAATTGCGAATCACGCCGTTCGGCCAAACGAATCGTTTGTTCCAAATGAGCCGTCAACAAGTCTTCGATCGGTTCGCCATTGATGGATTGGTAAGCACCATTTTCGCCGACCTGTAGTGGGGACGCTGCGCAGATGTTTTTTGAAACCGTGATAACAGCGAGACCATCGAACAAGGCGCTGATAAAGCGTACCATCGGGCGTTTACCATTGTCGCTGATCTCGGCAAGTACCTTGTGTTCGCCACCGAACTGTAGTGCGATGGTGCCGCTGTTGTAATCATCGGCAGAGCGGATGAAGGTCGGATTCGAAAAGCCAATCGTCGCCAGGCGTTCGACGACGTCGATGGTAGCACTGCGGCACGCATCGTCGGTTGCCGCGATAAAACGAGGGTCCGTGTAATACTGCACTTCATCGGCCCGTTTCATTTTCGCATACTTCAGCGTTTCGCGTTTTTCTTGCTGCGGGCCACTCGCCGTTTGCCCATTCGTACTCTGGTAGCGGAGGATCGGATCGTTCGATTGTTGGCTCGGGACTGGGGGCGGCGGCAAGAAATCTTGAAGAGGCAATTGGGCGCGGCGATGGAGAATCGTGGCAAGGATGGCCGCTAGGCCAGTTGTGGCAATCATGAATCCCAAGCCTTGTTCGAGTGAACTGCCACCCGTAAAACCGAAGCGGCCCGATCGCACCATGAAGTAAGCACCGACGGCAGACAAAAAGATACCGATCAGCAGGTAGATGGTTCTCGTCACACGTCCGCCTCGACCGCGGCGAAGGGGGAATCCTACCATGCCAACGATCGCGGGGATGGGGGAAAAAATCCACATAAACCAAGAAGCGGTTCCGCTACCGCACAACAACCATCCCAATACAATTGCCAAACCTGCGGCTGCCATCTTTGCGAAGCTCTCGGTTCGGTTCGGCGGAACATCCATTGGATCGATTAAGTAGATCGGTGTTTCGGATGCGTCGGCGTTACCGATTTCTTGTGCGATCTCTAACCATGCGGACGAGTCAAAGGCATCGTTATCGGATCGGTTCACTTGATCGCTAATGCGCTCGATTGTGCGGCGAGTCCGTTCACTTTTGTCGAGCGAGATGTAACCGCGAATCTCGCCCGTATGATCGATTTGTTCGGATGCCAATTCGATCGCTTTGCCTGAACGAGCCAGAGAAACACCTAGCTGAGTCGAGTTTGAAATATGACCTTGGGGATAGAGGCGAATGCTTGTAAAGGAATCGGCAACAAGCCGAGCAAACTCGGCTCGGGTGGCGGGATCGAGCATTTGTTGCTTGATCGCTTCGATTCGCGCCTTGAGATCGACCGATTGTGCATCAACACTACCAGCATTCTCGTTGGCCTTTTCCGCCAACTTGCTTAAACCTGCTTGAATCGATTCCATTTGGCTGGGCGATTCATTTCGATCGAAATCGACATTTTGAAGTGAAACGAAAGCGTTGTCGCCCAATCCGTCTCGGGCGAGTTGTTGGTAGCTAATTTGGGTCGGCACGGCCTTCATGACCAACGCCCTGTGCGCCGTTGAAACGACTCCTGTTGCAACAAACACAAAGCCACAAATAAGCAGAATGAAACCTAGCAGAACAGAAAAACTGCCGCGTGAGCGTCGTGGGTCATCGGCGTAACTTGAGGATCGGTTCATTGCGTTTACCTTCAACATGATCGATTCTTTCGATGTTTCTAGAGACGATGTTCCTAGAGACGATGTTCCTAGAGTCGATATTCCTAGAGTGGTTCTAACGGCACCCAATCGGTAGGGGGAACCATTCCAAGTCTAGTTCAGTATTTTGAAGGAAAGAGGTTGCTGAAAGAGATGACGCGAAAAAACATCCTCCGGTCACGCTGGTTGTACGTGTTTTCCTTGCTGTGCCACGTGTTGTCTCGCTTCGATTACAAAGGGTGTTGAAAAGAGCAGTTCAAAACACGGGAATGCCTAGAGGCACGAGCAGAGAAACACAGATAGATCCGAACAGCGAGTGGAGGAGTGGAGGAGTGGACTAAGGGACAGTACCTCGGATTTTGGGACGCCTCGGAAAACTTTGTGCGTGCGGTGGATTTTCGTTCGGGGGCTCGGATGTCAAACAAGTTTCGCTGGCGAAGCCTGATCCGTTCCACATTGCGTGACAACGAGATCGATAACATCATCACTCGTTTGTCGTTCAATCGCCATATTGTTTCCACCATGCGGCGGCATCATCGATCTTCCAGGGGAAATCGTCACGAATCAAATCGATCGCTCGGGCTAACTCGGCAACACTTTGGTAACGATCGTCTACGTTTTTCGCCATGCAGCGAGCAACCAATTTTCGGATTGACTCGGGGACTTCTTCGCCACGATGGATGCCGATGCCGATCGGCGTTTCACTGAGAATCAGTGCGAACAAAGATTCGGGATCACATTCAGCAAACGGCGGTCGGCCTGCCAATAGATAGTAGGCAACGCAGCCAATTGAATAGACGTCGGATCGAGGATCCATATTGGTGGGTGACCGAAAACGTTCGGGAGCCATATACATCGGCGTTCCCGCCCAGACGACTTCGCTCGTTTGATACGTACTGCTATCGGGGCTGAGTGGTTTGGCCAAACCATAATCGAAGACGACGGCCCAATCACCGACCGAGGCATCGAACGACAACATGATGTTTTGTGGTTTGATGTCGCGGTGAACCAAATCCAAACTGTGGGCTTCAATCAATGCTTCGCAGATTTGCCGAATCACGTACAGAACGCGTCCAACGGGTTGCCAACGACTGCGGGCGACCACTTCGCCGAGCGAGAGGCCATTTAAGTATTCCATGACGCAGTAGGCTTCGCCCTCTTCACTGCGTCCATAGTCGTAAATCATCACGCTGTGTGGATTACTCAGTGACGCAGCCAATTTTGCTTCGCGGTCAAAACGCAATCGATCTTCTTTGTTTTGTCGATCGCCACGCAAAATCTTCAAGGCCGTATCACGACCAAGTTGCCGATGTCTTGCGCGGTAAACGATTCCCATTCCGCCACTTCCCAACTCGGAAACGATCTCATAGCGGCTGAGCGGATGGACGGCGACTTGGTCGATCATCGATCTGCGGGCAAGACGATTGGCCGCTAGAAAGGCGGTGACGCTAAGCAGGCTTCCAAGCAGCAGAAAGCTGGACCAAACGATCCGCGCCGGAGCGAATGCTTCCCTGACTCCCTTTTCCACGATCACCGCGAACTTCCAATCGGAATTCCATCGCCATCCTCCGACCACTGATTCGCCAGCATAGTTGTTATAAGGATCGAGACGAACGTTGGATTCCGCTAACGTTGCCGAGGCAACCGATTCGGTAAGCGGCATCGCGCGGCGATGGACTCGGGCTACGTTGTCTTGGTCGAGCTTAAAGCCCGGGTCGGTAACACGCAGTCGATCCGCAATCTCCTCCGCCGCAAAGTCCAGTAATCCGCGACTGGCTAACGATGTTGCGTTGCGGCTTTCACTGACCATCATGCCATCCGCGTTGACGGCATAGGCATCGAGTCCGTTTCGATTCGATGCATCGAGGATCAATTGATTGAATTGGTCGTAGAAACCGATGCCGGAGACCAACATGGCGGCGACGACTTCGCGTTGATCATCGAAAATCGGTACGATGCAGGCCATGACGGGACGATCGATCTTTGGTAAATAGCTATCGGTCATGTTATCCATTCGCTTGGGGCCGAACATGACAATTTCACCCCGCAGCGCTTTGGCAACGTCCGAAGCGTCTTGCGGTAAAACAGGTCGCCCAACGTTCGATCGATCTTCATGCCAAGTAGCGATCGTGGTAAAGGCCGGGTTCCAAACGATGAAATGAACCGACTTATTCGCTGACAAAGTCTGCAGTTCAACTTTGATTCGATCGGATTGGGGGGCGGCTTGCAGTTCATCGATCGATGGTTTCGTTTCAGCAAATTCGACCAGTTCAAGAATTGAATTGCGAATTTGCGTTTGACGAGACCATGATTGGACGAGCTGAGCTTTGTCGTCCATGAACCGACCGGCTGCTAACGAAACGCTATCGGCAACGCCCGTCAATTCGTTATGCAGAGCGATGCGAACACTTTGCTCGACGCTTCGGTAAGTCCATACACCCACGATCGCCGTCGGTAAAACGGCAGCTAGGAATAACCATCCCGAATTGACCCGCTGAGTCCGACGAGACTTTTTTGCAAACAGAATATCACTGGGGGAACTTCGGTGATGCGATCGATCGGTTTCGAGATCGCGAGGAGACGCATGGGTCCGCAGGGCACCACCATGCTGTGTGATTTCCGATGGCGAAACCGTTTTGCGAGCAGGACGAGGATCCGCCTTTTGAGGAACCTCGCTCCGTTGGTCGTCATCCCCTCGCTTGGTGTCGTCGTCAGACCCCTGTTTTGCAGGAGGTGACTGTTTTGCAGGAGGTGACTGCGTTGATCGGGCCATCGGCGCAGAAGTGGGGATGTCGATCGGCGAAGTGACCGGCATCGCGTTTTCACCTTCGGCTCGTGCGGAATCAGGATCGTGCTCTCCCAATAGAGACATCACCTCTTGAACCAGCTCGGCATCGCCGTTGGCTTCGGCTTCGACGAAAGCTCGTTGGTCTTCGGGTGGCAACTCGTCGGCGGCAAGAAAGAGATCCCGAATGCGATCATACCGCTTCGCATCCATCAATCCGACTCGCCCTGTGGCGCATCGGGGCGGCTAGCTTTCGGTGTTGAGGATTCCTCCGATTCACGCCGAAGTTCACGCCGCATCCAGGCACGAGCCATCGCCCAATCCTTTTCAATTGTCCGTAGCCCAAGGTTCATTTCGGCCGAGATTTCTCGCATCGTCATGCCGCCAAAAAAACGTAGTTCAACGATACGAGCTTGACGCGAACTTAAATTCGCTAGCGTATTGAGTAGATCGTCCAAGGCGACGACATCTTCATCCTTACTCAGCTCGAACGTCACATCATCGGTTAGCATTCGCCGGTCCCATCCGCCGCCACGTTTCTGGGAACGAACCTTGCGGGCATGATCGACCAAGATACGACGCATCACTGTCGCGCCGATGGCGAAAAAATGTGTCTTGCCTTGCCAATCGATTCGCGTTTGGTCGATCATCCGCATGTACGCTTGATGGACCAGCGAAGAGGAACTGAGCCGATCGCGAATCGGCTCGTGTTGCAGGAACTTTCCCGCCAACCGGCGGAGGTCTTCATACATGGCAGTGAATAAACGATCCGTGTCGGCGAGGTGTCCATCGACACTCTTTTCGACGAGATCGTTCAAACTACTCATGCTGAAAAAGTTCCATTGATAAAATAGGCTGTCCTGTTATTCCCTAGAATAACCGCCAAATCGTGATTCCGATAGTCATTTTGACCACTGACAAGCATCCTTAAGCAAGCGAACATAAATAAAAATGTTCCGATTCTGCCAAGAACCCCCGTTTCGTTGCGAATAAGTGGTTGTGAGGCATCAAGTCCGTGCCAAAAACGTAACGAAAATACGTATCCAAACCTTCCGTATAGGGGATTTCAAATGTTGAAAAAACTAGTACTTGCCGGTGGTGCCGCCGCACTGCTATCGTCGATGGCCGTTTTTACGCCGCTCTATAGCTACGCTCGCTGCGGCATGGGCTGGCTAAAATCGTCTGCTTCCGATTCAATGCCACTGGAGTGGGAACTGAAGCGGGCACGTCAAATGATTGCCGACCTGAAGCCCGAGATCGAGTCGAACGCCCAGCGTATTGCACTTGAAAAAGTGCAGGTCGCTCGTCTGGAAAAACAGTTCAATGATTCGGAACAACGGTTGGCAAAAACCCAGTCCGATATCGAGCGGCTTTCCGATGACTTGCGAAATGATAGCACTGTCTATACTTACGCAGGTCGGACCTACACGTCGACTCAGGTCAAAACCGATCTGGGCAACCGTTTCAAGCGGTTCAAGACTCGCAAAGCGACCGCCGACAAACTCAATCAGATGCTCACAGCCCGCAAAGCGACCCTCGAAGCGGCTCACGAGCGAATGGATGCAATGATCAATGCACGCCAACAATTGGAGGTGGAAGTCGAAAACCTGCAAGCTCGCTTGGGAGCCCTTCGCGTGGCTCAGACGAGCAACGAAATGTCACTCGACGACAGCCATCTGTCGCGGACTCGCCAATTGCTTGACGAGATTGCGACACGAATGGAAGTGGCCGAAGAAACGATGAGTGTGGATGCCGAGTACTTTGGCGAAATCGATCTGGATGAACCGACCGACGAGAACCTGCTCGACGAAATCGCCAGCTATTTCGATCAAGACAAAACCGCCGATTCGTTGGTTTCCATCCAACTTGATTAGGACGTTCGTTGTGACCCCATTTCCTAACCCACGATCGCAGCCAAAAAAGCCTCTCTCCGATACAGGTCGGTGGAGGCTTTGGGTCGATGGCTGTGGCGGTTTCTTGCTGCTCACAGGCGATCGTTGGTCACTCGGTGGCATCGCTTCGGCAAACCACAGTGATATCATGATCCAAGCGGATTGGCCGCGAAACGCGGGGATGATTTCTCGCCAGGAAGACCACTATGTTTGGACGCCGAACCAAACCAATAATGAAGAGAAACCGGCACTGATTGAGTTCGGCAAAGTGATACCCGTCGCCGGGTCTGCGAAACTAAGGCTCGTTCAGCCGAATCCGTTAAGCCCGACAGCGGTATTGATGCTCGAACCACCCCATCGTTTTGCGGATCATGTGGATGGAGTCATTTTGGCCGATCAAACGATTTTGATTGGCCCAGCGGCGGATTGTCACGCCCGAGGAACCATGCTGACCGGAAAAGTGCTGTTGGTTCATCGCAGCGAAGGTTGGTTCGCCAAGGCGGTGGGGGACAAAGAATTCGTAAAATTGTTGATTGGCGAGCGGACGGAGTTGGCGGAGGTCGGCATGACACTCGAAAATGCTTGACTTTTGGACAACTCTCGCTAATCGACACCAAGTTTCGTAGAAAAATCGTGCTCGTCCTGTAGGAAAAATGGTACTCGTACTCCTGCTCGGATGCCCAAGACCCGGATGCCTAAGACCCTTCGAGTACGAGTACCACCGGAGCGAGTACCACCGGAGCGATACCACCGGAGCGAGTACCACCGGAGACTGAGTGCGAGTACGACAATGCAGCCTTTCAGACGTTTGGCAGCGATGGTTGATGTCATTTACCGAGAAACGTCGACGATTGCGCCCCGAAATTGAATGCTTCGAGCCTGATACGATAGTTAGTATCGGTAATTCAAACACTGGTGTCAGGCGAAGACGAAGAACAGGGCACGACGAAAATGATTTTTCAAGGGGTTAACAAGAAACAATGACTGCAATTCTTAGTAAACTACAAAAGACGGCTCCCTCGACACCTGCTTCCAATGCTATGACCTTCACGTATTCCCCCGGATCGACTCCATTGCCTCGATACACGATTCGTCGTGGGATCGGGATTGGCGGGTTTGGTGAAGTCTATTTCGCGATCAGCGAAGCGGGCAAAGAGGTCGCATTAAAACGGATCCAGCGAAATCTGGACGTTGAGCTGCGTGGCGTGTCTCATTGCCTGAACCTAAAACATCCCAACCTGGTTTCTCTGTTTGACATCTGTCGTGATGCAAATGAGGAGTCCTGGGTTGTGATGGAGTACGTCGCGGGCAAAAATTTGCGGCAAGTGCTCGATGAATCGCCGACCGGCTTGACTGAAAGTGAAGCGAGACGTTGGTTTGCTGCGATTGCTGCTGGGGTTCATCACTTGCATGCCGCTGGTTTGGTTCACCGCGACTTGAAGCCTGGGAACGTTTTCGATGATCTGGGGATCGTCAAGGTTGGCGATTATGGGCTAAGCAAGTTTATCTCGTCCTCGCATCGTGCCGGGCATACCGAAAGCGTTGGTACGTTTCACTACATGGCACCCGAGATCGGGCGTGGTGAATACGGCCGTGAAATCGATATCTATGCTCTCGGCATCATGCTCTACGAAGTGCTGACTGGCATGGTCCCGTTTGATGGGGAAAGCAGTCATGAAATCATCATCAAGCACATGACGGCAGAACCCAATTTGACGTTGGTCGGCGAGCCCTATCGGTCGGTGATTGCCAAGTGTCTGGAGAAAGACCCTCAAAAACGTTTTCGCAGCACGGTGGATTTAACCGATGCTCTCGGCATGAGCCGACCAGATAACCCGGTATTGTCTGGCAGTCCGGGTTTGCCAGGCTCGCGAGTAGATGAGCCGCCTGCCGACTCGGCAAATTCACCGTACGAAGAACCGATCATGGCTTCGTTATCATCGGCGAACTCAAACCCGCGTTCCTATCCTTCTCCGCTTGCGAATCACCCACCGAGCAGGGCTCACGAGAGTACTTCGGATTTGCAGCGATGGTGGCGTTCGCTCGATCAATCGCCTGGTGCCAAGTTCTTTTTGGTCTTGGGTATCGTGTTGGTCACGATGACAGCCGGTCTGTGGCCGCTATTGATGTTGGCCGCGATCGTGTACGTGCCCTACTATGTGGTTCGTCAAATGGTACCGCAGGTGAATCAGCAGCCCCGTTATGCAGGAGCATCGTCGTTGCAATCAAATGCGGCCTGCGCCCAGTCGTCTGGCCGAATTCCTGCGACGACGCGTCCGCTCAGCAAGTCCGAGTGGCGAAGTCAATGCCGAAAGGAGTTGTGTGCCAAACCGAGGATTCATCGAGTCGCCGAACTGAGTACTTCTTGGATGACCGCTTGCTTGACGACGTTTGTCCTAGCTGTGGTTGCGGGGGTGATCGGGCTTGGCAGCGGGCCGACTGATGCGGCTGCGGTTGCTCCTTATGCCGCCATGGCGATGATCGTGTTGGTGTCTTCATTGGCAATGCTCTGGCTGGGCAAGTATTGGGAACGAGACGAAGGTGAAAGTTTGCCGCGGCGATTGGTGCTGGCAGGAGTCGGTGTGTTTGTCGGAGCGTTCGCCTACGCTGTCACACAGTTCTTAATGCTTCCACTTGACTACGGTTTAACCCGAGAGATCGACTCGACCACACTTCCGCAAGCTCTTTATCTAGGCAACAAAATCCCACGCGCCTCGGCTTTGATGACTCACTTTGCCCTGTTGTTTGCTGCCCTTCGCTGGTGGAAACCGGTGGACCCGCTACGTCGTCGACGACTTAGTTTGTGGAGCGTTGCGGTGGCCGTGGTGAGCGAATGGGCCGTTCATCAAATCTTGCCGATTCCTCAACCCGCTGGGATGCTAATCGCCGGTGGCATCGCAATCGCCGTGCAAATGTCCTCGCCATGGTTGAATCCACGTCCGAAAACAATCCTGCGGAAAACTTCATTGGCCACCGCCGCCGCAGCGATGTTTGTCCTGTCCACGGCATCGATGACCGTTCACGCCACTGAAGTGTCCACTGAAGCCGCAGAAGTAGAGGTCGCAGACGTGGAATCCGCAGACGTAGAATCCACAAAAGTAGAAGCCACAAAAGTAGAAGCCGTAGAAGTAGAGGTCGCAAAAGTAGAAGCCGTAGAAGTAGAGGTCGCTGAAACGCAGGCCAAGTCGACCGAGTTGTCTGTCGTTCCCCTCGACCAAACGGTCTACCCGAGTGACCGACCCGATTGGATCGATCGTCTTGCCGATGACGAAAATCCAACCGCCGAGGAGGATTACACGGTGGTTGTCACCTCATTGCCGTCGGAAACGCGTGAAGAGAGTGCGGCAGGGCTGCAGTTGATGAAGCGAGCGGCTGTGCTCAACACGATCAAGAGTTTTGTTCCACGAGGCCGAGGTATCAAATCGGATTTGCTTGATGACGATTGGATTGACCACTGGTTGGTTCAGCGAACCTACGAGGGCGAAGTTACCAAAGGCGACATGGTGCTGCACGAGCATGCAGCGGAGCTCGTTTTTGATAAAGAGGCTCGCGACGAAATTCGCGAGTTGTGGAAGCGAGTGCAGCTGCGAAACCGTTTGGGATTCTTAGGTCTGGCAGGCTTCGGCGGGTTCTGTTTGCTCGTGATGAGTTCCGTCGCGACGGGTTTTCTAAGCCGTCGATTGTCGCTCCGCTCTCCGAGTGGAGAGTGTTTTCGTACGGAAGGTGAAAGTTGAGCAAAGTCAATCGGTGGATGCTGCTCGGAACGTTGAGCGATCTTACAGCCCCTCGGCTGGGAAAGGCTCACTGGCAATTCCACGGTCGACGGCCCAGACATTGCGAAATAGCACCTCGTTGTTGTGGTCTTGGAGAAGGGTTGGAAGCAACGTCGGTGATTCCTCTTTGCCATGTCCGGTTTGCTGGGGCAATTCAACGTCGTCTTGCACTTTCACCCCATTGACCCAGCTGGTAATTCGGGCGCCTCGTAGTTTCGAACCGTCGGCCGCCCAACGCGGAGCGGTAAACTGGATGTCATAGGTCTGCCAAACCAAGGGTGGCAGGCACATGTTGATGTCCGGTTTTCGGAACCGGTAAATTGCACCCAAACCGTCAAAGACAGAGGGTGTGGCAAAGGAATCGAGTATCTGGCATTCATACCGACTTTGGAGGTAAATGCCGCTATTACCACGCCTCTGACCATTCTCCTTAGGCATATAGGGCAAGCGAAATTCGAGGTGTAGATTGAAATCCTGAAGCATCGGCTTGATGGTTGCCCCTTGCTTCAAGAGTCCATCCTCCGTCATCTTCGCAGCGGTAAACTGGTCCGTTGAAGTTCCATCGAAAAGCACGATTGCATCTTTGGGCGGTGCGGCACCCAGCGTCGGGCTTTGCCGATTCACTCGAGCCAGATTGCCGATTCGAGCTCCCTTTCGATCAAGAACGATGCAACCATCCTTTTCGGCGATGATCACAAACGGGCCTCCCGATAGAGTGACAAACCCGTCACTTCGGAGTCCGACCAATTGAACGGGTTTGCCTTGTTGTGCCGGTTGTCCCGGCAGCCCACCGGTGTACTGGATCGCCTCAAGGCTGTTGTCTCCAAATACTCGTATTTGCAGCCCAATTTGTTGTGCCTTTTCGCCCTTGGGATGAATCTTGCCAGCGAATTCACCCATCAGAGGGAAGCTTGGTCCATACTGTGCTGCCTCATCGGATCCTGCCTCATCGGCTCCTGCCTCATCCTCAACTTTAGCCGTGTCCTCAGCAGCTTTGTCTATACTTGGAGCATCGTTTGTGGTTGATCCCGCTTCGGCCGCCGGAACCGCTTTGGTCGCGTTTTCTTGGGCGAACAAGCGAGGGCTTCCTGGATTGGGAATCAATAACAAAGCAGCGGCAGCTAGAAGGGTACGTGTCGATCTCATGGGGCATCGTCAAAAGAAGGGTGGGAAGGTGGAAAGGCGTCGAGGTTATCCAATAGCTTAATTCAAACAAGGCGAGCGGACAACGAACAAGGTGATGCCTGACGCAAAATAGTATAATTGCTCCGAAGGCCCTTGGCGATTGATTCAAATGTCTGTATTTGTTTCTCGAATGGGATTGCCTTGATCCTCTCGCTACAATTTTCGGTGACAACTAGCGACTACCCAGTGAAATGACTTTTATCTAAATAAGATGGCTCTCGGATTTTGCTGAGCCAAAAAGGCTAACAAGCTAACGATGACCGATTTGGACCAACCTGACGACGAAGGCACGAACGCCCAAGGCGGAGCCACGCAATTGGGGTTTGCCCATGCCGCGGTGAAGGTAAAAACGTTTCCACAAGTACCAGGTGTCTATCTGATGAAAGATGATGCTCAGCGGGTAATCTATGTGGGGAAAGCGAAGAATCTTCGCAGTCGTGCGGGCAGCTACTTTCTAAAAACTGCCGCCGAGGATCCGCGGACATCGTCTTGGATCGGCGAAATTGCGGACATCGAATTTGTCGAGTGCGATACCGAAGTCGATGCTTTGCTGATGGAATCGCGGTTAATCAAAGACATCCAACCGAAGCACAATAAGGATCTGAAAGACGATAAAACCTTCCCCTATCTGATGATTACGACTCGCGAGGAATTTCCTCGTGTCGAGGTCACACGTGAACCACGCGACAAAGGGGTCAAGTTATACGGTCCGTTTCCGAGTGCTGGTTCGCTACGAGGAGCGATCCAGGTATTGCAGCGGATCTTTAAATTTCGCACTTGTACGCTTGATATCAGTGAATCGGATGAACGTTGGAAATGGTTTCGTCCCTGCTTATTGGCTAGCATCAACCAGTGTACGGCGCCCTGCAATTTCCGTATTAGTAAAGAAGACTATCGCCGTGACATTCGGCGATTGCAAACGTTCTTGGAGGGAGGTAAGAAACGGCTGCTCAAGGAGATGCAGGATGAAATGATGGCCGCCAGTAAATCGCTTGATTTCGAACGGGCGGCGGTATTGCGCGACGAGATCAAGATGCTTGAGAAATTAGAAGATCGTGGGGAACTCGACACGCACGTTCAACCGGAGGTTTTTTATGTCGATCCACAGAAAGGGGTCGCGGGTCTCCGCAAAGTCTTAGGGTTGTCAAAGTTGCCGCGGGTGATTGAGGGGATGGATATCGCGCATCTCGGTGGCGGCGAGACGGTTGCCAGTTTGGTTCAGTTTATCGACGGACTACCATTCAAGCCTGGCTATCGGCGGTTTCGGATTCAAGATGTCGATGGGATTGACGATTTCCGTAGTCTGTACGAGGTCGTTTCGCGGCGGTTTCGGCGGTTGTCAGACGAGGGCGATTCGTTTCCTGATATTTTATTGATCGATGGTGGGAAAGGGCAGTTGAATGCGGCAATGGCGGCATTCCGGGATCAAGAAATCACGCCACCTACCGTTATTTCACTGGCAAAACGCGATGAAGAAATCTTTCGGCCGGGTGAGTCGGAACCGATTCGGCTTAGTAAAACAGCGTATGCACTTCGCTTATTGCAATACGTCCGCGATGAGTCACATCGCTTTGCCCAGCATTATCATCATCTTCTGCGATCCAAATCGACGTTCGATCGCTAGGAATGGTGTATTCCATCGCCCTAAGCGTCGGCTCAACTTACTGCCTAGGAGATCGCTCCTTTCCTTACCCCAAGGCGATAATTTGACTACAATAGAACCGTCCGTTTACTGACTAACTTACCATGCCACTTGGAGGCACTTTATTTAATCGTGCGAGAACAACACCAACTTCGAGATGATTCGCCGGAGCGAAGCATCTTGGCTCGACTGATTCTGCCTGACCAAACGGTCGAGACGGATCCGCTTGAGGAACTGCATGGATTGGCGGTCACCGCCGGGACCGAAGTGGTCGATGAATTGATTCAAAGACGCTCTCACCCTGAATCTTCTACTTTTTTGGGCAAAGGAAAAGTCGAAGAGCTTCGCTTGATGGTCGAACGGCACGATGCGGATATGGTGATCTTTGACAACGTCTTGTCGCCTGCACAGATTCGCAACCTCGAACGGGCTACCAAAGCGAAGGTGCTTGACCGCACCGAAGTGATTTTGGACATCTTTGCTGCGGGGGCACGGACCTATGAATCGCGTTTAGCGATTGAACTTGCCCAGCTTGAGTATTCGATGCCACGGTTAAAACGTATGTGGACTCACTTGTCACGCCAAGCGATGGGCGTTGGGATGCGTGGTCCAGGTGAAAAGCAATTGGAAGTTGACCGCCGCTTGGCTCAAAAAAGAATCTTTGATTTGAAGCAGGAACTTGGCAAGATCGAGCGACGTCGCGAACAACAGGTTTCAGCACGCAAAGAAGCCCCGACGGTTTCCTTGGTCGGTTATACGAACGCCGGGAAAAGTACGCTGATGAACGCGTTGACCGAAGCCAACGTCTTCGCAAAAGACAAGTTATTTGCAACGCTCGATACGCGAACTCGTCGCTGGCAATTGCCCGGGTGGGGCGTTGTCCTGCTGAGCGATACCGTTGGTTTCATTCGTGACTTGCCCCACTCGTTGGTTGCCAGTTTTAAATCGACCCTTGAAGAAACTCGCCAAGCGGACCTGCTCTTGCACGTAGCCGACGCCAGTAGTCCGGTGGTGTTTGATCAGATCACTGCGGTCTACAACGTCTTGAAAGAGTTGGGGATTGAAGAGAAGAACACGCTTTTGGTGCTCAATAAAATCGATGCGATTCAAAGTGCCGCCGTGCTCACTCGCGTGCTAGACCGCTATCCAAATGCGATCCCGGTAAGTGCAATAAGTAAAAAGGGATTGGTCCAATTACAAGAGGCGGTAGGCGAAGCTCTAGGTCGCGAATTTTACGACATTGAAGTGGACGTGCATCCTGGCGATGGGAAATTGCTGTCCTATCTCGAGGCAAAGGGCGAGGTTTTGTCGCGTGAGTATGGCGATGAAACGACAACGTTCCATCTGCGAATACCTGCGGGTGCGATGGGGCCGGTTCATCGCGACGCAGTGGAGATCCGTCCGTTGCCCGGTTCCTACCATGCTCTCCAGCGTTCAGCAGATCATTCGGAAGCCGACGTCGAAACCGAGAGCGAGTTCGATCCAACCAGCGAAGTAGCCTAAGAATATGCGTTGGAAAGCAAAGGATGCGGTTGCGATTGTTACCGGCGCAAGCAGTGGGATTGGGAGATGTTTGTGCCAGCGACTGCTCGATCGAGGATGCAATGTGGTGGGCGTGGCGCGTCGTAAAGATCGATTGCTTACGCTCGAAAAACAACATCAAGAAACAGGCGATCCGAATAACACGTCGCAGTTCGTGCCTCTCGTCGGTGATATAACCGACTCAGCCGTTCGTGAGAAAATTGTATCGGCGGCGAGCGAGATCCATGATGGCCGAGTCGATTTGCTCGTCAATAACGCCGGCATCGGAGCGATTGGGCCGTTCGCCGATTCCTCTCCCGATCGGCTTCGTCGAATCATGGAGGTTAACTTCTTTGCACCTGCGGAACTGATTCGTTTGACGGTGCCATTGCTGCGTCGTGGAAATCATTCGGTGATCTGCAATATCAGTAGTGTCCTTGGTCACTGCGCCGTGCCCGATAAGAGCGAGTATTGTGCAAGCAAGTTTGCGATGCATGGGCTAAGTGATTCCCTTAGGGCGGAATTGGCCGCCGATGGGATCCAGGTAACCCTGGTGAGTCCTAGTACGACCGAGAGCGAGTTTTTTGATTCGCTTATTGATACCGAAGAGGGCCAGACATCAAAGAGTGTTGGAAGTTGGACACCCGACCGTGTAGCCAGAGCAACGTTATCAGCGATCGAACATCGCCGCAGCGAAGTCATTTGCAGCCTCGGAGGCAAAGCACTCGTTTACGCCGACCGCTTGTCACCCCCTCTCATGAATCGCATCTTGTCGAAGTGACAAACGCGCGGATGAAAAACTTCATGGTCCATTCAGCCGTCCTTAATAGAAACCGAGTGTTCAGACCGTATCAATGGCCTTCGACCGTTACCTGACGCTAACCTACAAGGCACCTCATTCAATGCGTTACCTTTTTCTATTTTCCATCGCTTGTTTACTCGGAACGATGCTGCCGGCGATAGTGATGGCCCAAACGAATGAAGTCGTTTATCTCGACGGTGAAGTGAGCGAATGGCAACCGTCAGACGTGCTCGCAAACGATCCGGCCGGAGATACGGAAGGGATCATCGATTTGGCTGCTGTGTCAGTACGGATGAATGGCTGCGTGATGTTTGTTCGGCTGAAAACTCATGAACCCGTTGGGTTGCAATCTGGTAGACCCGAAGAGGGAACGCTGCGAATGATTGTCAAAATGCCAACAGCTCGGAAATTGACGATCGATTTCCGCAATCGTTCAGCCACCCTTTCGGGATCGGATTCTGAATCCACATTAGCGTGGGCCGATTTGGATTTTGTCTGTCTGCCAACCTTTGCATCGAATGACTTTGAAATGCGCATCGATCTTGGTAGGTTAGGCGTCGAACCAAACGATGAATTAACGATAGGCTTTGATGGTTCCGATTCTCTTGATGGTATCCTTTCTATTTCGGTGCCCCAGAGAGCGATGGCGACGACTCGAGAGCCATTCATCGCCGAACGCTCACCGGGATGCATTCGAATTGCCAGTATGAACACGTTGCATCAAGGCACTTGTGACCCAGAACGGTCGGCATCGATTCGTCGACTGTTCGTGTTTGCAAACGCGGATGTCTATTGTTTCAACGAGGAATGGGACGAGTCCGGATTCCGCCAAGGAGCTCCGGGCGTCATCCCCAACGCTAGTCAAGATACGAGTTATCACTGGCAAAACGGATGCGGGATTGCAACCAAATTTGAGCTTACACCGATTCCCCTGTCGCTCTATCGCGGTGCCGCAGCACTCATTCAATTTCCGAACGGCGAGCGAATTGTGGTGATATCAATCCACTTCGATTGCTGTGGATCGAGTGGCAGTAAAGAGGATCGGCTTCGAGTTTATGAGGCTGAGCATGTGCTTGCTCAAATAGCCAGAATACGAACCGGTGAATTTGGCGAGCAGGCAAAGGACGCAGGAGTCGTGCTGCTTGGCGACTACAACTTGGTTGGCTCGCGAAAACCACTGGACATTCTCAACCAGGGTGGCTTGCAGGACATCATGCTCCGTTCGCCCGTCGATGGTTCGGCGGTGACCTGGCGAGCCATTTCGCCACGTGAATCGTTTTGGCCGGGACGACTTGACTACGTCACGGTAGACACCTCGCGATTGCAAACCGTTGGCGGTTTCCTCATTCATTCAGACGAGTTTTCGTCAGTTGATCAAAACGCAGCAAACATGGTGACGGCTAGCGACCATGCGATGATGGTGGTTGATTTAGAAGAAGGCTAATCTTTGGCCCAATACACGGAACTGACTACGGGTAAATGATCCGAATAACCGGTTTCATGAAACGAATTGCCTGAGAACGAGCGACTCGGCCTGGGGATGGCGTCGCCGAGTGGATCGTACAGTTGGTTGGGTGTTAAAACGACAGGCCGAGTCGATCCCAAAACCCAAGAGACTCCGTTGGGAATGAGCATTCCCGGCGAAACAAAGATTTGGTCGAGTGTTTCCCATTGATTGTTGTAAACGTAGGTTCCAGGGGGATTGATTGATTCCAAGGCAAACATCGTATTGAAGAGGGTCCCGCCACGGATCTCGTTTAGATCTGTGGTCGCTCCTAAAGCAGTGCGAATCGATTCGTCTTCGGGATGATCATTGAAATCGCCCATCGCGATGATGTCAGCCAAAGCATCTACATTCAACAACTCGTCGATGCGTTTTCGCAGCGTGATGCCGGCGGCGATTCGGAACGAAGCTTCGTGACTACGCGCGGGCCAATGGTTGACAAAAACAGTCAAATCTTGTCCGTTTCGGGTGAACGTTGCTTCGACAATGTCTCGTGTCGTTCCAGCGTCGACGAAATGAAACTTTGAATCTTTCAAGTCAACAACGTCTGAATCATAAATGATTGCACAATCAATGCCGCGACCGCTCGGCGAATCCTGATGCACGATTTTGTAGTTCCGGCCGATCGACGTTAAAGTTTCAATGAGATGCTCCAAAACGACAGAATTCTCAACCTCGGATAGGCCTAGTATGTCAGGGCCTTGATGGTCGTCCATTCGAGCGATGATCGTAGCAAGATTTTTTAGTTTGATCTGATATCGGTCCTGTGTCCATTTCTTCGGTCCTGTCGAGGTGAACTCCTCATCCCCTTCGACGTTTGGATCATCCTCGGTATCAAACAAGTTTTCGACGTTCCAAAAAGCGACCCCCAGTTTTGGCTTGGCGTGCTTCAATTGCTGTAGGTCGCGAAGTCCACGGTTGAGTGGCTTCATCCATTCACCGTAGGCCGGATTGGGCAACACAATCCAATTCCTTCCCCATTGAGATCGAGCTTGGTCCACGGCGAGCTTTCGATGTTCAATTGCCGCCGTTGTCTCCGCAATTGTTGAATCGTTGTTCAGCAGCGGCGTCTTGAACAATTCGTCGAAATCTCTCAGGTTGTCACCGATGTTCAAGAGAACTTCAAAGCCATCTTGAATTACCTCAGCTCGACGTTCGGTTTTGTCGCTCGTTGTGGTACTCAGTTTCAATTCTCGGTCGTCCTTGATTGGAATTCCCAACCGGTCGAGTGTTCGTTTCGTCTGTTCGCGAAAGCAGTCGTTGCGATTACTGATAAAGAACACCGTCACGCCGAGCGAGCGGGCAGCGAGAATGAACTCCTTTGCAGCTGGAATTAGTTCGACTTCGTTGCCCCCTTGTTGTTCCCACTGATCGAACAGTCGTTGGTCATACGCAAGTCCTGATTGAAAGAGATGCGTCTGAAAACCAGCGTTATCGATGACGGTCTCGTCCAGATCCATCACCACCGCCAGCTTGTCAGTTTGGGTGTTTTTCGACTTGAGTTGTTGACGCAAACGTTGAGAGGCACATTGATAAGCCTGAATACAAGCGGCGCGATATTCCGCGGAGGTTTGCATAAAGAGATTTGCATTCAAACCCCTCTGAACCTGCTGTTCCAATTTGAACCCAGGCGATCGTACGGCATTTGCCACCGATTGCGCGTAGCAGGGGGTGATCAGACCGAGAGCGACAAACGCAAACGGGAAGAATGCGAACGGCTTCCTGAAACTGATTTCGAGGAGCCGACTTGTGTAGACCAACAACATAAATTTCTCCAGACATTAGGCTTGCAAAGGCATGATTATCGCTTGTTCCTTTTTGCAAGCGCGCAGTATGGATTAATATATTGTTAAATTCCTACGCCCGGTTTCATTTCGATGTCACCGCTACGTCACTTCGACGGAAAAGCTTTCAAACGGACTGCTGTGTATTGCGAAGTTGGAATCATGTTAGACACCCATAGTTGCGACGATCGCCTCTTTGGAACTTCGTGAATATTTTATGTGGTATAGATGGAGACGTCATGGTTTCGAGTGTTTGACCAGTCTCTGTGACCCCTACTCAATCAATTGGGTTTTTTAAGCATGCTCGCAGTCAGTACGAATTCAGAAGTTTTCTTTGTGGGCCGGAGCGAAGTCCGATCGTCGGCATTCAAGATCTGGCGAATCGACATATTGCGGGACAATGAACGGGCGAGCATCTATGCCAAGGTTTGCAGAATTCCCAACGGAGACGAACGGTCTCGAGTGGGCAGTTTGCGACAGCTTTCCTAGATAGATGTGAGCGAGTTCGAGTACCGTGAAAACTAATCGCGATCCAACTTGCCAATTGGGTTGCATTGGCCGTTGAAATTTAGATCATTCTTGATCGCACAATAAGCTGAAACTTGGCTTCCCGGCTCTGCGATCTAGAAGCTTCAAGTCACCATGATCCATCAAAATCAAATGGACACGGGAATCGAACCGGATCGTCATGGCGGGCTCTTCTTGTCATTGAACGATTGTTCTTCCCGGGGTATTCATCAACCGAAGAGAGATAGACTTTGGCCACGTCTTATACGGAAATGATAGGGGAATGCCATTAAATTTGGCCAATATGAATTTTACTTGAACTCCATGAAGTTTTCTTTAGCGTTGTAGGTTTCGAGCCGCTTTGATGGTATCGATGTGGTACGATCCCGACGAAAGTTTCGCTACTCGGTCGTAGCGATTGTCTGTTGTCTCGACTAAAGAAAGAGATCCTGAAAAATGCGTGTTTGTTTAAGTCTCGCGTTTGCCGCGTTGTGCACACTGCCAACGTTCGGTGCAAACCTAATCATTTCCGAAGTGGTGGATGGCACCTTATCGGGAGGGCTCCCCAAGTTCGTCGAATTGACCAACACGGGAACCACAGCGATCGATTTGTCGCTGTACAGTATTGGCAACCAAAATAATTCCAATACCGAATTGGGAGCGGGCTCGTTGGCTCTAACCGGAACGCTTGCCGCAAGCGATTCGTACGTGATCAGTTATGAGTACAGCGATGAACTTGGGGACGGAACGTTCTTTACGACCTACGGCTTCGACCCCGACTTCTTTGATACCGGGGCGTTCATTAACGGCGATGATCGAATCGTTCTGTTCGAAGGATTGGCTGACGGCACCGACCCGGTCGACGGAACCGGTGCAACCATCGTCGACATCTATGGATACGATGGTGTCGACGGCAGTGGCGAAACATGGGAATACACCGACGGTTATGCCATTCGGAACGCGAGTGTAACGACTAGCAGCGGCATCTTTACCGAATCCGAATGGACATTCGGCGGAGTGGACTCACTTGAGGGCGCAGACGACGCGGCTAAGATCGCACTCCTCTTGGCTAATACGACCCCAGGAACCCATGTCACTTCGCCCGTCCCAGCTCCGAGCTCTCTGATGGGATTGGCTTCGCTCGGTCTGATTGGCCTAAACCGGCTTCGACGTCGTGGCCGCAAAGCAATGCGATAGGTAGACGTAAGTAAGGGATGATTTGAACGCGTGTGGCAGTGCTTCTGCCCCACGCGATTTCTTTATCGACTCACCCCCCCTTAACTCAACCCTCTTGTGATGGGACATCATGAAAATCAACCATCTAAGTCAAAATGCTCAGAAATGCTTGCGGATCAATATCGGTGAAGATGCGGGACGAGAAGTAGCGGACTTACTAACCGAACTGATCAGCGAAGTCGAGCGACTTCGTCATTCGAAAGTAAATGTAACCCAAATCGTACCGGACGAATATTTCGACAATCTCAATCGCGGACTCGGGCGAGAACCGCTCCAACCACGATAGAGATGGGTTGGTTGGATTCCAAGCTTTTGGCGATTCAAGAGTCTCGCCAATCGGCTAAAGCATGGACTCCAACCATTTTATTCATTATTGATCGATTGAAAAATGGCTAAGGGATCGTCGACATTGGGCAACCATTCCCCGAGCCGGACTTTTTCGGCACGAAAGGGCTCAACCAACTTTTCGATGTCTTCAGGCAAGGGCAACCAATGAAGTGGAGTGTGAGCGCCTTCGTACTCGGAGGGACGAAGCCCCACAATCGCACACGCTTTTTCAAAGGGCATGCCGTGAATTCGCATGAAAGCCTCGACTTCCGTCGACTTTTCTCTCATTGCTGACGCGATGTCTAACTCAAGTTCTTCATCCATCGTTCATTCATCTTGCTGGTTCGAGAACAGAACTGGCATCCACATGGACGCGTTTCTCTTCTTCTTTCATGGCACCAAGCTTAATCAGCCCAATCGAAGGAATGATGAAGTTCAACGAAGAATTCAATGAGTTGCCAAACAAGAATCCCAAGACTACCGATTTGATTTGACATCCAAGTCGATTTCTTGTTCGCCCGGTTTGACTTCGATCGAAAAGGGGGTAGCCGAAGGGTCCATGTATATCGGTGAGACTCGCGGTGCGGGCGGCGGACCACTGCCGCGGTAATTCTCCGATGCAAGATCCTCGATCGTCACTCGATGCCAGCCAGCCGCGGCTCCCTCTTCCCTTCCGCTGCCCGTATAGACGAGCCGATAGTGTCCTTGGTCGTCCGTCGTGGCCCGCGACATCTTGGCATCCGTCCCTTTCAGCGAGTCTGGCATGAACGATACGAGAACGCCGTCAAGCGGCTTTCCGTTTTTCGTCACCACCCCTGTGACGACACCTTTGGCGGGCTCGCTGCTACAACCGAAAACGGCTATCGAACAGCAGGCGATGACAAGCAACCCGGATATCGATTTTAAGTGAAACATTGTTGTAACCTATCAGTGAAAACAAGAATCGAGTTACTCTTCGTATTGGATGACTTCGTTCCCGTGCTTGGTACTCAGGGCGCGGAACAAAACCATGTTGACACTCTCGGTAAGGAATCGGACACTGCCATCGGAAAACGCAAAGTTGGCACCGCCCGAGTGCCCGCTTCCATAAGCCGACATACGGAAATTCACCGACGAATAATTTTGACCATCACTTTCGGATGTCATGTAGTTAATGGGAACACGCGTGCTTCCAAACAAATGAGTCGTTCCGTTACCACCGCCGGTCCATCCCCATGCCGACCATTTATGGATTGGGTAGCGGCTGAACTTAGTAGGGCTGTCGTACAGTTGGTTATCGAAAATTGGGTCGTAGTGGAACCGTTCACCAAACAGTAGCGTTTGGCTCGTACCATCGATGATGGAAGCAAATTTTGAAGGCGGTTCACCATCGCGGAGAAATCGCTGGAACGTTTCCGGCTGAGAGTCTTCACCGGTCATGGAAAAGACGCCATCGGACTGCATGTCAGCGTCTCGAAAGTAGGTGGAATGCGTGCCTCCGTTTGCGATGTAGCTGGTCTGGCCGAAAAAACCGGTTGAGTATCCCATCACCGAATAATCGAGTTCGATTGGCCTACCGTTCTCGGTAATGTCCGACGGGCACAAAAACGTGCTTACCATTTGCGCCGAAGCTGCATCCGTCGATTTCGAGCGAATATCGGCAGGATCACGAGTGTTTTGGACCGCCGCTTCAAAGGTTTCGGACCAATCCCACATTTCATGAATACTTTGCGCTTCGATGAACGGCAAGATGTAGGCGAAAACGCTGTTTCCATACCAATTGATGGGTGCACCTGTTTTTGTGTTCTTGTGGACAAATGTCGTCAAGCCTGGCGGAAGATGCTTGTAGGTGCTTTCAAAATTGTGGGTTGCCAAGGCAATCTGCTTCATGTTGTTTTGGCATTGCATCCGCCGGGCGGCTTCACGAGCTGATTGAACGGCTGGCAATAATAGGCCGACTAACACGCCGATGATCGCGATGACCACCAGCAATTCGACCAACGTAAACGCTTTGCGCTTCATTTTTTTATCTCCACTAAATATCAATTGAGTTTTTATCGACACTTTTGCGAACGTCCTGTTTCAATACGGTGCGTTGAGGTGTTGATTTGCAAATCATGTCTGATGGTTACTTTTGGTGATTTATAGGCGAGAACGCTGCACAAACAAGGCTTAACCAGGCAACTACATTCAAACTTCATCGTTTGAAAGAAGTCTTCAAGTTTTGCTCTTCGAGCCTTCCGTTCTGCCTACTTCATTCATGCCTATGCTTAAACAATGACGATGAAAGTCGGGGTGACATTACAAAGTTGTAACGTGGCATCCCTGACCCATCAGCGACTGAACTTGAGGCCGAAGATCATTCAGAAACTTGGTTGATGATGGCACGCTAGCGAAAACGAGCAAGCTGATTTCACGAAACCTTAACAAGCTTCTTTAAACGTTTATTTTCGACGATTGCAGTATGGTGATATTCGCAATTCTTGTGTCCGGAATCAATGAGTACGGAACCGCCAAGCCGCTTCCGGTCGTGTACCAAGAAGGCTCGAAATCTGAGTCGATAAAGAGGTTACAAGCCCGCAGCGATATCACCGGAACGGTCGCCAAGACGGCTGTCGAAAACACTCACAAACGGGCTGTGCCCGAAAAGGCGGACTTCCGTTGAGTTGATCGATTCACTTCGTTCAAACCTAGCTGTTTGCAGTGACTAGATTCTGAGTCGATTTTGTGCTAACGCCTAAGTTGTGGAGAGAAAGAAGGTGTGCGTACAGTAGTTCGAGCATGCCGTTGCGAGACAACTTTTCGAGTTTGTCACCCGGAAGTGTCTTCAGTTTCTCGCGATCCACAATAAAGAAACCGGTCAGACGAGTTTCTGTGCCTTCGGGTGAGGTTAATTTCGCCTGCTTCGCATCCAAAAGGTCGAGTTCTCGCAATTGACTGCAAAAGAGTTCTGTCATTTGCGAACTGCGTTGAAAGTCTTGATTGAACTGAACCAATTGATTCAGAAACTCGGTGCGCTCGCCGTTCTCGTCAAACAGATTCTCTCCGGATCCATCCCGATTGCAGCCACCCCAACTCTCATCAATACAGAGCGTGAAATTGTTCGCAGTACCCGCATTCGCGAATACGAATGGGTAACGTCGTAAGAACGCTGGAATGTATCTGGCGGTCCATTCACCATCGTTGGACAGATGCAAGTCTTCACCTTCTCGAACGCTGAGAATCGCCATCGGGGCGACATCATTTCCATTGCCTGTCGGAGCGAACACGACAGCGTACTCACGTGCGGCCTGCGGGATTTCAGCGGCAACGATTGGCACGGTGCGTACGCCCCGAGCGAACTCGTATCCAAAACTGGTATCCACGCCTAGCGATCCGTGCCGCTCCTTCGATACCGGTACGACTTGGTCATAGATCATCTGTTGCTTCGTCATATCTAATCTTCGTATTGATTGGAGGAACTAGTTGAAAGAACGCGAATTTGAATTGGTGTTCCTTGAATCGATTCAACGCCTTTTCCGTCGTTTAGCGGCGACGCCCCACACAAAGAGGCTCAGCAAACCACTGAGGGCAGTTGGTTCGGGGACGACATGTGCGGTTCCGTAAAAGTCCAGATTCAAGTCGACGCCTTCGGGACCGGTAACTGCGAGTTCCACCGAGCGGATGGAACGGAAGTCGAAGCCGCTTGTCTGTGTGAAATCGGCGAATTCGAACAGCTCGGTTCCAGACGACAAATTCGATCGTGTCAGTGTTGCTGTTCGGCTAGATGTATCGACTAGGCGAAAGGTCAACTCGGCGGTTTGATCGACACTGATCAAGCTAGCCGCCAACAAGTTGTCGACACCACCATTGGTCAAGTCTGTATTGAGAGATGACGTTCCGATGCCATCCCACAGCACACGGCTGGTGCTTTTCACGCCGGCACCATTATTGACGTTGAGAACACCACCCAAGATAGGCAGGACGTTCACACTCGCTTGCAATCCTGGGTTCTGAGTAACCTCAAAAAACATCTCGCGTTCCAAGCCAAGAATACTCGGATCGGTACGCGCCGAATAGGTCGTTCGGGTCGGCGAGGCCGTCAAATAATCGAGACTGTTGATTTGGGGAGTCGGATCATCGAAGCTATCGATGACGGTACCGACGACAATCGGCGCAGCCGTCGCGGATTGGGGGTAAATCGCGGCGAACGTTGGATACAGAGCGAGCAATACAAGGAGACGCATTATAGTTTATTACAGGAAGTTATAAAAAGATTGAAAGGGACGATTTCACCATGGCTCGAACAATGCAACGACGCTCCGGGCGAACCGGCGTCCTGGCATCGCAGCCAGGACACGAGCCGGGGGGGGCGTCCGGTGCGGAGGATAACCGCTCGAACTCTCCAGTCGTGTATCGAGGTCTAACTGTCTAAGGACTGAAGCTTTCGAAACGTTGTAAACGAATACACTTGTTTCTTGGCAATAACGTGCGTTAGGACAGTCAACACTTCGAGCGAATTTCCATGAAAGCATTCTTGGGCCTAGGTACACGCCGCGTTGACTCGGCCAGTCTTTCTGCGTCGTAAAACCAGCGAAGACAATACCAGCATGGGAAACAGGCAACAAACCGATGGTTCCGGGACAGCACTCGAAACCACTGTGATGGTTCCGGTGAAGTCGCCCGCCGCGAGTTGGCTTCCCCCACCAAAGTATCCAAAGATTGGGTTTTGACCCGTTAAACTATCGGTGTTGAGCGTGAGATCAATCGATTGGCCCGCCGTCAAACCAGAAGTGTCAACGGTGAACCGGAACAGCTCGCTTCCGTCCAGTGTGACGAAGTTCTCGTTGGTGGCAAAGAGTGTCCAATCGGCACCTACCAAGCCTGCCGTAGGTCCAGCCCCCAAACCTGCACCATCACCCAAGAATGGATCGAAAGCAGGACTCTGACCGAAAACGCCCAACGTGTTATTCACGTTGGTGATGAAAGCCGGGACATTTCCAGCAAACGCTTCCATGGGATCATTGCCAACCGCAATGAATGTTGCAAAAGACGTGACCTGATCGCCACCATCGGCGAACACGATGACATCAGCACTCGTCGTCCCTTCCGTAATCTGAATGTCGGAAAGGGTAAGTACAGCTTCGGCATTGGCGTCTTTGATGACAAACAACGCTACAATCATCGAGCAAGTTAGGATAAGAAACTTCATACGATTCTCCAAGGTTTTTGTTAATCAATTAAACATGATTTAGGCGATGCACAAACACAGTGCTGCTTGTGACTGGTTTATCTGACATAGGTCATAGCTTCAAGCGAAAGATTCTCGATTCGACCGAACTTATCCCTTTCTTCATCGAGACCAAACAAAACATCTGCTAAAGATTCATTTACAAGATGATCGACAGCTTGGGGAGAAATCATCTTCAACGCACTGATAAAGTTTGTTGGATTTGCACGAGCGATATCGGAGTCGAGGGAATTCACAAAACGGTCCTTGTTGATGTCATAAACATCATCGACCAGAGCAGCGTTTAGGAAGTTCCTTGGATTGGCGCGAATCGTATCCGCGTCCAACGCATTGACGAATGCACTGCCGGTGTCATTCAAAGAATCACCGACCGCGTTACCCCAATAGTGGGTGTCCGCCGCAGCGAGTCCAGTGTTGGCATTGTTGAGCACCGTGACTTGAAGCCATTCTTTTTCAATCGCGTTGTCGGCCCACTTAATGACAACTCGATCGGAACCACCCTCACCGCCACCCACAATGTGAGTCACACTGGTGGGCGCCGTTGCTAGGGCCCACGTTGATGGGGTGTTGCTATTTCCGACTCGGAACTCAAAGTCGTTCACGGTCAAGGTGCCAGCCGGATTGTCGATATCCACCATGATGCCGTTAATGCCGCGGTTATATGCGGTATAGTTGTCACGCGTTGCGGTTTGCCCCTGTAGGAGAGCCGATTTTCCGGTGTCGATCGCAGCATCGTCATTTGGGCCATCGTTGTTGGCTCCGTTGCCGTCGAAGAACGACTTGTCGTAGAAAATGTGGCGACTGACGATTGCGGAAGAAGGAGCTACGACACTTATGTTTACATCAAAGTCGCCCGTTGCGGAGGTTGACCCGCCTCCAAAAAGACCAAACGTTGGCGGCTGGCCTGTGATCATTTCCGTATCGAGTGATGCCGAAATGGATTGCCCGGCATTCAAGCCGGATGTGTCAACCGTAAAGCGAAAAAGCTCGCTTCCATCGAGCGTTACATAGTTCGTCGCGGTCTCGAAAAGTGACCAACTAGGATCCACGGCGGTAGATGATGGCGTGGTTAGCGGATCGCCAAAAAAGATATATGGATCAAAGGCTGATGATAAGCCAAAGACTCCACTTGAACTGTCAATTCCCGTCACCATCCAAGAGTCAGTACCACCAAACACTGGGCCGCCGTCCCCGGCCTGTACGAAGGTAACGAATGACGTAACTTGTTGGCCACCATCTGCATAAACTACGACATCGACCGACGTGGTGCCCTCCGTGATCACCACATCAGGTATGGACAGAATCGCTTCGGAATCATTGTCAAGGATATTGGCGTAAACGTTAGCGAGTTGCACGTCTTGATAAAAAGGATCCGCAGTGGTTATTGAGAATGCGATCTGTCCGCTATGAAAACCCTCACTCAAAGAATCATCATATGCAAGTACGGTGACTTCGGTTGGAGTCAATGCATTTAGACCGTCGAATACGCGTTCAACTGCCACACCGACGCCATTTCCGAGATCCAATTGACTATTGGGAGTGATGGTGACAGTCACGACCGAACTAGGGATTGTATCCAACCCAACAGTGAAATGATCAACCGTCCCACCTTCGGTGACATCGGTACTCCCTCCAGATTGAACGATCGAAATCCCCGCAATGTCGTTATCCGTTATGTTGACGATAATGTCATCGACGACCAAGTTGTTAAAGCCAATGTCATTGCTGGTCGTTGAAACCGTAACGATGCCTCCATGAGTTGATTCTGCGACACCGTCATCGTTGGCGTTCACCGCGATGCTGATTCCGGTCAGTGCGTTGATACTGCTAAATGTTTGTTGGACGGAGACACCGGGACCACTGCCTAGGTCAAGTTGACTATCCGGTGTAAGCGTCACGACCACGTCGTCGCTAGGTTCGGTGTCAAAGGCGATCGTAAAATTGTCACCCATGCCACCTTCGCTCACATCGGTGCTGCCGCCCGATTCGGTCACGATCAAGTTGGCGACAACCACTGCGGGGGCGTTTCCTGGTGATCCAACGTCTGAGCTTGAAAACGGAAAACCGTTGGCTTGGACAGCATCGTCGCTACCAAACACCGACCGCGCCCAATTTGTCCCAACATTGTTGTCTGCTCGGATGTCGGTTAAGAAGAGACTCGCTCCGTCGGGATCATCACTCGGCCAAGATCCCTCGTCATCAAAGTTGACTTCGTCTTCTAAGAATCCGAATTGATTCTTGAGCTGCAACAACTCGTTGATTGGCGACGGATCGTTGTCCAAATCACTCCATTCGACCGGGATCACGAGGGCCGAAGCGGGGATGTTCCAGGTACTTCGAAAACCGGCCGGCGTGGTGATCGGTGTGTCGACGCCATCGAAGAGAATGGCGGTCTGGCCGGGCTGCAATAGCGTCGATGATGGGATCACCCCCCAGTCGCCGTCTTCATCCGACAATCTCCATCCGCTGATGTCTTGCGTGGCGGTTCCCGCATTGACAAGTTCGACCCACTCAGTCGAAAACGCACCCTCGCTGCCGGCCGGGTTGTACATGATCTCACTGATCACGATCGATGGCGGCGGCAGCGGTTCGTCGTCCAAAACGGTGACGCTGATGTCATCAATGGATAGCGATGCGTAGCTAGGATCGGAAGTGCTGATGGTATGTTCGACCAAGCCTGCATGGATACCTTCGGCAAACAAATCGTCGAAGGCCGCGACCGTGATGATCTGCGGCGACATTGCACTGCCACCCGCGAAGGTCAATTGAATCGGCGCTCCCGGACCGCTCCCTAAATCCAAGTCATCACTCGGATCCATTGTGACGAGGACATCGTCGGTTGGGACCGATGTGAGTGCGATTGAATAGGAGTCCGTCGCTCCAGTTTCGGCAACTTCTAACGCATCGCTATTCAAGATTGAAAGACCGATTGGCCTCGGCAGATTGTAGGCATTCGGCGTCGGCGTGGTCGCGACAAAGGATTGGGTTTTCCTAGCTAAACCGCCGTCCGGTATCCGCGAGATCGACTGGGTGTTCTGGGCTCCGTTTTGGTTCTCGTTGATCTGAGGTGAACCGGGTAACAGCAGCGATAACAAACCTGCATCATCGGCATCGTCCGTGTCATAGACAACGGCATCGACTAGGTTGGCCGTTGTCACGGAAGCACCGATTGGAAACTGCGAGACATTTGCGTCGTAGAGTGCTACTGCATCCGCACCGTCAGACAATAAGCCGCTTGCGAACGTCAGATGGATGTTTGGCACTCCGGCATCCCCCATAACGAAGAAGCCGTTGGCATCCGTCGTGTAACCATCTAAATCAAGTGTCGAGTACACCGAGTCGGTCGCGCCATCGATGAGCACGAGAGTTTTGCCCGTCAAAGGCGTGTTGCCGATTCCTCCATCAAAAAGTTCAATGAACTCGCGGTTGTTGGTCGTTGCGGCATCCACTTCGTTTATCAGAATCGTTGGTGATTCGTTGTCCACAATGATGACATCAACATTCTTGTTTGAAAGCGTGTTGTAGTTGGCATCCGAACTGTTGAACGAATGAGTGATACCGCGAGCCAGGTTACCGGTACTGACAAGATCATCGACTGCTTTGACCATCACCGTTTGTGGAAGGAAAGCGGTTTGTGGTGTGAACACCATTTGTGTTGCCACCCCGGGTCCTTGCCCTAGATCGATCTCGGCGGTTGGCGTGACGGTCACAGTGACGTCGTCGGCGGGGGTTGTGTTCAGCGCAACCGAGTAGGAGTCAAAGTAGCTGTTTTCTGCAACGATGGTGCTGCCATTGGACTCACTGATCGTAACACCGACCGGAACGGTTTGGAATTCGTAATCGACGACCACGGGGATGTGATCGCTGGCGTTTCGCAGTGCATCCAAGACGTTCGCTGCGGCACCGGTCCCGGTCAGTCCACCATTGAGACTATGGGTACCGTTATTACCAAAGGCACGGTAGGTGCCGGGGATGTAGTCGAGCCCACCCGAAACGAATAACTCGCCACTGGCAAATTGCAAGTCAAAGCGATCGTCCATGCCCCCGAAACCGCTGCGAGGATCTTGAGTATGAATACTCTTGAAAGCGTTATTGTTAGTCCAATTGCCGGGCGAATTGATCGGGTCAAGCACCTGCCCCGCA
The DNA here is from genome assembly GCF_007860185.1 of Novipirellula aureliae. Lineage (NCBI taxonomy): Bacteria > Pseudomonadati > Planctomycetota > Planctomycetia > Pirellulales > Pirellulaceae > Novipirellula > Novipirellula aureliae. The sequence continues at coordinate 149,945 of NZ_SJPY01000004.1, forward strand.
CCGCTGGCGGTCAAGTTGGTGTAGGCTCCTTCGAAACTGTTTTTCATATTGAAGTCGCCGACGATCAAGACGTTCTCGCCTTCTCCAAGCGCATCGGCGTTGGCTCGTAATTGACTTGCTTCTAACGCTCGCGTGCTTGAGTCACCGCCGCCGGAGTCGGCTTTCAAGTGGGTTGAATAGATATAGAAGTCAGCATCGTTGGCGGTCGCATCGAGCGGTTGGAAGTGTCCACGAAGCGGTGGCCGAGTGAACGAACCCGAGACGTTTTGTGTGCCCAGTAATTGCAAGGTGGCCGTGTTGTAAACAAAGCCGTAACTCAGTCCCGAATAGCTGGGGGACAGGACGAAAGAGTAGTTGTCGGTATAGAGCGAATCAAGAATACTCTCAATCCGGTTGATCGACGTGTTATTGGTTTCCTGCAGAACCAACAAGTCGACGGGCTGTGTGATGCTGGCTTTGGTTTCGTTGCCAATCGCCTCCAAAATGGTACGAAAGTAAGCGTCCTCGCTGGCATTGTCAGGACCGTGCAAAACGTTGTAGCTGGCGACTCGCATCGCGGCGAGTAGTCGGCGGTCTTCGAGTGATTCAAACAGCGCGGCACGTCGGAAATCACGCGAAGATGTTTTCCGATTACGGCGACCTGTCGATCGGTCGGTGTTGAAGAATCTCTCAAGAATGGCAAACATGAAGGGCTCTAGGGAAAGTTCTACGTTGGGGGCTAACCGTTCGCCGCACCTCGGTCGTTATGTAGTGAACGTGAGATGTGGCGGACGACTAGTACGAACGGTATTTTGAAAACTGGAAAACGCTCGCTGGGGGCGTGCCCCGCAGCGAGCCGTTTTGATAATCAACATTGGGTCAAAGTCAGTGACGCTTAGGCGTTTCTGCGACGACGGCGAATGGCTGCACCACAACCAACCAATCCGAGCGACGCCAAACCAGCCAAGCTGGTTGGCGATGGGACGGGGGCCACGCTGATCGTTCCCGTAAAATCTCCGGTCGCCAAACTGGATCCACCTCCGAACAGGCCAAAAATCGGGTTTTGTCCGGTCAAGCTCTCTGTGTCAAGCGTAACATTGAGCGAGTCGCCAGCCATTAAACCAGAAGTATCAACGGTGAAACGAAACAGCTCGCTGCCGTTCAGTGTGACGGAGTTGGCATTGGTAGCAAATAGTGTCCAATCTGCACCTACCAAGCCTGCCGTAGGCCCAGCCGCTAAACCTCCACCATCACCCAAGAATGGGTCAAAAGCAGGGCTCTGACCGAAGATGCCTTGGCTGTTGTCCACATTGGTGATGAACGCATTGACGTTTCCGGCAAACGCTGCAGCCGGATCGTCACCAACCGCAATAAACGTTGCGAACGACGTAACTTGATCACCACCACTTCCGTATACGATCATATCGACGCTGGTAGTTCCTTCCGTGATGTTTACATCACCGACATTCAATACCGCGGCGTGTGCTGGAACGACCAACACCGCGAGGGCAATCGCGAAACTGTACACAAATCTCATTTCAACATTCTCCAAATACGCGTTCTAAGTTGACGCCCACCGGCGACGCGCCAGTGGGCGTAAAAACACTTCTTCTAACTTCTCCGAACTAAGACTTCCGAGAAGATTTAAAACAAAAGGTCCGACGACGAATACTGTGCGAACAATGCGTCTGCAGCCGCTTCTGGCTCGTCTGTATCCTGAGCTTGATTGGCAATGAGATCGACGAGGCCCAAGAAGGACCCATTTGCCATTGCCGAAGGAGCACTAATCATTTTTAAGGCGCTGATGAAGTTCGTCGAATTTGCGCGAGCGATATCGGAGTCCAAGGAATTCACGAAACGGTCCTTATTGATGTCATAAGCATCATCGACCAGAGCTGCGTTTAAGAAATTCCTTGGATTGGCGCGAATCGTATCCGCGTCCAACGCATTGACGAATGCACTGCCGGTGTCATTCAAAGAATCACCGACCGCGTTACCCCAATAGTGGATGTCCGCCGCAGCGAGTCCAGTGTTGGCATTGTTGAGCACCGTGACTTGAAGCCATTCTTTTTCAATCGCGTTGTCGGCCCACTTAATGACAACCCGATCGGAACCACCCTCACCGCCACCCACAATGTGAGTCACACTGGTCGGCGCCGTTGCTAGGGCCCACGTTGATGGGGTGTTGCTATTTCCGACTCGGAACTCAAAGTCGTTCACGGTCAAGGTGCCAGCCGGATTGTCGATATCCACCATGATGCCGTTAATGCCGCGGTTATATGCGGTATAGTTGTCACGCGTTGCGGTTTGCCCCTGTAGGAGAGCCGATTTTCCGGTGTCGATCGCAGCATCGTCATTTGGGCCATCGTTGTTGGCTCCGTTGCCGTCGAAGAACGACTTGTCGTAGAAAATGTGGCGACCTGCGATGGACGCGGAAACCGTTGCGTCATTCGTGGCACCGGGGGTCGGTGCTTGAATGGCGAAGCCGCTGGCGATCAGGCCGTTGGGGACTCGTGAGACCGAATCCGCGTCACTGGTACCGTTTGCCGACTCATCGTACTGGACGGTTTCACCAAGGGCGGTAAGCAATGCGGCGTCGTCGGCGTCGTTGGTACCATAGACGACGGCATCACGCAGATTCGTGGTCGATGCCGGTGTCGCGGTTGCGAAGACGGTGTTGAACGCGGTGGCATCACCGGTATACAGGGCGACTGCGTCGGGACCATTCTGGACGCCGTTGGTGGTAAACTCGACCATATCAACATTCGGCACCGAAGCACTGCCGATCACGAAGTAGCCATCCGCAGGGATCACTTGACCATCGAGGTCGATCGCGTCGTAGGCACCATCGTTGCTGCCGTTGTAGAGCACCAAGACCAAACCATCGAGCGACGTGCCCGCAGGACCATATAACTCGATAAACTCATCAGCATCCGTACCGACGGTATCGGAGTCGACTTCGTTGATCACGATGTCCGCGGTCGTGGCGTTGACACCCGTGCCACTGATTGCGAAGTCATAAGCACCCTCGTCAGCATCGTCGCTGGTGATGTTCACCATCGCGTTGCGAACGCCAGTGGCACTCGGATCAAAGTCAACTTCGAACGAGAAGTTGTCGCCTGGTGCGATTACGACCGGTCCGCTAAAGGCGGGATCGACGGCGAAGTCGCCTGCGTTAACTCCGGTGATACTGATAGCCGAGACCGTCAAGTCGGCGGTTCCATCGTTGGAAATAAAGTATCGCTCGGTCTCGGTACCGACGGCGACGTCGGAGACACCGAACTGAGTACTATCAGCCACGTCTGGGGTCGTATCGCCATCAACGATCTCGATGAAGTTACTCTCGACAGTGATCTCTGGGACGAGTGCAGCTGTCGCAATGCCGGTAATCGCGAAATCGTAGGGATTCTCGTTCGAGTCGGTGTTGGCAATTTTAATCGTCGCCGCCTTCGTTCCCGCCGTAGTTGGATTGAAGGAGACATCGAAGCTAACCGAACCCCCGGAGGCGATTGTGACCGGTAAGCCGAGGCTACCGGTGATTGCGAAGTCGGCGGCGTCGACGCCCGTGATGCTGATCGCGGTCACGTCCAAAGATGCACTACCTTCGTTTTCAATCGTGAAGGTCTTAGTGATCGGCGAGCCAATTACGATGGCACCAAAGTCGGTACCGTCGGCGGTCGATGGAGTCGCATCGCCGTCAGCAATGTTTATTGTTGCACCGGTGAGATTGATTTCAGGCGAAGGAGCACTGTTAACCGCTCCAGGGGTACCGAAATCAGGCCCCGCACCAATGGTTGCCGAAGAAGCTTGCCAATTCAGAAAATCGTCGTTACCGACTTCGGGATCTACCGTAGCGAGTACCGATGGCAACAGCTCGAGCGAAGCTCCGGTGACATCGGGGAAGTCCGCGTCGGTGTACACCACGCGATCGATTTCGTTTCCGGCCGCATCCGTCAGGATCACTTCATCGTCACCATTGGCAAGCTCGAAGCTCAATCCGTCGTATTGGTAGTCGACATTGACTCCGCCATTGGTCGCGAAGTCAGCGTTTCGACCGAGCACCAAATATCCGCCCGCGGGAACGTTTAACGATCCGCCGTTCGCAATCACGACGGAATCGCTTCCGTCATCGGAAAGGGTCCAGCCATTGATGTCGATCGTCGAAGCGGTGGTGTTATAGACCTCGAAGTATTCACCATCGGCATCACCAACTGCATTTGGGTCTTTCATGATTTCGTTGACCACGATGTCGCCGACGTTGTAGCCGACTGCGACCTCGTTATCGAAAATGCTGATCGTGGCCGACGCACCGCTAATCGTCGCCGTACCCGACGTGACGCTATCAAGTGTGACGATCAAGTCTTCCGTACCTTCAAAGATCGCATCGTCGATCACGAACACATCAATGTCTGCTGAAGTGCTGTTCATCGGAATCGTCACACTGCCCGACAAAGCGGTGAAGTCACCGGGGGCTGCCGCGTCACCACTAACGGTATAGCTGATGATCGTGTCGGTTGCACTGACGCCCGACTGAGTCACGGTGAACCGACCGTTGACAGGACCCGTTTCGTTACCATCGGCACCTGCAGCGATGCTAACCGAAGCCGCACCGGCAACAATCGGCGGAACGAACCCAGGTGAACCTTCGTCGGTGACGTCGTAATTCGGACCAGTCGGGTTGATCGAAACGGGGTCTTGAGCTGGCGACGCCTGCACATCCGACTGCGCCCAACTTGTGCCGACATTGTTGTCAGCAGAAAGGTCGGTCAAGTAAATACTTGGACCACCTGGATCGGATGGCCAATCGCCACTGTCGGCAAAGTCGACTACGTCAATCTCGTTGCCGCCGACACCATCTAGAAGTTGCAAGACTTCATTGCCAATCGCAGGGCCGTTCGCAAGACTACCCCACGGCACGGCGATGACCTGAGCGGATGCGGGAACACCCCATTCGCTTCGGAAGACAGAGCTTGTAAATGCGTCACTGTGAACGACGGCGACTTGCCCAGCACTTAGCGTCGTGCCAAGAGGGATCTCGCCCCAGTTATAGGAGTCTTCGTCATCAAACACCCACCCGCCAATGTTGACGGAGGTCGTCCCCGTATTGACGATTTCGATCCATTCGCCTTCACCAACGTTTTCAATGGTGTTTGGGTTGTACATGATTTCGCTAATCACGATGCTTGGCGTTCCGCCGCCAACTTCGTTGTCAGTGATCGCGACGCTCAAATCACCAGCCGTTGTTCCGATTGGGTAATTGGCATCGGTTGACGCGGTAACTTCGAAGGAAATCAGTCCGGTGTGAGGCCCTTCGTTAGCCGCATCATCCACGGCGTCGATGTTGACCGAAATCGGAGTCGCCGAGGCGTTGAAGACGACGTTGGTGGCAACACCAGCACCGTTGCCGAGATCAAGCTGCGCATCCGGTGTGACCGTGACGGTGACAACTCCGGTTGGTGTTGCACCAGCGAGCGAAATCAAGATCGAATCACTAGCACCTCCTTCGGCTACTGACGTGCCAGCTCCGGTGGCCGTTACCAAAATTCCGCAAGTGACCGTGTTGGCTGCGTCCGGTGTGTTGATCGCCGTGCCTGGGTTGGCTGGTAGCGAACCTTGGAACGGGTAGCCAGGAAGTCCGAAGCCTTCGAAGTCGTTTCGAATCCACTCCGATGCCGAGGTCGTTGCAGTGATGGCATCGGGAATACGCGAAGCACCACTGACACCGAATGTGTCTCCATCGTTAAGTGTCGTGGAAGACAACTGAACCAGACCGAAAGTGTCGCTAACGTTTTCCGCTGTCGACACCGAATCGCGGACGCTGGCCCAAGGAGCGACCGTGTAGGTGGCTCCCGCGGGAACCGGAACCTGATCAAAATCGAAGACGCCGTCATCATCGAAATCCAAGTCCGCCGCAACGGAGCCGCTAAAACCTTCTGCCAAGATGATGCTCATGCCATCATACAAAGTGTCAACGAAGACGGACGTCGCAAAGCCGCTGGCATTAGCAGTTGTCAAAGCCCCCGTGTCGACAATCTCGCCGGTAGATCCGTCGACCGCGACGATCGTCAGCGAACTAAGGTTGGCCGAAGGAGTCGAACGGACTTCGACAAAGTCGTACGAGTCCCCTCCTCGATGATTCAAGACAAACTCGTTCAAGAATGTCGCAGGTGCGGCAGTGTCATTGTCCGCAATATTGGCTGTCACCGATCCGGACAAATTGTTGTAGTCGCCATCGCTGCTGGCCGTTGAGATCGTGATCAAACCGGTGTGAATCGCCGCTTCAACCGCTACGTCGTCGACCGCGTTGACCGTGACCGTTTGCGGGGCCTTGTCGGTGAAGTTTAAGATGACGGCAACACCCGCACCATTACCAAGGTCGATCTGGCTGTCAGGCGTTACCGTGACCGTAACGGGTGAAGTTGGATTGGTATTGAAGCCGATCAAAAAGGAATCCGATGAACCCGATTCCGTCACGTCGGTGGATCCGTCCGTTTGGGTAATCGCCATTCCCGGCGTGCCAGCAACGGCCGCGTTGGGTGCCAAGGGGGTGTTGATCGCATTGCCTGCAACGGTTGTAAACGTGTCCCCAAAGCTATCAAGCCCATCGCCTGCAAAGTCATTTCTCAGCCAATCCGCTGACGAATTGGTATCGATGCCGTTTGGAATTCGCGACGCACCACCGGGATGGAACGTGCTTCCATCGCTCAGCGTTGCAGCCGAAAGCACCGTCGTCGAATACGCTGAGTTGCCGGCATCGCCGTTACTCAATGCGACATCGTCCAGCAGAGCAGACCAGGGGGTGGTATCCAATGTACCGTCGTCGTCGGTGTCAAGGTCGTCACCGACATTGCCGGTGAACCCTTGGACCAACAAGATCGATTGATCGGCACCGTTGGTAAACGTGTCCTGTGCCTGAATCCCACCACCGGCGTACTGCAAGCCGTTCGAGTCGGCAGTTCCGAGCGAGAGGGCGTGCTTGATAACGCCCTCCGTTCCTGAGCCGTCGAGTACGAGCACCGTATAAGCTGACATATCCGCCGATGGAGTGCTCAGGATTTCGATGTACTCGTCGGTGTCCGTGCTGGTGTGACTGAAGACAAATTCGTTAATCACCGCGGGAATCACGGGTGTATCGTCATCTTGAATCGTACCCGATGCCGATGCCGTTCCAATGATCGCATTCACAGGACCCGTTAGATCGACGGTGAAGTCTTCGTTTGATTCGGCCAGCGTATCACCAACCACATTCACCGTGACGGTCTTCGTGGCCTCCCCAGCCAAGAACGACTCAGTGCCTGTCAAAGCCCCCGTGAAGTCCGCCGCGTCGGTGTCGATGTTGTTCACGGTCCAAGTGACGTCCGATGCCCCCGAGGTATCGCCGCTGCGAGTGATATCAAACGTAAACTGCGTGGCCGGGGCAGTGCCCGAGTCGCCTTCGGGCTTAACGGTATCCGTCGCTGCTATACCAAGAATCGCTCCACCGCCTGTCGCGTCCCCAGATACGACCATCTGGTCCATCGCAATATCTTCGTCACCGGAGTCGAGCTGAAAGGTGACTCGAATGTCAAGGGTATTACCCAGCCCGGGAATGGGAGCGGTGAAGTTTGCAAAGGTGTCTGTCAGCGCGGTTGAATCTCCCGTGCCGTCGAAATCTGTGTCAAGCAAAGCTTCAGAGTTGTATGTTGAACCATCGTTCTCGAACCAGATCAAGGGCTCATAGTTGCCGCCGTCAATGGAGTAATCGAAGTGAACGAAATCGGAATTGTCCCAGTCTTGATTTGCTCCGTCGGCATCCTCGGCCAAATCAACCGAAAAACTCAAGTTAGTCTGGCCTGAAATGTTGACCTGGTCCATGTTCAACGTTGCAGGAAGGCTACCGTCCGCATCGATGTCCATGGCAGTGAAATACCCAGTGCCTGTTTGCCCGGTGACGTTGTAGTAACTCCCAATGGAATTTGTAGGGATTTGCGTAAAGAAGTCGCCGCCGCCGTCTGAGAATTCGGCCTGGTTGGTACTATACCCATCACCCTGAGTTTCGAAGTCGACCGACCCCAGTACGGCCATCAGTCGTCGGCCTTCCAAGTTCTCCAACATCACCTTGCGATTGTTCCGCACCGCAATGCTGCGACGGCGTTTCTTGTTCTTTTTCTTCTGAGACGTGAAGATTGAATCTAGTAGTTTCATGCTGGCTCCGAAAGGAAAATGGAGAGTGATTGTTCGAATTTGAACGGGCGACGAATTCGGATCGTTGACTTTTTCGATCACGTGTTAGTTGGTCGCAATCATACGGATTCTGCGACGATGTCCAGCCAAGTTCTAGAGATATTCATGAACTTAACACTTTCTTATTCTTTGTCCCAAAACACCGCGAAAGACAGCAACAATTCCTTCGCCAAAAGCAACGATGTCTTAACTAAAACTTCAAAAAGGTGTCGCCAGATTGGAACGTCCAGATGGGAGCGATGAGAATCGAACACCTGGAAGTGACAGGCGATCAACGCAGATGGGTGAACACAGCCGCTTAAATGGGGCCATACACCTAGTCGCAGTATCGGCATCTGCGAAGAAGTTGTTGGTTAGGCATTGAATTACTGTGGGCTGCGTCTATAACGGTACTAACGCAACCGACGCGCGATGCTCAACTTATTGCGACAAAGAGATTTGACTGCCGAGTCTATATGCCAAACCAATGATTATTGAACTCACCCATTTGCACGTTCACCCGAATGCGGAAGCTCGCTTTGAGGAAGCGTTTTTGGATGCTGCGGACGTGCTTTCCAAAGCGGATGGCTATCTCAGGCATTCCCTGCTGAAAAATCACGACGAACAAAACCAGTATCTGTTGGTCGTCCATTGGCAGCGCAAAGAGAACTCAACCATCATGTTTAGAGAGTCGGGGCGGTTGAACTCGGTCAAGTCGACTCTGCACCGGTTCTATGAGCTCATGCCTGAAACAAGCTATTATGAAGCCGTGAACTTATCGGGATTACCGGTCGAGAAACGCCACGAACCAGATCACGCGGGGTGAATGCGCTCATTCTTGAGAAATTTGGCTCATCCCGATGATTCACCGGACTCAAGACAATCGTCCTCACTTGTTTCGTAATCATCCGGGCTTAGGTTTCGATGGAGTCGTGCGAAAGCGTTAGCGTTCCATACTGCCAAGCCAATCTCTCAAAGAGGTGTCGTGATCGGATGGCGTCGTTTCATCGGCCGAATCGTTGGCGGGCGGCACGGGATCCCAATCGCTGGAAATGACGAAACCCGACGAGTCAACGCCGTATTCATTGAAAGTGGTCGGTGCTCGGCAAACCGCCCCAAAGGACTCGGCGGGTTGCCATTGAGTCGCATGGTACCCGAGAAAGGACCGTGGCTGACAAGCATCGTGCTTGTCCGGAGCGACTGTGCTCTTGCGCCACAGCGTCGAGGGGGCGTGAATCGAGCGGCACCCCAACAACAGTGCGGGTAGCAAAAGAATCGTTCCCACCACCAGCAACTTGCGAACCGAACGTCCCACCAAGCGATAGCCTGGCAACTCAAATGATTTCATCTTGGCTCCGATGACACGCAAATGGTAATGTTCCCTGAAGCAAATCGACGAGCGTTTTAGAAACGTCGCGGATTGCCGCCACCTTCTAGTACGTTGCCCGATAGACGTGTGGCCGTTTCTGCACCCAAAATGCTGAATCCGAGAATGCGTTCAAGTGGGGCTATCAACTTGGCCAGATTGTTATCGAACGCGACCAGTGAGTCTTGTTGAATGTACAGCCGATCGCCTGGCATCATTTGGTAATTCGTGGTCGTCGCTGCCAATGAGGTTAATTCGTTCCAATCAATCGGAAGCACCTGATATTCGTTCGATTTTGGAGATGGCCGAGCAATCCACATGCGATGGCTAGAGCCCGGCGGAATACCTTGGATCAAAGACAATGCATCGAGGACCGTTTCCCCACCGGTAACCGGAAAACGGAATACAGCATCACCGATGCCAGGACCTTGTGTGATCACATAAAACAGCTTGCTGTTGTAGGCCAGGACACTGGTCGCTACACGCGGCTCATCGAGAACCATCGACAACTTTTGTTCGATTGCAAAACTAGCTTCTTCCAACGTCAATCCGACGACCGGAACGGTGCCGTAGATCCCAAGCGAAATGTGTCCGTCCGGTCCAACAAGGTGCTCGCCGACCACTTGTTGTAACGAACTGGCTTGGAGCAAGTTGATTGTAATGTTTGGTTCGTCGAAATGCTTTTGGAAACACTCCATCAGAATCTTCTTTGCATCCTCAAGCGTGAGACCGTCGAGGTTGACGCTACCATAGGGCGGGCCGAAGTCGACCGTGCCGTCAATTTCAAGAGCAAACTCACCGTCGACTGGGACGCCTGCTTCCGCAATCGCCACGATCGCATTCGATGCAACCAGTTGCTTCTCAAGTTGGCTTTCAATGGCTTTCTGAGCCTCGTCAAGGCGAAGCCCCGATAGTCGAACCGAGCCGTAGGGATTTCCAAGGCTAATCGATCCATCCGATTGGATAATGAAGTTGCCGTCGAGTGAGGCGACAGCCGGAGCGCCAGGCACTCGCAGCGCCAGCATATCACCCGGGGCCAAGCGATCGATGCTATCGCGTCGAACCCGAATCCGCAATACATCCGTCGTGTTCAATCGATAATCCGATCGCGGTACGAGACGAACGACCTCGATATCCAAAATGTCCGGTGGCTCGATCTGATACATTGGCAAGGTCGCCTTGCACAGTTCGCGAGGTGCCGAATCGGGGCGAATGGTTGGGACCGTTTCTTTGACACCAAGACGCGACTTCGAACGAAGTGCGCCGCAACCACCTAGGCAGGTTACGAGCATGGCGATGGTAAACAATTGAATCCGTTGGATCATTAACTTCTGTCTCCCCCAGGCGCCGCGAGTCTCAGGACTTGCAGTCACAGTCGGATCATGAAACCGTCCGTTATTCTTGAGCAACCTTGAGGCAGGCAAAATCGGACCTACTGGAAGAATCGGAATATTCGATCCCGCATATAGAATCCATCTTGTCGAGGCCGCAAAGTCTTCCTAAGCCGAGCGAAACATGGGTTTTTGTTAAGAATGTGTGGCCGATCTTCATGAAACCTTCATCTTCAAGATCGCTACCGGCTTTGATTTGGTCGGCTTTTAAACAAAGCAGCAAAAAAAAGGGTGCCACCCGCAGCCGTCTAGCTTCCATTCACAACGCCGCTTCGAGTTCTATCTGCCATTGCTGATCTCGACGCCCCAGGTTTTGCACCTGCAAATGATTCGACAGTGCAAGTTGGTAGTCTTCGATTGCCTTGGCCTTTTCGCCGACTCGTAGATAAGCAATGGCTCGGTGCAATAGGTAGACAGGATCGTTTGTCCCTAAAACGCGAGTGGCCTCCTTCATTAGTTCAAGGGCTTTCGTGGCGTTGCCTCGTGACAATTCAATCACGGCGCGAGTATCAAGGACGGCCGGGTTTCGCCCTGCAATGGCCAAACTTCGGTTTGAAAATTCGACGGCTTCCAGCAAACTCGCATCGTCTTCGCTGAGCGAGACGGCCAAGTTGTTAAGGGCTACCAAATTGTTTGGCTCTCGGCTCAAAATAGCCCGATAGGTATCACGGGCCTTCTGGTGGTCGCCCTGCGCTGTTCGGGTGGACGCTTTTACCATTTCGAGTTGCGAGGAATTGCCGTACGAAGCGATCCAGTCGCCTACCTTTTTCTCTACCCTTTCCAATTGCCTTTTCTCAAGCTGGCTCGAGCGAACGAGTTGATCAAGGATTGGAACCGCTAGGTTTAACTCGTCCTCTTGTATCGTCGTTTCTTCTAACAAGTCGATGATTGAATCGGGATCCTCACCGCGTTCCATCAGAACTCGAGCCAGATCAAAGCGACGTTCTCGGTCCTGCTGCGATGCTTCGCGAAGCGTTTGTTCGACGACGGACAAATACGCTTCGTTTTCATTGTCGGATACCAATGACGCGACCGATTCCATCCAACGGGTCAATGGGACCACGTTCTTGGCGTCGACGCTTTCGGATTGGTCTCTCATCAAGCGAACCGCCATTTCATGATCGCCATTTCTCGCAAGCCACTCGACACGTAGGCGGGCCGCGATCTGCTCAGCACCTTCCATCTCCTCCAACCGATCTAGCCACAATTTCGCATCGGGCAATTCGTTGCGTTCGGCTTGCCAAGCGATGTATTGACCGATGTAGCGAGCACGGTTTAACGGGTCGGTACTCAGCGCAATGGCACTGCGAATCTCTTTGGATGCCTCGAGCCAATTGCCTGTGTCGACTAGCAATCGTGCAAGCTGAAAATGATCCTCTGGGAAAACCCCTTCGCGCTTTGCTACAAGCGAACGCCAACTCGAAATCGCCTGCGATCGACCTGACGATTTAAGTTGCGAGCTTAAAATCATGGCTCGGGTTCGCAAGTCGGGTACGCTTTCAGGATTGGCGGCCAAATTCAAATTCACCAATTTGATCGCATCGTCCGTACTCTTTTCCCCGCCGCTACCCGATTTCATCAGTGCCAACTGTCGGCGAGACCATTGCAAGGTGTCGTTGCTGACCGAGCTGAGTTCCATCAGCCTTTGCAGCATTGCTTCAGCGTCATCGTGCTGATTTTGTCTCAGGAAGAATTCAGCTGCCGCCCGTAGCATGGTTTCATCGTTGGGCGGTTCAGCCACTGCGTTCTCCAGAACATTCTTTGCTCGATCCGAGTTCCCGATCAGCTCGTGCATTCGAGCCATCGCCAGCGGATTCGATTTCGATAGCGGCGATTGTTGAAGCTCGTCAACAAGTCGCACAGCATCCTCTTTACGTTCCTCTTCGACAAGTAACGCAACGAGACTTAGACAGGGCTGGGGCTCAGCGGGAGACAACTCGACCGCCTGCCGAAACGCAGCTTCCGCTTCACCTCGCAGTGCGGAACGCTGCAACCCGAACTCCTCACGGTTGCTGCAACGAGCCGCCAATTGACCAAGCCACAGAATGTCACGATAATCGGATGAAACGTTTGCGGTCTGACGGGCTATCATTAACGCCCGGACGTAATCGTTTCGGTTGGCGGAAACCATCGACGCGGTTCGACCGAGCCCGTCCATTCGCGAAAGATTTGCATCGTCGATCAAATGAATCAATTCATCGGCACGATCGTAGTCACCCGTCCGATGTAACAGGACGATGGAGTTGCGAAGTGTCGTCGCCGATCGATCCCCTCGTTCGATTGCTTTCGTGAGCGATTCGATCGCAGCTTTGGGGTCGTCTTGGCGAAGCGCGATATCCGCTTTCATCAACAACGGTGCCGGCGACCTCGGCATCTGCTTTTCTGCATCCGCTAAATGTTGAAGTGCCTTGTCATAGTTTGGCTGATTCGACTTCGTTTGAAGATCAATCTGCTGCTTGGATTCCGCCAGATGCCAGAGGCCCGTTTCACCTTGAGCCGATTTCAGTTGCCCAAGTGTCTCGGACAGCAATTGTGAGTCATTCGTGGCGTTGGCAATTTGCAGCCCTACGGTCCAGACATCCTCATTCTTCAACCCCGACTCGACTAGTTCGTGAAACAACTGTTTGCTTAGCGGCATCAAATTGATATTGAGTGCTAGCCTCGTTACGTGCAGTTTTAATTCTTGCTGCTGCTGGGCTGACAAGACGGAGGCATCGGCGAGCAGTTCGGTAAGTGGCTTCGTCGCTTGGTCACGGTATCGAGACGCCAGCAAAGTAGCCCGAAACGTCATAATCAGTAAATCGTCTGGACAATCCTGTTCAGCCCGATGGAGTATTTCTTCTGCCTGCTGCCAATCCTGTTTTTCGATAGCGATCTTGCAAGCTGCAATTGAAAGTGTTCGCATCGCTGTATCGAAATTCCCGCTATCATCGCTTTCTCGATTGGACATGCTCGATACTGTTTCACTGAGGAAGCTCTCGGCTTTCTCGATCTGCCCCTGTGCGCGATAGATCTCGGCACGTAGAAGAGCGATCTCAACACTCGTCGGGTTCGCTGTCTCAGCCCGCTCGACAAATTGAACCGCTGTCACCCAGTCTCGTTCCTTGTTTGGTAAACGGTAGTTCTGCTCAACACAGCGACGAGCCAATAATGTCCACCCTTCGGCTGGTGCCGATGGTAGACGCATCAATTCTTGTAATTCCTTGTAAGCATCGTCCGGTTGACCTTGCAAGTCATACAATTCGACTAACGCTAAACGTGGTTGGACCCATTGAGGATCCATGCCGATGGCACGACGCTGCGCCGTTACCGCCTGTTCAAATTGATGGGTTGCCTGAAAAGACTTACCGAGTAAGAAATCGATCTTTTTCAATCGGTCTGGGCTATTGACGAACGCCAGCCGAGCCGACTCGAGACGCAGCATGGCGTCATCCCAAGCCTCGTTGATGACGGCAATGCGTCCTTCTAGGTAAGCAATGGTGGCAGGATCGGCCTTCAGAAACCGTAGTTGTTCAATGGAACTGGGAACTTTGTCCAGTTGTTTCTCATCGAGCTGTAGATTGGCAAGCCTAACCAACAACGCTTGCTTGCCCGAATTGGAGGCAACACTTGCTATACCTTGCTCAAGCCAATCGATTGCCTTTCGCCGTCTATCCACAGCCGTTTCAATGTCTGAGAGCATCAGATACGTTTGTGGCGAAGTCGGATCGACCTTTTGAGCGGTCTCAACATGCTTTCGGGCAAGGTCCGTGTCTTTCTGCTGGAACTCACAACTCGCCAATAACAACAGCGCGGGCAGACTGGTTTGATCAAGCGAGACTGCTTTGGATGCCATCCGCAAAGCATCGTTGGATTTTTCGATCGCGACCGATGAGTGACCTTCTTTGCGATACTTTTCCGAAACACTCTGTAAGTATTGTGCTACCTGCAAATGCGCATCCGAAGACGTTGGGTTGTTTGTAATCAACTCATCCATGACGGCATCGGCTGAGTCGGGCTGATCGAGTTCGTCTGTCAAAAGCAGAGCGAGCCGAAAGTAGGTTTCCAATCGGTCTGGTTCCCTTTCGATGGATTGACGATAGGCGGTCTCGGCTTCTCGATACTGGTTGGCGGCTTGTTTGCAGCGAGCTTCCCAAAGTAGAAGTTCCCCATCCGCTTCACGATTAGCTAGTCGACGAAGGTGCTCGTTAGCGTCAGTATAACGTCCCAATGAAACCGCCGCACTTGCCGCATCGCGACGCGCCGCTTGGTTCGACTCGTCCACCCTTAATAGGGTTTCGAGCTCTTCGAGTGCCCCATTGAAGTCGCCAATTGCCAATAGCAAAGAAGCTAACTCGCGGCGTCCTTCCGTGGAATCGGGTTGCAAACGAAGATGCGATCGGTAGCTACGCAGAGCACGTTCAACTTGGTCATTCTCGACGGATTTACGTGCCTCCTGCAAGAACAACGCACCACTGCGGCCCGATTGCAAGTGATGAAGGCCAGCGATTGCTGCAACCGTTCCTATGGCCAACGCTGTAAGGATCAGCAGCAATTTGGAATTGATAACGCGTTTCATTTTTGTAACTCGACGATCGCTGCGGTACAATTTCTGCAGAAATGGCGCACAGGCAAACCGGTGGATGGATACCCTCAAGCGGAGAATCTAGTCGAGGGAACGAGCCGCGATGGGACGCTGCTTTGACACTCGCAGCCGCGACGAGAGAAAGCGTAACAAAGACGCTTGAAGATAAGAGTATGATTTCTTTAAGAAATCATTTGGTTCGTCGGTGTCTGAGCGGCTAGCCAAATCGACAGCCGTACGTGTACCGCAAAAACTCAACGCTGCAATGATGGATAGAATGTCGAGTATTGCAGGAATCCAGCGTGAACACCCGTCGTCGCGTTTTGGCGGTTGGGCGTAGCGACACGACTTTGCATCGAACGAATCGTTCGCTGCTGCTGTTGAATCGTCGTGGATTGCTGAACCAACGTTTCTCTCAAACGAATTTGTGGCCGAACGAACTGCTGATAATTCGGCAGAACGCCGCCGTTGAACCGTAGCAGGTCTAAATAGGGGCTCAATGTCGGCGACGGAGCAAACTGGCCACGACCGCCAACCACGATTCCCTGAGCGGATGCGGAATGACAATCGCACAACGAAACGATCGTGATAACGCCCAGGAATGCAACAAAACGGATGACAAGAACCGGTTTGATTGTGTTCATCAATAACGAGCCTATCGAAGCGTTTACGCGGATTGCTAAAGTGAGAAACAGACACTCATTATAGAACATCGACGAAAGTTGGAATGGAAATGAGTATTTATTTTTAACAATGGCAACGATGACCATTGCTGCTGCAAAATGCGAAAGCTATGTTTTTCAACAACACCAGGGCAATGATGCTCTCTTGTAAACAAATCGCATCAGCCGAGGAGCGAAGATGATGGGTAGGTCTCTCTATATTTATGGAGGCAAAAGTACTGCGATTGAAATCGCGGAAACGGCTAGGTCGTTTCTTCATGAAGAGTTCGCGAATGTTTTTCTAGTCGTTCCTCCTGACGAGCAACCTGATGGGATTCAAAGAATCTCGATTGATAAAATGCCCGAGCATGTGCCTCTTCACACACCCGAACATGGGAAGGGGCATGGGAAGGGGACTCCCCCCGCTGTCTTTATCCTCTCGATGAGCAACCCAAAGATCCGCTACAAGTGTCTTCACGCTGCGCTCCAAGTGGGACTCTCACCCGCAAACGTGATTCACCCAACGGCTTCGGTTTCGCCTTCCGCACGACTCGGCAATGGTATCTACTTGGCGGCCCAATGCGTCGTCTCGTTCGACGTCGGAATCGAAGATCATGTGATCATCAACTACCAAGCCGTGGTTGGTCATGAGACAAGCGTGGATCAACACACGGTCCTGAACCCTGGTGCCAAGATCGGCGGAAATTGCCGAATGGGGAGACGTGTTTTGGTCGGAGCCAATGCGTTTGTATTGCAAGGAACGACCATTGGAGACGATGCGCAAATCGACGCACTGACCTATGTCGATCGTCATTTAGACAGCGGCTACCTGATGAGCAGCCGCAATCCGCAACCTGTCAAACGTCCGTTCTTTCGTCTTGGTGAATTTGATGCGGACGCCGGCTAAGGGACTTGCTATGCGGTGCTTCCGGCGTCGACCACTAAATCGGTGCCGGTGATCGAGTTGGCCGAATCGCCTAGTAAGAATGCCACTGAGGCGGCTACCTCTTCGACCGATGCCAAACGCCCCAACGGACTACGACGTTTGATGGTCGCCAAGTTATCGTCATCGATCGTCGATGTCATGTCCGTTTGCATGTATCCAGGTGATACACTATTGACCGTTATGCCAGCTTTACCAAGTTCGCGGGCCAGTGATTTGGTGAACCCCAGTAGTCCTGATTTCGTCGCCGCATAGACGGAGAGTCCACTGAATCCCGTATGACCGATAATGGAGGCAATGTTGATGATCCGTCCGCAGCGATTCAGTAGCATCGAACGACTTGCGTGTTTGGTCAATAAAATCGTTCCCAACAAGTTGACATTGATCAACCCCGATATTTCCGATTCATGCATGGTTCCCAAAACGCCAGCGTGTCCGAGTGCCGCATTGTTAACCAGTCCATAAAGATGTTTGCCATCGCGAGTGAGGCTGCGGACGGTTTCGCGAATTTGAATTCTGTTCGCAAGGTCGATCTCTACAAAATGGACTTGGCCGGGAACCGATCTTTCCATCAGTTCAGCGAGCGGTTGACTTAGACGTCGCCCCGTTGCGATCACCTGATAGCCATCGCTCGCCAATTGACGAGTAATCGCCAACCCTAGCCCGCGCGTCCCGCCACTGACCAATACACGTCGTTGTTCGTTGGGTATATTCATGATACGGGCCTCTGTGAAGTGACTTGTTTGTTAGCGATCCTCAGCGGTCCCGGAAATTTTGATTGCCTGGCATCTCGCCGCAGTTTGCCTGAGCTCGACAACGGTATTGAATGAACAACATCGATTTTCACAGGAACTTGATAGGGTTCCAATCTTTCACGGCAATGGGCTATCAGTTTTGCTTGAAGATCAACTTGAATCCCATCTTGAACGACAACCTCTGCTGCAACGAGCGAGCCCGTGAAGGGATTCTTGTGAGCGTACGCGCGTGCTATTTCCACGCCTGGATAGCATTGAAGTATGTTTTCAACGTGGCTGGGATGAACCTTGCGTCCCCCCACGTTGATCACCCCGTTGGCACGACCTCGGAACAGATATCGATCGCCGACCCGTTCGACCAAGTCTCCCGAATCGATCCAGCGATCCGCCTCCTGGCCAGTACCAACCAACAAATGACCGTCGTCGTCAACTTGGATTGGCACTCTACCGGGCGACGGATCAATGAAGCTAGCTGGAAAACCTGCTCGCCCATCACGAACGACAAATCCAACGCCTGTCTCGGTGGACGCATAGACATGAACCATCTTTGCCTTTGGAAATAGATCCCGTAACGAATCAAGAATCGATTGATCTGCGATTTCACCTCCAAGCGTGATTTGCTGAAGTGGCAATTTGCGAATGTCGGTTGACATGAGCAACATACGCCACATCGTTGGCGTCGCTGACAGGGCGTTGCATCCAAGTTGTCCAATCTGCACGATCCGTTGCTGCCAAGTTTCGTGGTGGTCACAAAACAAGTAGCTTGATCCGGCCATCCAACTTTGCAGAAAGACTTGTAGCCCGGCAAAGCTGCGTAAATTGTATAGCGATCCCCATGCATACTTTGCTCCGACGCGGACGTCCATTTTCGTCGACCGAGTCAGTGAGCGAAATGAGTGGGGAATCAATTTGGGAGTACCGGTTGTTCCCGATGTTGGTAGCAACCACCGGGACGGTCGGAGCGGCAAATCGTATTGTGATCCATTTGCGATTGATGTTTGTATCGCCTCATCCGCAGAAACGACGCGGACACCAATCGTTTGCAACGGCAATGGATTTCCAGCGGCAATGACAACGTCGGATCTGGCTTTCGCAACCATTGAAGCAATCAGGCTGCTATCGGATGTCGACGGCAGAATTAAAATTTGCTCACACCGTCCATCCAAAGCGACCATTAACTTCGCTAGATCTACGTCATGATCCGCAATCAACGCGACTCGATGGTTATCGAATTCGCGAAAAAAATTATGCGACGATCGGAGCCATTCGGTCAGGTCGCCCGACGATGTCGAACCGGCGATCGGTTGTCGCCAAAGCACCCGAGTCGGCTCGAGGCGTTTCAGATTTTCTTGTAGGGACATTGCTGTGACGTGGGTAATGCCTAACAGGCTTTCATTCGCTCTTGTTCATAAACGCGAACCAGGTCGCCTAACGTTCGTGGGTAAACGGCTTCCTCCATTAACGCAAACGGATCCAAGTCGAAAACCTGCTCCAACTTTGCAATGACGATTGCGAAATCAAGCGAGTCAAGTCCGATCTGCAATAGCACGCTATTGTCGTCCAAATTCGGTTCCAGTTCTTTATTACTGTCCTTCGCAACCTGATGAATGGTGCGAAGGATGATGTCACGGGGCTTCATTGCTAATCCTTTTATTTTTGTGATTGAGAAGCAAACATGGCGAAAATGTAGCGTCTCAATGTAAACATCTTGTTATGGTTCCGCACAGATTACGATTTAGTCTGTTTGAGATCCTTTTGGATCTGATATAAGAGCCAGTGAACAGAAAATGATTCGTTGCAACCGCAGAAAATTTTGACTTTCAAACATGAAGATCGCGAGATGGTTCTTAAGATTGTTCGCATGCCTCTATTTCGTGGGCTTGACCTCGCTGCTCCTCTTGCCATCGACAAAATCGCTTGCCTCAAGCATTTCCGCGAATGCGTCGTGGCTTCTCTACTTGGCCGTCGTTGTACATTTTTTGTCGATGACAATCCTAGGCACCCTCTGCTCGATTGCAGTACCGCCACGCCAGCGTCTCCGCTTATTCGGTGGACTATTTTTCTATGCGATTGTAATGGAACTGCCACACCTCGTCCTGAAAGAGCGGTCGTTTGAATGGATCGACATGGGCCAAAACCTACTAGGCATCTCGATCGGATTGCTGATCGCAAATTGGGTCCGCCTCCTTACGCGGGCACAGCAAGGGGGCAGCCAAGAAACAGTGCCGTTAGCCCAGGTGTTGGTTCGACAGCATCGATAGGCCGGCAAGACTCTGTTGTTTCAGAAGTCGGTGTTTCACGGTTCTTGCCGCCCCGGGGCGACGATTAAGCTGCCAATCAGCCGATCGCCAAATCAGCTTCACGCGGCGACGCTGGAACCTTTGGTTTGTGCACTCGGGAGATCGTGCTAGCACGGAGAGAACGAATGCAAGCGATCACGGATGCTTGATCCTTCTCGCTCATCGCCGAACCGCTTGGCAATGAAAGGCCGTCCCGAAACAATATTTCAGAGACTCCATTCGTAACAGAGCGATACTTTGCAAAAGCCGGCTGCAAGTGCATTGGCTTCCACAGCGGTCGCGACTCGATGTTGAGCGATTCGAGCTTTAAACGTATCGCCTCGCGATCGGCGCCGAAAATGTCTGGGTTGACCAGAATCGAGGTTAACCAACGAGTGGATTCGCAGTTTTCGGGCTCGGGCATGAACGAAATTCCAGGAAGATCGGCAAGTTCATCCTGGTATCGTTTAAAGATTGCCCTCCGTCGACCGACTCGATTGGGTAGAACGGACAATTGCCCTCGCCCTACAGCCGCCAACAAGTTGCTCATGCGATAATTATAGCCAACTTCGGTGTGCTCGTAATGCGGGGCCGGTTGGCGAGCTTGAGTGATCAAGTATTTTGCACGCTGAGCCCAAGCTTCGGAATTGCATGTCAACATTCCACCGCCGCTTGTGGTAATAATCTTATTCCCATTGAATGAGAAACAGGAAATGTCGCCAAAGGAACCTGCGGGTCGACACTGATAGGTCGCACCGAGGGCTTCAGCCGCATCTTCGATCACTGGAACATCATACATTCGTGCCAACTGTAATATCGATTGGTAGTTGGCACATTGCCCATTCATATCGACTACCATTATCGCCTTCGGCAGCTTGCCTACTCGATGTGATCGTTTCAGTTCCTTTTCCAGGAGTTGTGGATCCATGTTCCAGGTTTCTCGTTCACTATCGATGAAGACCGGGTTTGCAAGCTGGTAACAAATCGAGTTTGCCGAAGCCACGAACGTGAAGGTCGAAACCAATACGTCGTCACCGTGCTGAACTCCAAGAATCCTCAGTGCAACATGAAGAGCGGCTGTTCCGCTACTCGTTGCAACAGCATGCTTCGCGCCGACAACACTTGCAAACTCGGTTTCAAAAGCATCGACATGGGGTCCGATCGGGGCAACCCAATTGGAATCAAAGGCGTCGATCAGCAGTTCTCGCTCGCGTTCACTCATGTGAGGCGCCGAGAGGTAGACACGTTCAGACATCAGAGGGCCTCTGGATAGTGTTAAAAACGTTTGAGAATGGGGACGCTATTTATTCAGATGCGGCGTATTAGCGACGGCGTGCAGATCGGTTTGAGTGGACGGTTTTTTCGTCTCGGATGGTGATTCCATTTTTGCAGCCGGTCTGCCATCAAATGCCGGCATGGTCACATGTCCCTCCGCCGCAATGTCTTCTCGCAAGAATACCTTCCAGAACGTCATCGCTAGAATCTTGAGGTCAAGCCAATACGATTGATTGTCCACATACCACACGTCCAAACGAAACCGCCGGTCCCAATCAATGCGGTTTCGTCCGTTGACTTGGGCCCAACCGGTGATTCCAGGACGAACATCATGACGCCGCTGCTCTTCGGCCGTATAGTACTTCAGGTAATCCATCAGTAGTGGACGGGGCCCCACGAAGCTCATCTCGCCCTGAAGCACGTTGAACAGTTCGGGAAGTTCATCCAAACTGGTCGAGCGAAGGAATCTTCCCAGACCGGTCATCCGTTCTTCGTCCGGTAGCGGGACTCCGTTACGATCAACGGCATCTTTCATGGTCCGAAACTTCAGCAAGGTAAACGGCTTGCCTCGCAGCCCCGGACGAACTTGCCGAAACAAGACGGGTCTACCAAGGAAGACAATGACGGCAACGCCGATGGTTAGCAGTACGGGTGCCAACAGCACGATCAGTATCGAGCTTCCGATTAAGTCAATCGTTCGCTTCATCATACCGTTCGCTCGGAATCAAGGTTTCGTCCAATGTAGGCGGAAGCGGATAGGGACTGGTTTCGCTGCTTCCATCGCGATTGCTTCGAAGACTCAGAATAGATCCCCTGCAATTCGTCCCAGATCGTCTCTGGACGAAAGTCCCGTTCCATCCTCTGCTGCGCGTTTTGTCCAAGCTTGTTTCGCAACTTCCGGTTGTGTGAAAGTAATACCATCGCATCCGCCATTGCTCCCCAATCTGCAACCGTGACAAGAATGCCAGTCGATTGGTCTTCGATTGCATCGCTTGTTCCAGTTGCTCGATAACCGATTGTAGGAATCCCCGCCGCGGCAGCCTCCAGGACGACCGTCGGAAAACCTTCGCGGTAGCTCGGCAACGCCAAGAAATCGAAGACCGGATACCATTGTTCCGGACGGTCGACATTTCCCTGAGTATGAATCCAGGGCTCGGCATCGATCCGCGAACGAGTCACGGGATCGACCGGATCGCTCTGATCCCAATCCCCCAGCAAAACACAGTGCAGTTCGGCAACTTGGCTGCGAGCTATTTCTAAAGCGGAAAGCAGATCGGTGATACCTTTGTCTTTGGTGAATCTACCGACAAACCCGACCACCGTGGCCGCAATCGGAATACCGAGTTCCCGACGAACGGCTTGCGAATCGGTTTGCTCGTTTGCCAATCGGTATTTCTTTACGTCAATTCCATTGAAGCTTCCATTACCGATGATGCATAACTTTGCTTCGGAGCAAAGTCGATCATCGATGGCGATTTTTAGGACGCCGGAGCTGACACAAATCACCTTTGTGCTTAGATTGCAGACCAATTTCTCAATCCATTCTAGACAACGACGCTTGCGTCCAGTGCATGTTTCGTAGCGAAGGCCATGAAGCGTGTAGATTCGATTGCGATGTAACGAGAGCGTTGCCGCAATGATACCCACCAGGGCGCCCTTGGGGGTATGGCAATGAATTACATCGAAGCGATTGCGAATGAAGTAAGCGAGCAAACGCGAAATGGACACGAGATCCCGTTGCGGACTAATGCCGCGATGCATCCCAACTTCGAAGATGTGGACCGGGATCCGTTTACGAATCTCTTCCAGGTCCTGTCCAGGTGAAGAGACAATCGTGACGTCATGACCCTGGCCTACCAACCAGCGTAGCTGATCAAGCATCAAGACTTTGGCGGTTGCCGGAACCGATACGACAATACAGATCTTCCTGGAAAGCTGAGGTTTCATTTGTTCCAACTCCTTAACGTACGGCGTCTAAGTTCCAGGTAGTGGGTTGTCCTTCGAGATTCGAGAACGCTTTGACGGAAATCACTCGCCAGTAAAACGTTTCTTTGCGCAACGGCGTCGAGTTCATGTGATTGGGTTAATGCAGACTCAATGCAATCGGCGAGAGCGTTCGCGTCGCCCGGGGGTACAAGAAAGCGAGCTGAAATCAACTCGGGAATACCGCCAACGTTGCTCGCTACGACCGGGCAACCACGAGCCATCGCCTCTATCATCGCTCGCGGTAAACCTTCCTGAATAGACGCATTCAAGAAAATATCAATGTGATCGAGAAAATCAAAAATTGCTTCACCCGCCGGAAGTCTGCCCAAAAACTCAACTTCGCCAGCCACGCCAAGTCGCTTAGCCACCGCCTCGAGTTCAGCTTGATGCTGACCTTCACCGACCATAGCCAGCACAGCATTGACACCACGTTGTCGCAACCGCTGCAAAGCTTGAATATGAATGTGCGGTGCTTTGTAGAGAGCCGAGAATGTTCCTATGAATCCGAGGATGACAGGCTTTTCGCTGCCAGCTTTGCACCGCGAAGCGATCGAGGCAAGTTTCTTTTTGCGTGCTGACATGTCGTCGACCACGGCGGAATTGGGCAACTCCACCGACGAATAGTGTGTCACGAATGCGTTTGACGATGGTGGATAGCGGCGTTGCAACGTTTCCGCCGTCACGTATGCTGCGGTGGTGGCATCCCCACAAAGTCGCTTCAAGTCGTACCTTGCCTTTCGCCTGATGATCGGACGAAAACGGGATTGAACGCACCCCGGCGCAAGGCTGTCCCAGGGATCACCAACGACTTCAACCCCGAACCGGCGTCTCTTTCTTCGTAACTGGTTGCCAACCAAGGTTCCGACCATTCCCGGCACCCGCAACAAGTACGCATCGGTCAATTGAACCGCATCCGCTGTTACCTGATGAAGCCTTTTACCATGCTTGATCCGACCACCTGCACCGTGAAAGTCAGGCAAACGCATGAACCGGATCCCTGGTCCTGTTGACAGAATGAACGATTCCGGCGGCTCGTCCCGCTCCTGACACCTCGCTAAGACAATGACTTCATCGAAGCCTTTCAGATAGCGGTTCCAAAAAGAACCGTAGCCGAGGTTTTCCGAATAAACCTCGCTACCACACGACACAAAATGGGATTCTAAAGCGACGAGAACGCGCACGAGACTTGCTGCGAGTTGGAGTACGTTTGTATTGGAAAGCTTGTTGAGGGCTGATCTTGCCACGTCGCCTCCGCGATTTTGGCGAGTTGTTGCACGATTGCCCCAAGCCAGATGAGTTGATATTGCCAAAACACGTTGAGCGTACAATCGAAAGTCATGTTGCTAACGATCGAGCAGACGAGCCACCAAGGAGTAGCCGTAGCAATCGCGGTAGCAAAAGAAGAAGTATCGATCCGTAACAACAGCCGACTGTCTTTCCAAAGTCGAAAGCACCAGATCACAAGCCACGTGAATCCGCAGAGGCCGAAACAGAGTAAAAATGAAATGAAACCGTTGTGGGCGTAGGCACCTCGGGCAGCGAATTGAGTTTCCCCGACACCGAAAAATAATGTTGCAATACCACCCGACCAGCGAATCGAGTTGCCAATGTTGTCCAAACGACCTGTCCCGTGCAGCGCACCTTCCTCGGCACTCGCTTGTGCCTCGGTACGGCTGACCATGTCTTCGACCGCACTGCGATAACTTGGCAACGTCGCGAACGTAGCCACCGCCAATGACATGCAAGCTGCCACCGCGATACGATGGCGAGAGAAGATCAAGATGCCCATCGCAACGACCACAAGACCGACAAATGCGCTACGGCTGCCTGCAGCGATCATCGTTCCGAACAATACGACACACGCCGAAAATGCCACCACGCGAGTACTGATTTTGAACCGATGCACGACAAGGTAACCCACCATGATGGTCGCCAAGGCCAAGTTGGTTCCGGCGGACCCTGGACCCAAAAACGGGCCGGTCGCGCGGTAACGCAACAGTTGTTGTTCTTCGGATTTCACGACGTAGAACCAATCTGCAAATGGTAATTTCGCCCAATCGGCCATCGCCAATACCGCCGCTGTCGTTAAGGCGGCAGCATAGAAGAAAAACATCCATTTGGCATGTTCAGGTTGACTGATTGCCGATACCACCGTCAATCCAAAGACGACTTTCACGGTCATCTTCAACATATTGCGAACCGTCGAATCAAGCATCTCACCACCGCTCGATAACAGTCCCGTCAACTCGCCACAACCGTAAATCACTAAAAACACAAGCAGGAGAGTCCCAGCGAAACCAATTCGATTCGGTTTGCCAAAAATAAACCAAGCGACGGCGGTGCAGAGGATCAACAGATCGTCAAACCCAGCGTTCAGCGGCAGCATGCCGTAAGTCAGGCGATGCGGATAAACCATGATTACCGGCCACAACAGGTAGACCAATAGCCTTGGTTTCCAAGCCGCGATGCATGCCATCCCCAGACATGCGATCAATCCGAATCCAGCGACAATCATGGCTTTCGATCGATCACTCGCTGCAATAGGTTGCAAATTTTTTGCTGTTGTTGAGCCGTCGCAAAGTGTTCACGAACTCGCTTCAAACCAGCCTTACCCATTTGGGTCCGCAACCGAGGTCCGGCCAACAAGCAATCCATCGCAGACGCAAAGGCACCCACATTGAGCGGGCAAACAATCCCGGTTTCTTGATGTGAAATCACCTCGGGGATGCCGCCACGATCCGATCCGATACACGGTTTCTGTAAACTCATGGCTTCGGCCAATACCAAGCCAAAACTTTCGCAGTCGCTGCGCGACGGCAGAATGGCGATATCGGCCGTATGTTGGACGTAGGAAGCGTCGTTTCGCCAGCCAAGAAAGTGGATTCGGTCGGTCAAACCAAGTTCCTTCACTCGTCGTTTTAACGACTCGCCGAACGCCCGGTCGCCTCCCGCCAACACGTCACCACAAAACCAAAGTTGACAACGGTGTCTTGTCGCAATTTTTGCAAAGGCGTCGATAGTCAAATCGGGGGCCTTCTTTGGCGTCAACGCTCCAACTTGGACGATCACCCGTTCGCCTTGCTGACGGTTCGGCAAAGGATGACCATTCGATTGCATCGCTGCTTTTCGTATCGCGTCGGCATCGACCGAGTTGTACACGACTTCGATACGATTGGGATCGACATCGGCACGGACGAGGAACTGCCGCGTGATCTCCGATACCGCTATCACCGCATCGAACCGAGCGTTCAATCGACGTACGGCAGAGGATGAAATCTCGCGTTCAGATTTGTGGCCATGCGAATGAAAAACAAGTCGTGGTCCCGAGCGGGGCAAGGCACGCGAGAATAGATTCGCAACGGGGAGGAAATTAAAATAGATAACGTCAGGTCGATGAATGCGATTCCACTGGTGAAGGGCGGATAAGGTACGAAGCATCCAAGGGGTTCGCCGTGCGATGCGAAAGACTCGATCGATTTGGTTTGCCCCGCCGATAAACGGAGTAATGGGAGGACGGTTCACCAGGGGCTCGACCTTGATGGAGGTGTTGCGGAATCGATCGGCGTAGGCCTGATTGTGATACGGATTGATCGCCACGATCCGGTAGTGATCCGTCAGGCGTGGCAACAGCGTCGACATGACGCTCTGAATTCCACCCTTTCCGGTAAATAGATCGAACACGCCTATTAACGGGCGATCCCTATTATTGTGCTTCTCCATCGGTTGTTCTTGAATGTTGATTGACATTGTCTCCTCAGACGATCGCCCCTAAATCGCTTGGGTGTAACGATTGTCGAATTTGCTCGTCCACGAAACCACTGATCCAAGTCCAGTTGTATCGTTCGATGATTCGTTGCCGTCCCGCCACAGCCATTTCATTGCACTTCCGGGGAGATAACAACAATCGGACGATTGCATCGGCCACGGCGGAGACATCGTTGGGGGGAACCAATTCACCGTTGACGCCATGCTGGACCGCATCGGGAATTCCACCGACGTCGGATCCGACAACGGCCAATCCATTCGCATTCGCCTCCAAAAAGCTAATTCCAAAACCCTCGACTTCGCCGAGTTCCCCAGGTCGTGACGGCATCACAAACAAGTCGGCTGCTTGGTACAAGTTTGTTTTCGTTTGTTCATCAACCTCGCCAAGGAAGTCAATGTTCGCTGATTGCCCGAGCTCTGCAGCGAGATCGATAAAGTCTTGTTTGTGAGGGCCATCCCCCGCGACCACATACCGACATCCCGGGTGCGATCGACTGATTTCAGGTAACGCTCGGATAACCAGATCCATCCCTTTGCGACGGTGCTGACGACAGACCGAAAGGATCACCGGTTCTTTGGACCAGCCGAGAATCTTCCGTGTCGCTGTCTTGGTCCGTAGATGCTCAAGCGATTCTGTCGAGACCCCGCAACCGGTTACTGCGACGCGATCGGCAATCGCTGGCACCTTGTCCTTGACAAAATCGCGACTGTACTTGCTATTGAAAAATACCAGTTGGCTTGCTGTCGCGCACTCGCGAAAGACATCTGCGGAACGACCGTTTCGTCTCGCGAACATGCCGGCAACGTCATCCCCATGAACGTACAGGAAATACGGGATTTTCAAAGCTTGGAAGACGGGATGAAAGTAGGGTTTGAAGTTTGTGCAAAAGATCGCATCGGGACTCATCTCGGTCAAAGCCTTGGTCAGAGCAATACGATTCTTGCGGTTGCAATTCGCAATCGCAACGGACTGCGCGATTGGGGTTCGCAGCGATGGCAGTGGATCGATCACCCGATCGACCTTGTCCAAAAGCCGGTCTTGTTCGACACTACCACGCGTCCTTTCCGTTAGGACGTGAATGGAGTGTCCGTGATGCGAGAGACCGCGACTGAGCTGCCAACTCAGTTCCGCAATTCCCCCTTGGCGAGGCTTGAAGTCGTTTGCAATGACAGCGATTTTCATTTTGTTATTGGTGCAGTCGTTTTTTTGAATGTGATTTCTCCGATTCCGCGTTGACTTTTTCTGCGGGAATTCCAACCACGGTCGTGTGTGGATCGACGTCATTGATCACGACGGCGTTGGCTCCGACTTTTGCGTCCTTGCCAACACGAACCTTCCCCAGCACTTTTGCACCCGCATAGACATTTACGCCATCCTCGAGTGTCGGCCATGCACCCGTTTCGCGTTGCCCGATGACCACACCCGAGAACAAGAAAACGTTCTTGCCGAGCATTGCACCACTTCCAATCACGACGCCAACAGGGTGTGGCAACACCAAACCGGAATCGATGATGGCTTGCGGCGAGAGATCGGCTCCAGTGCTCGATACCGTATGGCTGCGAATCCAACCTGGTAGAAACGGTATCCCTCGCTTTGCAAGTCCGCTTGCGACACGAAATAAGAGCACGGCACGAAATCCCGGGTTGACCCAATAAGCCTTCGCCATGCCGAGATAGCTTTCCACTCCGATTGCTCGTGCGTCCGCGGTGATCAATGGTCACTCAAACTTTCGGTCAGCATCAACCGGGTTGTTGACGAACGTTTCAAGTCCGCAGTTCGGTTGTGTACCGGATCGCCCCACAGCAATTGATCAAGCTGGTGACGTCGAATCGATCTGCCGATTGTCATTCCTCGTCCCCAGCCTAGCAGGGCAGAACGCAGATAACGGATCGGATAGTTTTCTTGGCCGCGTAGTCGAGCGATAACGTCTCTGGGAAAACGGACAACGAGACGCCTCGACAGCACCCACCAGACGCTACGTCCGTGTTTCGCCAACACATAATCCTCGTTGTATCGCGAATGGGCTTCGACCACCTTGGTATCTTTTCGCTGCGGACCTTGCTTTCTCGGAGCACACCAATGTTCGTTCACCGACTCCGCATCAAGCAAGACTCGATACCCTGAGCGAATGACGAGCAGGCACAAATCGAGTTCGTATCGAAAGCCATCACCGAACAGTGTCTCGTCGCATTTTGCCAGCAGACTTCGCCGGAAACTCATGTTCGATCCTGTTAGCGATTCGACATTCCATTTGCCATCGAAAGGATACATTTGTCCGCCGTGTGGGCGACCGAATCGGTCGATGCGTTGACAATGGGGATCGAATTCCATATCGCTGTAGAGCACTTGGTTGTTGAGATGGTTGATGATCCGCCCGCCAACCGCTCCGACCGAGGGATCACGATAGTTGTCGAGTAGGTTTTCAATCCATCTCTCCGGCGCGGTACTATCGTCGTCTAGAAAGGCGACGACATCGCCTTCAAGTAGCGGAAAAGCCGCATTGTTTGCCGCGATCACGCCCGGTTGGGTGACGATCACAGCCTCAATCGGCAGGCGTTGGAATTGAGCTTGCAATTGACGAACCGTTTGTTGGGTTTCTAAGTCCTCGTCTCGCATGACCACGACGACTTGGGTTGGAGGAACCGTTTGTGCATCAATCGATCGCAAGCATGCTGCCAAGTATTTCGGTCGCCGATAGCTTGTAACCAGAACACTAACCGACAACGACGGGGAATCGTTTGCAGGAATCATTTTAGTTTTGACTGAAGTTCGAAGGACTTTGTTGTAGTGACTTTATTATCGAAGAACGTTCGGATTAGAAAAGCTTTTGTGGAGCGAGCAACATCCAGAGTCCCTGGTGGAAGTATTGACTGCACCAGCGTCGGAAGGTGTGGCACGATCGGTTGCCACATTGCAGTCTCTCTCCAAATAGAACGAGCACTCGCTGAATCTCTTTTTTCGTCGTGAAAACGGATCCCCAAATTTCGACCTGCCATCCGAATCCTCGGATACAAACGAATCCGTTGCTTAAGAGTCAAGGGTCCATAACGCATTAACGGCGCTGTGCTCGACGCATATCGATCCGCCACGGTTCGAAAATTTGCATTCGTGCAAATGCTATTCTCCCGATTGCGGTATTCCGTCAACACTTCATCCACATAACCAAACGTTGCTCCATGGTATGCCAAATCGAGAGCTAACAACCAATCTTCGCCCCACCGAAAGGCGGTATCAAAACCGTTTTGTTGCAGCAAGCTTGATCGTATGAGAAGGGTGTTGGTATGAAGGAAATATGTTGAAAGCAAAGCGGAAAAGACGTCACCGGTCAGCACAGAGCCACCCTCTCCAATCTCGACCGGACGGCAATCCTTCGGGTTCATCCGGCTGGCCGGACTGGTCGATCCGCGATCGGTTACGGTCCCACAGCGATCTTTCTCATACCAGTCGCAAAACACGATATCGACGTCGGGCGATCTCAAGATTAACATCGCTTGGCGAGCTAACTTTTCCGGGTACCAACAATCATCGGCATCAAGAAAAGCGACCCAATCCGAGTTCGCTTCGGCAATGCCGCGGTTTCGTGCCGCCGCCGGCCCTGCATTCGGCTGGTGAACCAAGCGAACCATCGTCGAGAATGCCTGAACTTGCCTCGCGGTATCGTCCGAACTGCCATCATCAATCACAATGATCTCATTCGGCTGCAGCGATTGGTCTAACACCGACCGAATCGCATCGCCAACCGTTGCGGCTGCATTGTAGGCAGGAATCACGACGCTAATCGAAGGGGTATTTGTCATTGGGAACCAGCATTCCATTCCAGAGCAGCCATCCGGCTCGGTTCGTGCCAAACCTGTAATGGTGCTTTGATCGCCTTGACCAATTCTGCCGCTGCTTCGCCGAATTCAGCAGACGCCAGATGTCGCCGCGAGCGAGCAAGTCGCCAGCGGAGCAGCCAATGGCTCAACAGTTTCAAACTGAGTCGATATCGCGGTTGACCGCGACGCAGCGATGCTTCGTAGGCACACCGCATCATTTCTTGACACTGTTCGGACCGCCGACTTTGCGTCTTGCAGTCGTTATGCAATTGACTCATCGAAAGCACGTCTTTCAGTCGGTGCAGCTTCGTAAGCTCTTCAAATCGAAGCCACAGTTCGTAATCCATCGCCAAATGATTGTCTTCACGCAGTCCTTCGACATGGTCCCAGAGAACTCGACTCCAAAACGTTGATGGTTGAGGTAAAAAGTACCCGGGCGCACCGTATCGCCAATACTCTAGAAGAGCCTCCGACGAACGTATCCCCGCTTCAAACCGCTCGACTTCGTTGGTTTCAGAATGAATGAATTCGCCGTCGCCGGCCAGCCATTCGCATTCAGGATGCCGAGCGAGATAGTCGCCGATTTTGATCAAAGCCCCGGTGGCAAAGAGATCGTCACTGCATAGCCAACCGCAGACGTCGCCATCGGCGATCGCCATTCCCTTGTTGATCGCATGGCTTTGGCCGCGATCGGGTTCGCTCACCCAGTAGGAAAGATGATCATGATAGTGCTGGAGGATCTCGACGGTGTGATCCGACGAACCACCGTCGATCACGATGTAGTTCAAGTTTGGGTAGCCTTGCAGCAAAACCGATCGAATCGTCGATTCAATAAATTCGGCTTGATTGAAACTAGGGGTCACAATACTGATTCGTGGCAAGTGGTTGCCCCACGATTGTGGATGCAAAACTGGCTTAGGCTCAGCCGATGCGATCCATCCCAATAGCGGAGTCAACGGTTCAGGAAGCTCAGGTGTCAACATGTCGTTTCCTTGAAGATTTCAGGCTTGCGGTGAGCTATGATCGACATCAACGCCGCTACGATTCGCCGCTCCGATCTTTCCTTTGTTGACTTGCCGTTCATACTTTCGTAGTGACAGATGGCTCATCTTGACGTACCAGGCATAGAAAAAACTTAAGAAGATTGGTGTCGGCCCATCGAAAATCGCTCGGGTGCCAATCAAGTTCTCTCGGAGAGCTTGGTAGACATCTCGCAGCATTTGGGTCCAAGAAAATCGCTCTTGTCGAGCATAGCGAGCCTCGCCTTCATGACGAATGTAGCGAAGGTGTTTTTCAAACAGACTGCGGTAACTATCGATCCAATAATGGCGGACCGGATTGGTTTGCGTCGCAGCGATCCGAATTTGGCTATAGCCAGGCTTTGGTGCCACGACGCCGCTATGCACATGCACACGCCATTCGACTCGGTCCCGATGAAAGATTCTAGTCATGTATTGAACTTTGCCCCAACGCGTGGTGTGAAGGCGTTTGCCACGAAAATAGTAATGATGTGGCAATTGAATCGAGGCGACGTTTGAATCCGCATTGGCAACCGTTTCGCGAATTTGTTCTGCCAATTCGTCGGGAATGACTTCGTCAGGATCGAGTCGAAGGATCCAATCATGATCGGCGGTTGGTACAACCGCAGGCAAGACTTTTTCGCCAAAGGGAACTTTCGCATGCGTCCGACACTCCGCACCGCATTTCTGAGCGATCGCCACGGAATGATCCTCGGATCCAATATCAACGGCGACCCGTTGATCGCAGAACCCAAGGCTGTCTAAGCAGTCCTTCAAGCGACGTTCTTCGTTGAATGTCACTACGATCGCGGTGAATGAAAGGGTTTGTTGGTTGGACATGGCGACGGTTGAATCTCTATTCATGGTTTGCATCAATACGGATACCCCAATCAGATCGAGCAATTGATTGACGATCTCTTCGTTTAAGTCTTCCATCCGAAATCGATAGCAGCGTCGACTCGCGGTCTGCTCCAATATCATTTGATGCCATTTTGTCCAAAACCATATCGCCCGATGCTCCTTTGAATCCGACAGAAACCAGTTTCCGGTATGTCTTTTTTGGGAATCGGTGGAACCGTGAGGACCCGAAGGAGATCGATTTTCTACCGATGGTCTTGCTCCTTTTGGCCTACTGCGGTTTGGTCACAACCGTATCGAGTTTCTTGTCGTGCTGTAACGATGGCAACAGCCTAGTGAAAACGTTTTTTAGATCCGTACGATCGGCAGGACGTAGCGATCGTTCTATTGCAACAAAGTAAACGATCATTCCCATGAAGGTCATGGTTCCAAGCTCAAACCAACTCGACGGGCTCATTGTCCACTTCAAACATATAAGGACACTGCCACACGCCAATGCGGGAACCATTCCTGGAATCAACGATTCCCAAGCCCACTTCGTAAAGGTGACTTCCGCCAACGTTCGTCCAAGTTTCCACCAGAGCAGCGGATGAAAAATGACGATGCCAACCGCGATCGCTATCACCACCGCCTTCGCACCCAGTCCAGTGCTGAGCAGCAAGACTCCTGAAACCAATAGAGTGATGAAATCCGTGACCGCCATCGTTTTGGCCAACGCATCGGGTCGAGCATGAGCATGAACCAATGGCCCCAACATTCCATTGGCCATTTGGATTGGCAGAATCAACATCGTGATGAATAAGACCAAAGCCGCGTCAGGAATCGTTCCATGGGTATAGAGGTCAATGGTCTCCGAGGCGAACACCATCAATGGGGTCGCAGCCAGCATCGAGATCCACAGCATCAAGCGATTACCTCGCAAGTAGGCGTTGGCCAATCCGGTTTGGTTCCCAGTCGCAAACATGGCAATCATTGGCGTTTCCAACGGACTAAATATTTTTGACGAAACTTCTTTGATCTGGCGATCTGGCAAACTGCCAATGTAGAAAGCTGTTGCTTGCCCCGGAGCTGCGAAGGCATTGAGCAGAAAGGGAATGCTGCCAGCTCGTACGCTCGCCGATGTTTGCCGAACCAGCGTCCAACTATTGAACGCAAACATTCCCTTCAACGATCCAAAGTCAATCCAATCCACTCGGAAACGCAGCGAAGGAAGCAATCGGCAAGAGACAATCAGGGTTGCCATGACGTTGAACACCGTTCCTGCAAATTGGGCGACGATGAACCATTTCACTTGAGGTCCAATCCCCAACATCAACCACAACATGCTGGCGGCACTGATCAAAGCCCCCCCCATCAAAATCACATTCTGCAAAACCTGTTTCTGGCAAACGTATAGTCCAACCGAAAACGGAGTCGCGAGTAAACGTAGTGTCATTCCTAAGAAGACAATCACCAGCATGAATCGAACGTCGGCGATATGATCTGAGGCAACATTCAATAGTTTGGGGGCTAAAGTACAAAAGACCGTCATGATGGCGACCAACACCATTGCGACGAGCAGGTAGACCGGAACAATACTCGAAACAAGACGTGTTATCTTTTCGTCGTCCGATTGAGAGTATGCCTCCACCACATACCGTCCGAGCCCCGCAGTCAACGCGGTTGTCATCAGTGGCGAAAAAGCGACGACGCCCATGACCACCGGCAGTAAGTCCATTTCTGCTGGCGAAACGTGGCTAAGCAAGTATTGGTTGCCCCACAACAGGATCGCAAAATTGCAGGCGTGCGCTATCAACGCACTGAGTGCGTTGATAGATACCAACTTCTTACTGACAGGAACTCGGTTGGTGGTTTGTGTCATGCGATAGAAGGAAAATGCTTTTCGTTGACAAACATCGCATCGGCTTGCGTGATTTGTCCTTCAGGGCGAAGCCACACATCGGACAGGTAGAAGAGTCGAAAGTGGTGTTGCCTTAGATACTCACTGACTTGGCAGAACAACGGCTGACCGCTGTAAAATTCAACGAACGAGACCTCCGCAACAATGACCTTTGTCTGCTTCAAGACGCTGCCCGCCCCCCGCAGGGCTTCCAATTCATATCCTTGCAAATCCAATTTCATCAGATCGATCGATTGGCCAGAAAACAACGTATCCATCCGTACGGTTTCGACCTCTTCGTTACGATCAAAGCCCATTGCCTCAGGATGCCACTGCTTTGCGGGCTGTCCTGGTTGGTAAAGGCTGGCGCAATCGGGACGAGCCGTGACATGAAACGTAGCCGTACCTTCCTGGCTGGACAACGCTGCGTGATGACAGACGATACGTTGATTGTCCGCAAACCGCGATTTCATGCTCTCAAAAAGTTCGCCATTCGGTTCGAACGCATGAATTTGCTGATTCGAAAAAACGCGGCTCATTCGGTCCGCAACGTCGCCTTTAAAGGCACCACCGTCGATAACGATTCCATTGCAGCAACCACCAAGTAATCGTTTGGTATCGAGTAGCCAATCGCGGCGGATGTGGCATTCACTTTCGGTCGGTGGTGCTACCGGTCTAGGATTGAAACGTTTTTTGAGGCATTGGATCATACAAGTACTTCCGTAGTTAGCTCAGGTTCGAATTCTTGCTGGCGATCAAGGGACATTAGTAGACGGCGAATCTCGGCCACCGAAGTGCGCTGAGATGTCAATTGACGGATCAGTTCCTGAAGAGCACCGTTGGAATATTCGAGTGGTTGAATCGACATGATCTTGGGATGGTCCGTTTGCGAAATCTCACCTTCATTGTCTGCCAACTCTTCGTACAGCTTTTCACCGGGGCGGATCCCAGAATAGACGATCTCGATCGCGCCTTCTGGAAGACCCGACAAACGAATCATATCGCGAGCGAGATCGACAATCCGAATCGGTGTCCCCATATCCAGCACAAACAAATCACCACCGTGGCCCATCGAAGCCGCTTGCAGAACCAATTTTGATGCTTCGGGGATCGTCATAAAGAACCGCGTCATCTTTTCATCGGTAATCGTCAAGGGCCCGCCATCGCGAATTTGCCGTTTGAATAGCGGCACGACACTTCCGGCCGAGCCGAGCACATTGCCAAACCGAACGGTCATGAATCGCGCCGCCGAACGGGTCGCGATCGATTGAATGTACAACTCGGCGACCCGTTTCGTCGCACCCATTACACTGGTCGGTCGAACGGCTTTGTCACTGCTAATCATTACAAATCGCGACGTTTCATACTTGTCGGCGGCGTCGGCGACGTTCTGCGTACCGGTGATATTGTTAACCACCGCTTCGCGAACATTGCGTTCCATCAACGGTACATGCTTGTGAGCGGCCGCGTGAAAGACGACTTGCGGCGAGAACTCAGCGAACACATCATCGATTCGCGAACGATCACGTATGTCGGCAATGACGGTTTCCAATTTGGTCGTGCCACGACGCGACAATAGTTCCTGCTCGATCTGATAGATTCGATTTTCACCCCTTCCGAGCAAAACCAGCAATTCAGGCGAAAAGCGAATCAATTGTCGACATATCTCTGATCCAATGCTACCGCCTGCACCCGTTACCAAAACCCTTTGTCCTTCGATCAATTCACGGATGTTCTCTAGATCCAACTCGGCCGGTTGTCGGCCCAGTAGATCGTCGATATTGATGTCACGTGTTGGGATCATCCCATTGCCGTGCATCCGTTGCTCAAAACGCGGGACAATCTGCAATTTGACATTTAGATCTCGGCAAACATCCATCAATTTTCGCATCGTTTTGCCAGACAACAAATCAGTATGAACCAGGACCGTATGAATCGCTTGACTGCGAACGATCTTGTCAATTTGATCTAGAGTTCCTAGCACCGCAAACCCGCCCATCAATCGTGGATGGGGTGTGCTCGTGGCACTGACCAAGCCGCAAATCCGCATCGGCAATCGCCCATACGACTGAATTTGGCCTGCCAAAAATACGGTCTCCGGGTCCGTTCCAATCATGATTGCGGGTGTGTATTGGTCCGAGACCAATTGAGGGCGAACCATCTCTAAGAAGACACGGCAACTCGACCGAAGCCCGCCCACAATGACCATCGTCAGTACCGCGTCCAAGATCACGACGGATCCTGGAATGCTTAGGCTGTTGCTAAAAAAAGCTGCCGCAGCAAACAATGAAAGCGACGCTAAACAGGTCAAACTAATCGCGATCATGTCGCGAAACGTGACGATCCTCCACCATCCATGAAGTTGTCCTGACAGAAAAAACACGGCGAGTTTCGTCGAAACGACCGCCGGCATCGTCACCCAAAACGCAATCCTGTAGTGTTCGGGTATTACAAGGTCAAAACGAATTGCAAACGCCATTGCGTAGGCGAGACAAAACAAGAGGAGATGGATTGCGGAGAGGAGTACCACGCGATAGGCAAGCAGCGTTCTAAGTGCAATCCCATTGGTGGCCCAACGAGACTCAAATTCCGAATTGAAATTTGCATCTTCTTTTTGTGTTACTAGGTTTTGGATCATCTCGCTAAATCGCTTCCATCGAAAAGGTTCAGATCTAATATCAATTTGCGGCCGTTGGGTTTGCAGTCGGATGGGGGGTTGACTCAGACACCAAAATCACATCGTGCAACCGCCCCGCCAAGTCGCTGAGGAAGGCTTCGGAGCGACCGAGGCCCGTATCAGAAGTTTCAAGCATGAACTTCATCAGAGGTGGCCAATGCGTTTGTCCCCAACAAACCTTTCGCCGCAACAATCGATGTTGGACGCGGTCCAGGAAAATGTTCTCGCCGAGTTGGAACCAATACAGCACTTGAATATTGCGCCCCGCTTGGCTAAAGCGAAGCACCTTCGCGTTGAACTCCGCTCCGCTAGCGCACTGGATCAAAACATCCTCGGAATCACGAAGTTCCCAGCCCGCTTCCCGATAACATTGCTGAGGAAAATGCAAACGGATGTAGTCATCCGTCCAAACCGCATGCACGAGTACGTTTTCGCCCGATTCATTTAAGTAGACACGGTCAATACCATCCTGGGCACGCAAAACGTCACGTATTCGATCATCGGCCGGTAGCTCCTTGCCAACCCAATTGCCGAGTTGCAGAGACGTTTGCCCCAGTTCTTTCTCGGGTGGAACGACTTGCCCCTTTGAGTAGCCGCTACGGATGTGTCCGATTGCGACATTTCCAAGGATTAGAAGTGCGATCGTTAGAATAGCCCGCTTAGTCATTGCTTCTTTCCTAGTGGAGATTTGACACGTCGTGAGAAACGGTGGCTCGTTCGATCACCACTGCGCCTGCGACCGGAGTTCCCGATGCACGGATCAGGTCGACGGCATGTTTGATATCGCGTACACGGCTGATGTCTCGATGGACGGAAAAGACAATGGTATCGACATGCGGTGCGACGTAACTGACGTCGGCCGAGGTTAAGACGGGGCAACCATCGATAATCACAACATCAGCCATGGATGCTAATTCACGAAAGAACATTGGCACCGCTTTATTGCGTCCGAGTGCTTGCAGCGAATTGCGGCAACACTCCCCAGCGGGCAAGACCGATAGGCCGTCGATGGATGTCGGTTGGATAGACGCCTTCAAATCCTGTTCGCCACGAAGCACTTCACAGACACCGGGCGAAAGGTCGACCGAATAGAGTCGATGAGCGACAGGGTGACGCAAATCGAGATCCACCAAAATAACGGTCCGACCCATCGAGGCGATGTTGCGAGCCAATTGGCTAGCCAATGTGGTTTTGCCTTCGCCTCGATTTGCGCTGGTGACCAACGCCAAATGCTGTCCACTTTCATTTTGATAGCGATTGACCAAGCGATTAGCAATTCGCTTTATCGATTCGGTGAGCGTCGCTTGCCAATAGAGCGAGCGTTTGTTTCTCGGATTACGTAGATTGCGAATGACGGTTGGTGGAATCACCGGCAACGTGCCGATGATGTCTAATCCAGTCCGTGATGTCAGCAAGGCAGAACTATTGACCCGCTGTTTCGACAGATCCAACAAGACGAGCGAGACAAGCGGCAGTGCCAGGGCAGCTATGCCAGAAACCCCAGCCAAGCCGACGCGTTTTGTAAATTCGGCTGGCTCCAAGTCTTCGGCATTTCGAAGCACCTCAACTCGTGGCCGCGAACGCAATTCAACCTTTAGCTCTTCGCGTTGCTGTGCCACATTGGCCATGACTGCGTCGAGTTGTTGGATCTCACTGCGCATCATTTCGACGTCGATCGACTTATTACCGACTTTCTCGAACTCCTCGCGTAGTGTCTGCTCTTGAACCGCGATTCGCTCTTCTAAATCGGCGAGGACTTCAAGCTCCGCTTTGACTTCGAGAAGTCGTCGGTTTTTAGCGACCAGATCGAGTCGCGACTGCTCGCGTCTACGCAGTGGTTCGAGAGCTCCGAGTTCCTCTTTGATCATTTGGCGACGAGCGACCAGTTCTTCTTCAATTCGTTCATTAACCCGTTCATAAGGGGAATCGTGTTTCGTTTTGAAAGCAGATTCTGCTTCCGCGTCCAAACGCAAAGTCGTTAACTTGTCACGAAGGAGTGACAAGTAGACCGAGTCGTTCAGTAGAGCGGACTCAATTTCGTCGCTACTGACCACATAGGTTTCGGATGTCTCATCGGTCGCGACGCCCGCTGAGGTTGCTTCGGCAGCTGCGACGTTTGCTTTCGCGTTCTCGATGGCCATTTGCAATGACTTTTCTTCACTATCGAGACTCCAGTGGCGAGATTGCAATTCAATCAATTGACGTCGGAACGAGCCGAGTTCTTGAACCAAGAATTGTTGACGAATCGAGAGCGTTTCGGAATCGCCGGTACCCAACTGCTCAGCCAACGACTTTAGTTCGTTTCGTTTCCGCCGAATTTCGGCCTGTTTCTCCTCGAGCACCCTTTCAATCCCGTCGAGACGTCGCTGCCGACTATCGCGTTCTCGGTTGACCACCTCCACCATGTAGGCCTCCACCGTTGCATTGACGAGGTTAACGGGGTCCGCATTTTGAGGTGCGACAATGGAAACGTTCATGATCTCCGTTTGCGGAGGAATTGAGACCGAAAGGTTTCGCAACATCCAATCAACAGGCCTGTCTTGATCACGAATGACGCTCGAAGTGCTCAAACGCGGGTCTCGTAGTGCAGCGGTCAGAACCATCCGACTTCGAACAAGTTCTTTCTGAGTGCCTTGGAAGATCTCGAAGTCGTCGATATCGCGTCGATCGAACACCAAATTGTTTTCTGTAGCAGATAGTTGTAACAATGCGGACGCCCGAAAGACGGGTTTCTGCGTCATGAAGACGCCCACCGCCAAGGCAACCGATAACGGTAACCCGATCAGAAACCCCATCCAACCGCGTCGGCGGATGGCATGCAGTAAATCCAATGGCTGGAACTCCGAACCACTTTGTGCAGCGATCACCGTTCCACGATGACCACTGACGATCGTAGGTGGGGAAGGGATAACGCCGCGATCTTCAGGAGAAGAAATCATGAAAAAGTCCTGTCCGTTCTGGCATCACAGGCTGGAAACCTAGGCCACAGTGTGGGCGGTGAAATCGGCATCGCCGAACTGGAGCGGTACATCCGTAGGCTGTGGAATCAAAATCGCTTGGGTTAGTCGCACCACTGCCCAAACCATCGCGGTAGCAAGCGGTAGCATCAGGAACCCAAAAAAGTCGTGGAAGACCGCCTCAGCAAACTCGGCATCGGAATATTGATACAGCAGTCCCGTGGCGACGATCCGAATGACGTTGGACAAGATTGCCGCAGGTATCGCTGCTAAAATCACCACGATCCGCTCGGGGACCCCCTTGACCACCATCGCAGCACAAACACTGACCGCCATAAACAGGACCGTAGACCGCAAACCCGAACACGCTTCCTCGACGCCAAGCTCGGTGTTCGTTAAAACGATCACGTTGCCGAACGAGGCAGCAGGAACCCCAAAAACTTGAAGCAGAAACGTGCTCGCTACCGTGGCAACACGTTGTAACGCAAGGTTCCCCCAACTCGACATAAAATCCGGTAAAGGAATCATCAGCAGAAGCACGACTAGCGACGGCCAAAGCCACCCAATGACCTCTTTACCACCGAGAAACAGTAAGATCCCGGCCAAGCAAACAGGA
The DNA here is from genome assembly GCF_007860185.1 of Novipirellula aureliae. Lineage (NCBI taxonomy): Bacteria > Pseudomonadati > Planctomycetota > Planctomycetia > Pirellulales > Pirellulaceae > Novipirellula > Novipirellula aureliae. Next base: position 190,934 of record NZ_SJPY01000004.1, read on the forward strand.
ATAGAAAGTGGCGTTAGCAACGGATCGGTCATATACGCAGAGACGCACTGCATTGCAATCGCAAGTCCAATCAATGCCAACCCCCAAACGCTTCCTTGGACCCGCTTCCAATCCACCATGTTGCGTCTGCGGTATGACAGGTAAACGGCAAAGGGGATGACGAGAAAGCCATGGATATAATCAGGATCTTGCCACCACTGTGTCGCCAACCGGAGCAACTCCGAAGAATAGGTCCACAAGATGGTGATGGCGATCGGTAGAAACCATAGCGCAGGCTTCCACAGCGAGCGGATGGCTGATGGAACAGAGCCCAATTGGGTTGTCTCTTGCATGAAAAACTTACGAAAGAGCAGAGTCAAAAATCGATTTGCTAAGTGAGTCGAAGCGTTCAAAGGATCGCTGTCGTATCGTCTATTTACGTAGCTTCGCTATCCTCGGTGACAGCCTCACTTTTCCAGATTGGCATCGTCCCGAGGTTCAGATGGCGTCGTTTTGGTTACTCGACGAAGGCAATTGTAGAAGCGCAAAATTGGATGAAAACCGCTTTCACACGGTATTAACCTTGCGGGAACCTACCGCTAACAAAAACACACAGAGGGCACCTTGTAGCCGTTAATGACGGACTATGATGCATAGCGAGCTATTAAGCGACTTGTGTTTTCTTCATAACCGTATGCAATGACGTCGCATCGCGTAGCGCGATCGAGAACAGAACGATCGCTTCCGAGCTATCGTTGCCACATTCCGTCGTTCACCACGATGAAAGGGTCAACCCTTTGATATCGCCAGAAAAGAAAGCACACGATCGATGAGGGCTATTCGACCAAGGTTCGGCGCTGATCGATCGCGTCGGCCGGGATATCTGCGGCAGACAATGCAGAGACGATCGCTTGTTCGGCTTGGGCGGTAGCTGAGAAAGTACGAGCAATGCGAACCTTAATTCCAGCTCCGTCGCCGGACGCGTTCTTCGCAGCTTCGACCAATTGTTCGATCGTCGATGTCTCTCGCATCCACTGGTCGCCGTGTTTGCTCGTCGCGACCAAATACTCGTCTCCATCCACGACAATGTCGACGACGGGGATCGGTTCGAAGTTCGGCTCTTCAAGCTGGATGGCCTCGACCCCCACCAGCGCTTCGGTGTCAAGGTTTCCGATGCCCACCGGTGCCTCTTCTGTGTTCGTCGCTTCTGTGTTTTGATCGTTCGTCGGATCATTCGTCGACGGATCGTTCATTCCAGGCGGATTAAAGTTGAGTAGTCCCATCATGCTGAGCGCAACAAAGACGACTGCCGAGGCTGCGGCAAGCGGGACAACTTTCACGCTTCGAGGGATTAGACTCCGCTTTTTATTTGGCATCTTCGGGCTCCCCGGCTAATGGTTTGGTTGAGTCGTTCTCGGTTGGATCATGCAATGGTGTAACCATCAAGTCACGATTCGGGTCGGTGATCGCACCGATCACAGCATATTCAAAACGAGTTCGTTCACTCGAGTCGTCTGCGAGCCACTCGATTGCCTTGGGCATTCCATCGAGCACGGGCTGAAAGTTTCCTGCGATCGCTCGAGGACTGTAGGACACCAAAATGACGACCAAGCCCTTGGGCTGAGGCAGTTGCAAGTAGGCGGCTCGGAGTTGGCGAATGAACTCTTCGGCACGCTCGTTTTGTGAGCGTGCCTCCAAGCGAAAACTCTGTGATTGTTCGGGGCGATTGCCGGCATCAAGTTCGATGTCTCCCCGGTCCGATATGTGCAGCGTCCATATTTCCGCCCGTTTGAGAAGCTCGTCATAGCCTGCGTAAAACCTCAGCAATTCGGTGCTGTCGATGCTTTGCAGCGACGCTGCGGTCGCGACCGCTTCCCGCAGCGTGTCGGACGATTCAGGCGGCGATAATTCCGTTTGCATCACATTCGGATCGATCTGGAAACGCTCTCTCAACCACGTCTCTAGCAATGCATGACGCCGATTCGCTTCTTCCGCTATAACGACCGCTTGCATTTGTGATGTGCGAAGTTGTTCATTCTCATTGATTAAACGTTGGCGTGTCTGGGCAAGCTCGGAAGCGATCTTTAAGTATTCGTTCTCGATCTCTTCACGAGTCTCAGCGATCTTTTCTTGAGAGCGAATTTGGGTCAGATTGTCGATCCGCTTAAAGTCCATGTACTGGGCGAAAACGATGATCAAAAGCAGATCCATCAGCGACGTTAACTGGAATCGAATCGAGGTCGAACGAAGGAAATCGAATGGACGCTTCACATCGACTCCTTCGCCACTTTCGAATGAGAGAGTGTCGGATCACTTGTTCGCACGTCGGAAGCAATCAGGTCGCGTTTCACCTCCGTAACCAATTGGCGAACATCGCGGCGGTTTTCCAGCAGCCTCGTGAATAGCGTTTCACAGAAGCTGTTGACAATCATGAGCACGATCGCTGTGGCCAAGCCAGCGAACGTACTGTCGATTGCCAATCCAAATCGCTCGACGATTGTCCCGACGGCTGCCGACGCATCACCCGCTGGCTCTCGCATCGCCAACCACAAAGCAAAGATGGTGCCGAGGACTCCTAGTAAGGGATAGACTTCGATCCCTGAACGAGCGACGTTCCAGGCGGTCTCAAAGCGATAGGAATCGAGGTAGTCGCGTTTCTCGTCGAGCAGACTGATTCGGTTGGTAAGCGTTTTGCGGTCGCTTGGATCTTGGACGGCTTCACGCACATCTTCGACGAAAGCATCCACTTGGTCTGTCAGATGGCCTCGCCAATCGAGCCGACTACGGCGAGACAGCCCGTCTGTAAAACGAGCCAACAAATCGGCCAAAGAGCGAAGGTCACGTCCGGCAGTGAACCGTAAAACGGCAAACACGAACAGATGCAAGACGCCGAAAATCAAGATCAACGGCGTAAACCAAGTCGTGGCGAATTCGAGCAGCATGCTTGTCACAATCAGTGCTCGCAAATGTTCTCAGGGGCTGTCGTGAAACCTTCGGAGGTTTCATTGAACTTGCCCTTTGTGTCCAGGAAGGCGATCAATTCATCAGCGGTCATGTCCTGTTTCGAACACGTGTGATAGCGCGTTTGTTCGCCAAATTTCTCAACAATCTCTGCTCGCAAACTCTCCTTGGTGTAGCGTTTTCCCGACTCGACCATCATCTGCATGATATCGTGGCCGTGAACCGATTCATTCGCAACCACTTCCAAAGGTCGTGCCGAATCACTCATCTTTTGTTCCTGGAGGTTTAAGTTTTTTTCGTAACGTGACGTCGCCACCCTACTTTGCCACAATGCCGCGAAATTCCATCACACGGGGGGGATGACTGAGTGTAGAACCGAATTCGCTCGGTTTTACACAGAATACCGTCACTTGATGTCATCGGCTACTGCGACTGCGGTACTCAAACGGTTATCAATCAATTTCGCTTTTAGCGGCTTTGCGGCAATGACGCTCAGCTCTCGGGGCTGAAAGCGTCCACCGATTGGCTCGGTCCAACTATTGATCCCAGATCGAAGACGCTTTCCGCTCGGAGAGTCGATGGACAATCGAGGCGATAATTGGAGAAAGGTTTCCGCATCGTTGGCACTGGCCATCGGTTTGCGGTATATTTCCAAGCGACTATATTTCCAAGCGACGAAGCGTCTTCTTTCACTTTTCCTCATTCATCCAACTTTGATAGGAGTGCCATGACAGCGGTGCGACCTGTTTTTTCCCTCGACGATCACGCTATGGATGAACTGTGTGGACAGCTTTCGGCCGCTGCCCAACGCTGGAAAAATGTCGGCGATTGGCCTGCGGAATCGCTCGCTGCCTGTGCGAACGCTGGCGTGATTCGTTGGTTCATGCCCTCGCAGTGGGGCGGCTTGGGATGGAATGAAGTCGACCAGACGAACGGATATTTGCGGCTATCCGAAGTCGATTTGACGACCACCTTCATCATCACCCAATTGATGGGCGCCGTTCGCCGCATCGCGGGAAGTGAGAATCAGCAACCGGCCGACCGTTGGCTCAAGAAACTCATCTCTGGTGAAGCATTTGCAACCGTGGGGGTTAGTCATCTTACAACGAGTCGTCAACACCTCGTCAAGCCAGTTTTGCGGGCTGAAAAAACCAAAGATGGATTTTGTTTGGATGGAATGGCACCTTGGGTTACCGGAGCTCCGCACGCGGATGTTTATGTTGTTGGGGCGACGATGGATGATGGACAACAGATCCTGGCTGCCATCCCCCGGTCGGCGACAGGCGTGAATCCCCATTCCGGTGCCGAATTGATGGCATTGACGGCTAGTTGCACGGATCGTTTGGAATTCGACCGGGTGATGATCGACGAATCGATGCTGCTTGCTGGCCCCGTCGAGAATGTGATGAAGTCAGGTACAGGCGGAAGCACTGGAGGGCTACAAACGTCAACGTTGGCCGTCGGGCTCACGCGAGCCGCCGTCGATTATCTTGTCCGTGAAGCCGAGCAGCGAAAGGACCTCAAGGCGGCAGCCACTGAATTGCAATCGTCACTTCGAAGTCTTGAAGCGGAGCTATTGAGGGCCGTTGGTGGTGATGCGAATTGTGACGTTGCCGATATCCGAGGTCGCGCAAATCGATTGGTGCTCAACTCAACTCAAGCCGCCTTGATGGCAGCCAAGGGCGCAGGCTATTTGTCGGGTCACCCGGTCAATCGATGGTGCCGTGAAGCATTGTTCTTCCTCGTTTGGAGTTGTCCTCGGCCAATCGCTGACGCGCACCTCTGTGAATTAGCAGGCATCGCTTAGCCGTGAAGGTTACTGGGCATCTCGATGGTTGCCACAACGTTTTCAGCGGACACCCCGAATGGTAATGACTCTTTCCAAAACGCTCGTCGATCGCTTCTCGGCCCACTTTCCAGCCGCGGTCTCCTGTCCACCAGTCTCCTGTCCCCCCCAGGAGGAATTGAAGGCCGAGGATGGATTGATTGGTTTCTTTCAGAATTTTCGGCCCGACGGCAGTGGGCTTCATTCGCTGTTCGAAAAGATGCCATCGGGCGAACAAACCCATACGGCAAATCGACTGCTTGATCGATTGGAATTGCTGTTTCGATTCGCGGGAGACCCGGAGCGGCCCGAGGGGGGACGAGATGCCTATTTTATTGTCCGAAATCCTGAGCCGATCCAACCGCAGCGAGTCGAACAACTTGGCGAACAATGGCTGGGCAATTTGCATCAGTTGGCATTGCAAGCAGGTGCAACCGAACTCCGTGATAGGCTGGCGCCGATTCCGTCGATTCGGGTGCTAGAGGGGATCGCACCGAAGCACCCCCGCAACGATTCCGAAAAAGCGGAACTGCTGATGCAGCTTCGCGATACCGGCCCGAACTTGACCTCTCGATTCGATCACGACGACTCGTCGATCCGTACACTCCAGGGGGCTTATTACTATATCGCCTGTGATTGGATGCTTCGCGACTACTTGATGTGGCCTCTATTCGAAGACAAAATAAGGCTGGGTGATACGTTTGAGCCCTACTTTCAATTGTGGAGGCACGGGATCAAGTACCGCATCTTTTCGGACGAGCGAGCCGAACTGTACATGCCCAGGCATTGAGGGCGAAAGCGATGAAATTCACCACGAGCAAAACGGGTTCCCAGGCTTCTGCCTGCCGAGAGGTCGTCCGGCGTTTCATTCCAGCTGAGTCAACAACTTAACCACCTCCACCGAGCGAAGCTTGGGGGAGGTCGAACGCGGCGTTAAGCCGCCGTTCGGGAGGGGGCCTCCACGATGTGCTTCGTGCAAGCGCTCCGCGGGCCTCCTCCCTCGCGAACGCCTAAAGGGCGTCGCTCGGCCTACCCCGACTGCGCCGTGAGAGGTACAACACAAGAATAAACGATTGTGAAACAAGCACTTAAAAGTCGGGCGACCTGCCGCGTGAGGTTGTCTCGAGAAAGTAGCCTCGGGGCGAGTCTTTTTTCGTGGCGCCGATCGAGAGAGGTCGGTTTCGCTGCTTTCGCCATGCTACTGTTATCAGGCTGCGTTCAAACGGTTTACGAGGTCGAATTGACTCCCCAAGGCGATTCGATCGACCGATCCTTAACGGTGTGGGTTGAGGATAGCAGCGAACCTCCACAAAACACTTCGCCATCGGAAGAGATCGTCAAACGTCTCGATACGGTTTACGCCGACCATGAACATCAAAAGGACGGTAATAAGGTTGTCTATCGAGGCAGCTTTGTTGGCGAAATGCCGCAAGATATCGGCGGAAGTGGCGAGTATCAACGTTACGAATCGCCCTTTGGTGAATTGTTTGTCTATCGTGAACGCTTCGGCGCGGACGTTGACCTTGTAACTCCGTTGAAGCAGCGACAAGCGGGTATCGATCGATTTGTTGATTTGATTGCCGATTGGATGGCATCCGAAATCGATGACCCGCAAATGAATCAAAGGGTTGATGAGCTGCTGCGATTCGAAGTCCGCAACGACCTGCAGAATCTCGGCCTGTATTTATGGACCTTTCAAGCAACCTCTCGATTGGAAACAACCGAGAATGGCGATGACTTGATGGCCTACGTCGCAAACTACTTGATTGAACGAGAGTACATCACGCTCGAAGATCTGCCGTCGCTTGCCCGCTTGATGGTGGTGGGGGACGCTTCGAAAATGGCTGATGCCGCTTTGCGATTATTTGCTACAAAACTCGGAGTCGAACCGTCAGCACCGATACCTGAATCACTCCATTTTCTGAAGGACAGATCGGCTGCGAAAGCATCGCTTGATGCTTATCTTCGCACGACAGAAATCTACCGACAGAAATTGGCAGAGTGGAAAAAAAACGTGGCCATGGATTCAGCGGAAGCGGATCAAAAAGAGCCGAACCCGTTTGACGTTCTGTCAGAATCAATAATGGTCGACGACTATTTGAATGCATACGCACCGGATGATTGGGTCCGGGTGCTACTGCATTGTGGATCGGAACCGATCGAAACCAATGGAAAATGGGACGACCAAAACAAGACCGTTAAGTGGGAAGATTCAATCGTCCAGCCACCCTTGCCGATGCTCGTTTACGCCGTTTGGGTCGAGCCGAACGACGACAATCAGAAGAATGCCTTTGGTGGAATAAAGCTAGGCGGCGCCGAACTGAGAACTTACGTGGTTTGCTATCAGGCAATGACACCCGAGGAGCGATCGAAATGGGACGGTTTGATGGAGCGGCTTAAGTCGGAAACGAAGGCTGCCCTTTTCCAAACCGAATTTGACGCCACCTTTGCGGATCCTGCTGCGTTACCGTCACGGCTTTGTGAGATGGTGTTGGATGTTTTGAATTCGAAGACGTAGGCTGGGGGGCAAGCCACGATAGCGGTGCGGACGCGGCAAGCGACGCAGAAGAATGTTTGCAATTTGGTTAGCATGTGGATGCTGGGTCTTCCCGTTGGTCGGTCCCGTTTGCAGTGGACGCTCCCGCCAGCGCCGCTACCCGCGTTGTGCTTTTCTCTGCTTTGCGGTTCTAATGGCTTCCCTATTTGAAATGACTGTTTTTTGGAGCCTGTTCCTTGAGTGACCCATTTTTTGAGCCGTATGACCGGGATGATATCGCTTACGGCGAAAAGCCTTCTGGTAGCTTGGCGGCCTACCTGAATCAAGTGAAAGGGGGCGGGAAAGCACTCGACTTAGGCGCAGGCGCTGGTCGCGATTCGATTGCACTGGCTATCGCGGGCTATCAAGTGCTAGCGGTCGACTTGAGTGCTCGAGGATTAGAGCGTATTGCCCAGCGTGCGGAGCGGGCAGGAGTTCTCAAGCGTGTTGAGACGCTCGCTAGCGACGTACGAAAGATCGATCTTCCGCCGAATACATATGACGCGATTGTCGCCACGACGGTCTTGGATCACATCCCTTTGGCCGACTCTCAAGCGTTGTGGAAGCGGATGACCGAAGCGTTAACCGATCGAGGCGTCCTGTATGTCCAGGTCCACACGACGGAAGATCCTGGTAGCGATCAGCTGCCAGGCAGGTTGAGTGACGCACCGGTAAGCGAGACGGCGGCGGAAGTCATCAATTACTTTTCACCGAACCAATTAGCGTCCTGGGCGGCTGATCCTGATCGGCGGCTAAGAATTTTACGGTACGAAGAACGTTTGGAATGGGATTACACGCACGGTCCCGAACATCTGCATGGCAAAGCGGTTTTGTTGGCCGTGCGCAGCGGATTGTTCCCCAACTGGTACGGCCAACCCGCTGCGTTCCCCAAGCAGGAATAACCACCGGCGGACTCTCGCCCTTTTGCTACAATTTCATTTCAAAATTTGTCTACCGTACATCTCCATTACCAACGATTGAATGACCAACCCTTTAAGCCATACAATGCAACCTTTTGACATAACCGGGCGGATGCGAGTCGTCTTTGGCGAAGGATCGATTCGTCGGGTCGGCGAATTGGCAGCTGAACTTGGTGCGCGGTCGGTGATGATTGTCAGCGATCCGGGCTTGATTGAAGCAGGCCATTTTGATGTGGCAAAAGAGTCATTGCAGCAGCAGGGCATTCGCGTTGAATCGTTTCACGATTTTTCGGACAATCCAACTTCCGACATGGTCGACGCAGGTGTTCGGCGCGCTGCGGAAGTAAAGCCGGATTTGCTTGTCGGGCTTGGGGGTGGCAGTAGCATGGATTGTTGTAAAGGAATCAATTTTGTGTACTGCTGTGGCGGCACGATTCACGATTACCGAGGTGTGGGAAAAGCGACGACCGAATTGTTGCCCATGATCGCGATACCAACGACATCAGGGACCGGCAGTGAAGCTCAATCCTTCGCTTTGATCAGTGATGCAAAGACTCATGAAAAAATGCCATGCGGTGACCCTCGTGCGGCTTGCAAGATCGCAATCCTTGATCCAAATCTAACCTTGACCCAACCGACCGGCGTGACCTCCTTAACCGGAATCGACGCCATCTCCCACGCGATCGAAACCTATGTCACGCGAAGGCGAAATCCGATGTCGGTGACGTATTCCAAGCGAGCGTTTGAATTGCTCTCGAGTGGTTTTTCTAAGGTGCTTTTGGAACCCCAAAATCTTGCCGCTCGAACTCAAATGCAGTTGGGTGCCCACTTTGCAGGGATGGCGATCGAGAGGTCCATGTTGGGTGCTGCCCACGCGGTCGCCAATCCGTTGACAGCGCGATTTAACATCATTCACGGCCAAGCGGTAGGGATGATGTTGCCAGCTGTGATACGAATGAATGCACCGGTGGTGGGCTCCCTCTATGCCGAACTTTTGCAAGCCTCTGGTATCACCGCGTCCCCTGAAAATGCGGCTGATCGATTGGCTTGCCGCGTTACGGATTGGCTGATCGAAGCAGGAATGGCCACCAAACTGAGCGATTTATCCATTCCAACCGAGACGTTTGATAGGCTCACCGGCGATGCTCTCACTCAATGGACGGGCACGTTTAACCCGGTTCCGCTCCGCCACGACAATGTGCTAGGGCTCTATCAGTCAAGCCTGTAGGAGCGAATGTGTGTGGAGGAGAGGCTAGGTCGTGAACTTTTCCCATGAGGGCTTGTAGTGGTGCGCTGAGTCGCAGGCTTCTTCCTTGATCCTTTGGCAGCGATGCATGGGGACAAACGATTGAAGCGCGAAGGGTGACAAACAAGCTTCACGACCGGACTCCATGCTCGGGCAAAAGATGCGAAAATTAAAAATCGGTGGCCGGTCAACGTATTACTTAGTCGATTCTTTATGTTAGAGTGTTGGCATAGTAACGAGTTTGGACGAGTTTAGTTTTTCGGTTGATGGATTTTTTGGCGGAAGATTACATCCTTGACGAAACACTCAAGTCACCTGTTGGCGGGAGAGGATCGATGAATCGATCGGCGGAATCGACACAGAACGTAACAACGCATCGAAAGCTGATTTGTATCGGCGATCCAATGACGTTGCCGGGCGATTTCCCGGAAGAGGATGTTGTCGTCGTCGATGGCTCCATCGCAGTCGTCGATCAATTGGAAGACCCTGCGATCGATGGCGTTTGGATTGCTCGCGATAAATTGCCCGAAGTGAGTGAACTGCGGGGCATTTCTCAAAGCGGGATTATGCTCCGCGATATGCCCGAAGGGGTCGCTCTTCTTGATACCGAGTTACGCGTGTTGTGGGCCAATCGCCGGTTGTTGAAATGGGCAGGGCTAACCGAATCGCCGGTTGGCATGAGTTTTTACGAGGTGCTGTCCAACCCTGAGATCATGGGCCCCGATTTTTGCCCGTTTCATACCGCACTGGCGACCGGGGACGAGAGCAACAGTACGCTGCATACCGAAGACAGTCGCTATTTCCAGGTTCATGCCGCCCCGATGATGCACCCCGACCACAGTCGCCAATTGGTGGTCACGGTCAATGATATTACCGAAGAGATACTCCAGCAGCAGAAATTGGCTGCGATTCACAACGCAGGGCGTGAATTAGCGGATTTGCGTCCATCGGAGATCTTTATGATGGAGGTCGATGAGCGGATCGATCTCCTTAAAGAAAACATTCGTCACTATCTGAGTGACCTGCTTAATTTCGAGGTCATCGAGATTCGGCTTCTCGAGCAAGCGACCGGCACCCTGATGCCACTTCTAAGCGTCGGAATTGACCAAGACGCCGCCGACCGCCAACTCTTTGCTCATCCGCAGGGCAATGGGGTAACCGGCTACGTCGCCGCCAGCGGCGTGAGTTACATTTGTCATGATGTGATCAACGATCCGTTATTTATCCCCGGCGTTGCCAACTCGCGAAGCTCACTGACCGTTCCTTTGATGTTGCACGACCAAGTGCTCGGTACGATCAATATCGAAAGCCCGGATGTCAACGCGTTTGGGGACGCGGATCTGCAGTTCTTGGAGATTTTTTCGCGAGATATCGCGTTTGCCCTCAATACACTTGAATTGTTGGTAGCTCAGAAAGCAAATACGGCCCAGCAAAGTTGTGACGCGATTCATAGTGCGGTAGCACTTCCGGTCGACGAGATTTTGAACGATGCCGTCAATGTGATGGAACAATACATCGGGCACAGTGGTGAGGTGACCGACCGGCTTCGCCGAGTGCTCCGCAATGCCCGCGACATCAAGCAAACGATCCAGCAAATTGGACAACGAATGACGCCGCTCGAAGCGGTTCCGGTAGGTCATCAATCTCCCTGTCATACGGCTTTGCGTGGCAAGCGGATCTTGGTCGTCGATGCGGATGAGCAGGTCCGCGAGGATGCCCACGAACTGCTTGAGCGGTATGGATGTATTGTTGAAACGGCCCATAAAGGTGACGAAGCCGTTTTGATGGTTCGCGGCAGTGACGAAACCTCCACTTACGATGTCATCATTAGCGACATCAAACTGCCCGATTATAGCGGCTACCAACTGATGCTGAAGCTTGGCATGTTGATGGATCATGTGCCGATGGTTTTAATGACCGGGTTTGGCTACGACCCAGGGCACTCAATCGTCAAAGCTCGGCAAAATGGGCTGCACGCCAAAGGGGTGCTGTTCAAACCGTTCCGCTTGGATCAACTTGTCGACGTTGTCAAAACGATTCTTGAGGATGCCGAGGACAAGAAAAAAACGTTGTCAGCCGATGCACCGAATGCCAGCCCGAATGCCGGCCCCACTCCCGACCCGAATGCTAGCCCGGCTCCCGGCCCGAACGCTGCCCCCGCTCCCGGCCCGAATGCCAGTCCGGCTCCCGACCCGAACGCTGGCCCGACTCCCGGCCCGAACGCTGGCCCCGCTCCCGACTCGAATGCCAGCAACGAATAAGTTGACCCGTCGCGAAGTGAAGGCGGAGTGGGATAACCCGGGCGACTGATTTCGCCAAGATTCACGACTGATTTCGACAGGATTCCTGGCAGAGACAACAGGCCACCCCCCCTAGGTTTTCGTTCCGTCCGTCCATGGCATCGGCGGCGTCTTCGATTGGATCATCAAACTTCGTACCGAGTCGGGGATTTCCACGACCTTGTGAGCTCTCAAGTTGACGTAAACCCAACGGGTATCGACTCGTGCCAAAACCGCTTGATCCGCTGGACGACAAATCAGAGTCTTGCGAATGGACGCGTAACGGTCCATGTCGCTGACCCAGGTGCGAATCACCAAGTGGTCCCCGGCGAAAGCAGCCCTGCGATAAGTGATCTCATGCTTGCGAACGACCCAACCGAGACCGTCGGCTGCTGCCTGCTTGGAATCCCAGCCCATGGCCGCTGAATGTTTACCGGCGGCCCATAGTGTCCATTGCAAATACCTTAGGTTATGGACGTGTTGCTGAGAATCGATTTCGTCATCCTCCACAAGGTGAGGGAGGTCGTAATAGGGGAGCATCGTGAGGCGAGTCCTGAGGTGAGTAACAATGTGACCAAAAGCTAGTCACTTGACTATCATAGAAGCGTAACAAGAACAAAGTCCAAATCAGGAACAAATAACCATGCATTTGACCAAGACAATCAAGAACCTAAATGGGAACCCAGGCAGACTGCGATTTTTGGCCGCTGTCGTGATCATTTGCTTGTATTTGCTGCCGAAAGCGGCGTTTGCAGACGAACCTCAGCCGAAGGCAGACACAAACACCAAGCCGGATCAAACCGTTGCAACGTTGGCAGCAGGTTGCTTCTGGTGTACCGAAGCGGTCTATGAACGTATCGAAGGGGTCAATGATGTGGTTTCTGGCTACACCGGTGGCCCGTTAGCCAACCCGAATTACACGCAAGTATTGACAGGGCGAACCGGACACGCCGAAGCGGTCGAAGTCTATTACGACCCCTCGGTCCGAACGTACGAAGAGATCTTGAAGATTTTCTTCAAGACGCATGATCCAACATCGCTTAACCGACAAGGTGCTGATGTAGGCACCCAGTATCGCAGTGCGATTTTCTATCACAATGACGAACAAAAGAAGATCGCGGAAGCGACGATCAAGAAGCTGAACGAATCGAGTGAATTTCGTAATCGGATCGTCACCACGCTCGAGCCGGCGGAAAAGTTCTATCCCGCCGAAGAATATCATCAGGACTATTATCGCCGAAACCCCTACCAAAGCTATTGCCAGAGAGTGGTCCGAACCAAAGTTCGCAAGACCAATCTAATTTTTAGCGATCTACTCAAGAAAAGCCAATAATCCGCTTCCGTTTCGGTTTTGCCACAGGCAGCGGAGCCCACGTTAAGAGGCTTCGTACTTTGTCACCGCTTGATTTTAGGCTTAGCAAAAGAGTGGCTCGGGCCTCTTGGGATCGTCTACAATATGACTTCGACGTTTTGCTTTTGGAGACCATGAGTTGCAGCATTCGACTATCGCCGTCCGTGAGTGTGCCGACATGTTTTTGGCACAAACCCTTTGCAATCGCTTAGCGACCGAGGGGATTCCGTCGATCGTTACCGGAACCGATCCTGTCACAGCACTCGGGTTTGGCGGTGCGGGAACCAATCGATTGGTTCGCGTCGAGGTCGCCGAAAAGGACTACTTGCGAGCCGCTGAAATTCTGCAAGCGGACGAGTGGCTTCGCGACACGGCCACCGCATGGGTGTGTTCACGTTGCGACGAGCAAAACGAGCCGACCTTTGAAGTTTGTTGGAGCTGCAACAAAAAGCGAGATGGTGCGGATTTGCCAGGCCGCACCGTTTCGGATTTCGATAGGAATGAGCGGGAAAAGGGTTGGGAGTCGGAGACGATCACCGTTCCGAACGATCGAGTCGTCCTGCCGAGATCGAGTAATCCTTACTCGCCGCCGGTTGTGATTAAAACGCCAAGCGAGTCGTCAGCAGCATCAGGTCGGTTGATCGGCACGAATGCGGAGCAAGTGGAAACAACCAAGGCGGACGTGCGGCGAGTTTTTTACTCGTCGATCATTGGCCTGCTATTTTTTCCCCCGCTTCTCAATGGTTATTCGCTCTATCTGACGTTCGGTTTATCCCCGATTGCCTATCGAATCCGCAGTTGTCGACGTCAACTGCTCCTTGCGACCCTAATCAATGGAATCAATCTCTCCTTTTGGACATTTTATTGGCTGACCGGTTGGTGATGGAGCATCCATTGAATGAAGTACGTTGAGCTGCACTGCAAGAGTAACTTTTCATTTCTGCAAGGTGCGTCCCATCCCGATGAGCTTGTTGAGCGGGCATCGGAGCTTGGGTACGCGGGCCTGTCGATTACCGATGAAGCCTCTTTTGCCGGTATCGTTCGGGGGCACACGCCAGCGAAAGAGGTTGGCATCGAGTATCTCGTTGGAACCGAGATCGATCCGATTGATGGACCGCCCCTTGTCTTGTGGCCGACCGATCGCGCCGCTTATGGCCGACTATGTCGGCTGATTTCTCGAGGGCGTATGCGGGCCGAAAAGGGGCGTTATAGGTTATCCTTTGCCGATATCGCAGAACACAGCGAAGGAAGTATCGCAGCGGTCCTCCCGACGTCGGACTGCACCGTGCATTTTTTGCAACGCCAATTTGGTGAAGTCTTTGCTGACCGAGCGTACGTGCTACTCGAAATGCACCGCGGAGTCGACGACCGCGAAAAAGCAAATCGGCTTCGTGAGGTATCGATGCAAACCGGCGTCCCTCTCGTCGCCGCCGGAGGTGTGCATTACCACTGTGCCGAGCGGATGTTACTGCATGACTGCGTCACCGCCATTCGCAGCGGGATGACGATCGAAGAGGTTTCTCAAAGGCGGTTTACCAACAGCCAATTCGGACTCCGAACGCTGGCGGAAATCGCGGACCTCTTTCGCGATGCACCTGATGCGATTGCACGCACGGCCGAAATCGCAAGCCGATGCAATTTTTCGCTCGATGAGTTGCGATACGAATACCCCGTCGAATTGGCTCCCGAGGGCAAAACACCGATCGAGCATTTAAAGCGATTGACGTGGGAAGGGGCCAATCAACGTTGGCCAACGGGGGTGCCCGAGCGGATCATCGACTTGGTGCGACACGAGATGAAGCTGATTGAAGAACTGGGGTACGAAGCCTATTTCTTGACCGTTTGGGATCTGGTCCGGTTTGCTCGTGGAAGGGGGATCTTGTGTCAAGGTCGCGGCTCGGCAGCCAACTCAGCGGTCTGCTACTGTCTGGGTATCACCAGTGTCGATCCCAGCCAAACGGATTTGTTGTTCGAGCGTTTCATTAGCCGCGAACGAAACGAGGCTCCCGATATCGACGTCGATTTTGAACACCAGCGACGCGAAGAGGTGCTCCAATATTTGTACGAAAAGTATGGTCGGCATCGAGCGGGGTTGACCGCCGTCGTTACAACCTACCGTACCCGCAGCGCGATTCGCGAGGTTGGTAAAGTCCTCGGCATCTCGCCCGACCAACTCGACGCGTTGTCGAAAGCAGGCGGCGGACTCGATCGGGATGCCCGTTTTAGCGACCGCTGCCGAGCGGCAGGCTTGAATACCGAATCTGAAATTGGCAAGCGGTTTGTCTATCTCGTGCAAAGCCTGATCGGTTTCCCACGACACTTGTCTCAACATACCGGCGGCATGGTCATGACGCAGGGGGAATTGTGCGAACTTTGCCCGATCGAGAATGCGGCGATGGATGGACGCACGGTTATCCAGTGGAACAAGGACGACTTGGATGAACTTGGTATCTTGAAAGTCGACGTTTTAGCGCTTGGCATGTTGTCAGCGATTCGACGTTGTTTCGAATTGGTTGCTCGGCATCATGGACGAGATCTCAGTTTGTCGACCATACCAGCGGACGATTGTGAAACCTATGACATGATTTGTGCTGCCGATACGATTGGAGTGTTCCAGATTGAAAGCCGGGCGCAAATGAGTATGCTGCCACGACTTCGCCCCCGATGCTATTACGACCTGGTCGTCGAAGTCGCGATCGTTCGGCCTGGCCCGATTCAAGGCAATATGGTTCATCCGTTCTTGAAAGCGAGGCAGGATCCGGCGTCGGTCGTCTATCCGAACGAGGCGATACGCGGTGTCCTCGAAAAGACTTTGGGTGTGCCGATCTTTCAAGAGCAAGCGATGCGGTTGGCGGTTGTCGCAGCCGGTTTTACTCCTGGCGAAGCGGATCAACTTCGTCGTGCGATGGCAGCTTGGCGAAGACCAGGAGTGATCGAAAAGTTTCGCATCAAGCTGCTTGAAGGAATGCGTCGAACGGGACTCGATGAGAAATTTGCCGAGCACGTCTTTCATCAAATCCGTGGCTTCGGTGAATACGGTTTCCCCGAATCGCACGCCGCTAGTTTCGCTCTGCTGGTGTATGCGTCGTGCTATTTGAAGCGGCATTTTCCGGCTGCCTTTTGCGTAGCATTGCTCAACAGCCAACCGATGGGATTCTATGCACCCGCACAATTGGTCGCCGATGCAAAGAAGCACGGCGTTGTGGTTTTTCCCTTGTGCGTTAATCGGAGTGATTGGCAATCAACGCTCGAGGCAAACCCGGATAATGAAAACCAACCGGCAATTCGGTTGGGACTTGATCGAGCGGCGGGGTTGGCAAAAGAAGCGGCCGAGCGAATTGTTGCCGAACGAAATCGCGGTGGAGCGTTCGCCAATGTTGCTGAATTGGTGCGGCGAACCAAGGTTAGTTCAGCCGTGGTATCCAAGTTGGCCGATGCGGATGCTTTTCAAACCATCGCGGGCGACCGCCGAGCAGCCGTGTGGCAATCGCTCGCTCAAGAAACCAAGCCTACCGAGCAACCATTGTTTGGCTCGCTGATGGATGAGGAGGAACCGATTCCTGATGGGTTGGCATCGATGTCGATGCAGGAGGAAGTCGAAGCCGACTACCGAACCATCGGAATGAGTTTGAAGGCTCACCCGATTTCGTTCCTTCGTCCACAGCTGGAAGCAAATCGATGCGTCCGAGCAAGCGACTTGCCTGGACTGAGAGATGGGCGGCATGTCCGAGTCGCCGGTGTCGTGCTGCTGCGACAACGGCCGGGAACCGCTAAAGGGATTACGTTCGTCACGATCGAAGACGAAACGGGATCAATGAACTTGGTCTTCTTTCCCGCGGTTTGGAAGCGGTTTTACGCGGCGACGCATGAGAGCAATGTCTGGATGATCGACGGGAAATTAGAGAACCGGGAAGGCGTCATTCATGTTGTCGTTGGTCGAGTCGACAAGTTGGAAAACCAGTCCGTTTCGATCGACCAACGCTCGCGAGATTTTCGATAACGGATCACGCCACCGGCAGGGGACGAATGGTTGATTTGCCCCCTCATGCCCACCGATGCGTTCCCGCAATCCCGAGCAAATAGCTAAAATGCCTTCGGCACATTCGTTAACAAAGATCACGCGGAAACAAAATCGGCATCCTCCGAGACGGCGAATTCTGCGGCTCGGAGAGACAGGACTACAGGAAGGCCAAGGCGACTCTATTTTGCTAGCATTTGAGATGGAAGGTTTTTTCAAAAAGACTAGTGTATGCACACATGGTGCGTTTCGGTAAGATTGCCTCCATAGAGGGCAAGTAACGTAAAGGGATTTAGTTTTGTGCGTCTCTCGGACGTGTTCTACAAGACGTAGAACGCTTGCCTCGTTAATCCTATCGCGGCACTGGTTTGTGTCTGCGGATTAGCAGGCATCTCTGAAGGGTCGACTCGGGCATTTTGCTGTTCCAATCATGGCCACTTCGAGAGAGGTTATTCAATTTGAGCGTTTCGGAATGGAGACCATCCCATGCTCGTTTTATCGAGGAAAAAGAATCAAAGTTTACGTTTTCCCAACTTGGGGATTTCGATTGAAATCCTTCGCGTAGACGGCAAGACTGTCCGTGTGGGCGTTGACGCCCCCCGCGACGTTCGTGTCCTCCGCGGCGAATTACCCGATACGGAGACATTTAAGACCGACGCGTTGGCAGCGCAGGAAACCGAGGCCGCTGACCAAGCCGCCCGTCATGCTCGTCACGAACTTCGCAACCGTCTCAATACCGCCAATTTGGCTCTGCATCTACTCCAGCGACAACTGGATCTTGGTCGCATCTCGGACGCCGAGCAGACGCTGACACAGGCTGTCGAATCACTCGCAGAACTCGATCGTCTCGCTTCCGAACCCGTCACGACTCGAAAGCAACTGAAGGCGGATGGTACCTGTCGGGCTTTGGTCGTCGAAGACAACGAAAATGAACGTCAATTGATGGTTGGATTCTTGGAGCTTTGCGGATACAACGTCGAGGCCGTGGAAGATGGAGTTGCCGCACTGGAGTATCTACAGAGTCATGAAAAACCCGACATCGTGCTGCTCGATATGAACATGCCTCGAATGGACGGGCCCAAAACCGTTTCAGCGATCCGCAGCAACCCCGATTACCAAGGAATCAAGTTGTTCGCCGTCAGTGGCGCTGAGCAGACGACCGTCCAGATTTCAGTCGGCGATCAAGGGGTCGATCACTGGTTTTCCAAGCCGATCAAGCCTGATCAATTTGCCCAAGATTTGGCCGAAGAAGTGAAACGTTCGTGCTGCTAGCCCGGTTTGTTCGTAGTTAGTAGTGGATCTTGTTAAAGATCCTGCGGTCAGTAATGGATCTTGCCAAAGATCCTGCATTCAGTAATGGATCTTGTTAAAGATCCTGCGGTCAGTAATGGATCTTGCTAAAGATCCTGCATTCAGTAGTGGATCTTGTTAAAGATCCTGCGGTCAGTAGTGGATCTTGCCAAAGATCCTGCATTCAGTAATGGATCTTGCCAAAGATCCTGCGGTCAGTAATGGATCTTGTTAAAGATCCTGCATTCAGTAATGGATCTTTAACAAGATCCACTACAGCATGTCCATTGGGTCGATGTCGACGACGAACTGGACGTCATCTTTTTCGGGGATGGTAAAGGAATCCGTCGCGCGGCGGATCGTTTCGCCAAGGATGGAAGCTTGGGTCGCTTGCAGCAGGATATGAAATCGATACTTCCCGCGCAATTTGGAAATTGGTGGCGGTGCAGGGCCGAGAATTCGCACTTCGGTTTCCAGTGCTAACCGTGCCGCTTCGAGTCGACTGACCAACGAGTCGGCGACCGCTTCGGTCACCTCTTCGACCACTCCGCGGATGATGATCCGGGCAACGGACCCGAGCGGTGGGTAATTGAACTTGCGGCGATTGACCATTTCATCGGTCGCAAATTGCAGGTAATCATGCCTCGATGCGGCTTGAATCGCAGGGTGTTCAGGCGTGAAGGTCTGCACCACCACCCGTCCGCCTCGCGATCCACGGCCGGTTCGACCAGCGACCTGGGTAACTAGCTGAAATGTACGCTCGGCAGCACGGAAATCAGGGAAATGCAGGGCGCTATCCGCATTGATCACTCCGACCAACAAGACGTTGGGAAAGTCGAGTCCTTTGGCGATCATTTGCGTGCCGAGCAAGATATTTAGCTCGCCGCTGCGGAAGGCGGACAAGACTCGTTGATGACTCCCCGGTCGGCGCATTGTGTCGCTATCCATCCGGGCGACTCGGGCATCGGGAAATCGAGCTTTGACTTCGACTTCCAATTTTTGCGTACCCAATCCACCGTAGCGAATGCCGTCATACCGGCATGCTGGGCACCAGGGCGGTGTCGCGATCGTATAGTCACAATAATGGCAAACCGCTTTGCCACCATCGCGGTGATGGGTTAGCGGCATGTCGCAGTCGGGGCACGCGACGACGTGTCCGCACGAGGGGCATTGAATCGTCGTGGCGAAACCACGTCGATTGAGTAGCAGGATCACTTGACCGTTTTCTTTTAACGTATCGACTGTCGCTTGATGCAATTGTCGGCTGATAGCACCTCGCGACCGCTGGTCGCGGATCCGCAGGTCGACCAATTCGACGTTGGGCATGGGGCGGTTGTAAATCCGTTCTTTCATCGTGATCAATTCGGCATGCCCGCTGGCTGTTGCATGCCACGATTCCATCGACGGTGTGGCACTACCAAGAATCAAGGGGACGCCCAGTGACATCGCGCGTGCATGAGCCACTTTGCGAGCGTGATAACGGGGTTGAGTGTCCTGTTTGAATGAGGCATCGTGTTCTTCATCGATTACGATCAACCCAAGTCGAGGGAGGGGAGCGAAGACGGCGCTTCGTGGACCGACGACCACTTGAACCTCGCCACGACGGATCCGCTGCCATTGGAAGTGCCGTTCCGCAGGCGTCATTTGGCTGTGCAATACCGCCACACCATCAAACCGGCGTTCGAACCGCCCGCGTGTTTGAGGAGTGAGGCTGATTTCGGGTACCATCACGATCGCACCACGACCGAACTTAACCACATGTTCGATCGCTCGGATGTAAACTTCGGTTTTGCCGCTGCCGGTCACGCCATGCAATAGCAGGGTCTTTCCTTTTCCAGAATGGATTGCTGCGTTGATGCGATCGAGGGCAACGCGTTGTTCGCTGCTGAGGGTATGTGCCGACGTGTCTTCGCCATCGTTTTTCTGCCAGCGCATCGGCGTGCTCGTTGTCATCTCACGGCGGACCATTGTCTTTAGGAAGCCCTTTGATTCGAGGGCACTAATCGGCCCCCGAGTGCATTCGGCATGGACCATCAGTTCCGATGCGGTCATTGGACGCGCCGCCGCGATCAGGAAACGCAGAGCGGATTGTTGTTTCTTTGGCAGTTTTTCGATCTGATCTTCGTCACAATTCGATTCGTTGGGTGTCAGGTAACTACGCTCGCGAGTTCCTGCGTTGGCGCGAACACTTGAGGGAATCAGCGTGTCAAAGACTTGTCCCATG
The DNA here is from genome assembly GCF_007860185.1 of Novipirellula aureliae. Classification (NCBI taxonomy): domain Bacteria; kingdom Pseudomonadati; phylum Planctomycetota; class Planctomycetia; order Pirellulales; family Pirellulaceae; genus Novipirellula; species Novipirellula aureliae. The sequence continues at coordinate 211,563 of NZ_SJPY01000004.1, forward strand.
GGCGTTTGGTAGTAGTGGCTGATCCAGGCCACTAAACGGACGAGTGGCGGATCGCAAAGAGGTTCATCATCGAGAATTTCGACGATGTCTCGCAGTTTGCCACTCTGTTTGACCGCACCAAATTGAGTCGAAATACACCATCCAATCATCGGTTGGCGGCGACGTCCCAAGGGGACGCGCACTCGCATCCCCGGCTTGATGTGCTCGCGGTCTTGCTCAGGAATTCGGTAATCGTAGGGGCCGTAGGGGGCTTCGCTCAATACGATTTTCGCCGTCGCAATGTCCGCTTCGACCGTTAATTCCCAAGGGGGCGGATCGGTTTCAAATAGTTCGGCTTGCTGGGAGGACCCCGGTTTGCCACCCTCCGACGCTTGCCCTCGGCCCCGATCAAGATTGTCGAGTTCAAAATCATCAATCGGCGAACGATTGGTATCGCCGTCATCGCGATGATTCTGTTCGGATTCAAATGATGGCATCACTGCGGATCCAAGAATTGGCAGCGGAAAAGAAGTTGGGTCAGAGTGTAGCATAGCGGGTAAGTCGAAATGCGAGAAAAGGGTAAGTGAGATTTCCATTCTCGACGACCTGGGTGACACGTCTGGTCATTGGCAGACAAAAAATTGCTACGATGCTCGTTACGAGACAGGAGCCTGGGGGCTAGGTTGGGGGCCGTCGTGCACCGAAAAACAGAAACAGGGACAAAAAATATGCGAATCGGGCTTTTGGGAGGATCATTTGATCCCGTTCACCTCGGGCATTTGTGGATTGCCGAATCGGCGATCGAAACGCTCGATTTGGACCAGCTTTACTGGATACCGGCCGCCACATCGCCACTAAAGCCAAATGGACCGGTCGCGTCGGATGCGTTGCGAGCCGAAATGCTCCGGCTAGCGATTTCGGGCAGCGACAAGCACAGCGTTGATTGTCGCGAACTCAGCCGGGGGGACGTCAGCTACACAATCGATACGGTTGAGCAATTGCAGGCGGAACAGCCTGATACGGAGTTCGTTTTGATTATCGGCAGCGACTCGCTAGCATCGATTCGAAAATGGCACGAGCCAAGGCGGTTGCTTCAAAAAGTAGTGATTTCTGTCGTCCATCGTGGTGGCGACCCGCCTATCGACTTGTCTGTACTCGACGGCCTGGTAACCCCGGAGCGATTTGCCGAAATCGAGCGAAGGGTCCTTCACATGCCTGTGATCGAAATCTCAAGCAGCGAACTCCGAGACCGAATCGCGACGGGGCGAAGCATTCGGTACCGGGTACCAAGGAGCGTGGAGGCCTTGATCGAGGCGAACGGCCTTTACCGTGATTGATGGCGGGTCGCATTTGCGATAGAAAAGGCGTGGGAGCAACTTGAATGAAACAAATTATCACGACGATTCGTCCCTACCTAGCCGAGCAGGTGCTCGTCAGTTTGCGGCGTGCTCCGCTCGAGGCGCTCAGCGTCGTCGAGGTGAAAGGGTATGGACGCCAAAAGAGCTATTTGGACGAGTATCGAGATACCGAGTATTCTCAAGCGTTTGTTCCCAAAGTCGAAATCACGCTTTGGGTTGACGATTCTCGCTGCGAAGAAATACTTGAGAAAATCGTCTCGGTGACGCGAACAGGCCGCATCGGCGACGGAAAAATATTGGTTTTGCCCGTCGCGGAGTATCTTTAGCAATTTTTGCCGTACCCTGCCCGGTAAAGAGGGGGTGCGGATTTTTTAGTGCTTGTTACCTCGCTGCGGTGTTGATCGCCGAAACGACTAATGATCCATCCGCTTTAAGAGGGTTGCCACCGCGCCACCCTCCGGCGCATGGCTGATACAGATTGCGTAGTCTTTTTCGAGTGACCGCGACGCTTGACGCTGAAAAGCAGGCCTGTTTGGCGATTCACTGACATTCGCCAACCGCAGCGATGGCGGGATCACGCCGCGTGACAGGGCAAGAACCCCAACGAGCAACTCAATCGAACCAGAGGCTGCTCCGGTATGCCCGACCTTTTCGATCGGAACGACGATAGGGACGCCGGGCAGTGTTTCTGTGACAGCAATTCTTTCTTGTTCGTCGATGATCGGGTCTCCCATCGCGTGACCAACGACCAGACCGATTTGCTTCACATCCATTTTCGATTTGGATAGGCAGTCCTTGATGGCGAGGCTAATCGCGGCAGCCGACCCACGAATAGCAGGGGTTGCTGGTGTGGTTGTCGACTGTTGTTCCTCGGCGGTCAACGGCCGATTTTCGCTCGAGCGTTTTATCAGTGACATGCCGCCGGAGGCAACGAACCGGCTTACCGAGCAGACGACTTCGGCTAGCGGTTTCGCACCGCGAGCAATCGCGGTTTCTTTCGACTCGACGAGAAAGGCGACGGCGGCTTCACCGCCAACGACGCCACGGGAATCGACATCGTAAGGGCGTGACGATTGGGAAACCGGGTTTGCGATCGATGCGACAGGAAAGTCGCTGCGGTAATTCATCCGCGTCCCATTGATGCGGGTGCCGGTTCCGCCGGTGAGCATCCATTTCGCTGCTCCTCGTTCGATGCATGACATCGCCTCGATTAACGCAGCGGAGCCAGAGGTATCGCCCAGTAGGATCGAGTTGTTTGGGCCGTGCGCATTGATAGCGATCCCGATATGGCAGGCTGGCATGTTGGGCAGGTACTTCAGCATCCAGAGCGGCATGATTTTTTTCATTGCCGCTTCGCCGAATTGCGACTCGTCCATTTGGCCATCGTCGTTAAGGCATAGCTGGAACGCATCGGCCAATTCCGTTGGTGGCCCGTAGAACATCTCGCTGCCGAAAACGGTACCAATCTCGCTGGGGTGAATCCGGCCATCGTCACGGGCGGGTAGATCGTCAGCCAAGTCAGCGTTCTCGACCGCCATCATGGCTGCCGCGAACGTCAACTGGATTTCGCGGCACATTACCTTGATCGCTTTCCGCGGCGTGACAAACTCTTTGGGTTCAAACCCAATCACCGGAGCCCCGACCCATACGCCATCGAATTCACCACCGCTACCGTTGGTTCGGTCGAAGTCAGGCGGTGGTTTTGGCCCATCGTCGTCTCGCTCTGACAACAAACGAACGCCCGACCGGTCATGGAGCAGAGACTCGAAAAAGTCCGCGTGCCCGAGTCCGATCGGCGATACCACGCCCGCTCCGGTGATGACTATTTTTACTTCCGGCATAATCGGGCCAATAGGGTAACGGTGTTTAGCGAAAAGACAGTGTTTAGCGTAGAGTATGATTCGCCTGGCAGTTGCTTACCAGGGTCTTACAGTGGGCGATCGTACAATCGATGCGTTTTTGTTCGTGTCGCACCCCCTCGCTCGACGGAGCCTTTGGACAGTTGGTTGCTCTCTAAAATCCAGGAAAACTCGCCAATTTCGATGCCAAAATCGATCGCATCGGGTAGGACTCTCGAAAGCGTCACCAATCCAATACCCCACTTTTGGTACTTTGGCAACACGTTGGTGCTAATCAACCGCAAACGCTTGATTTTTCGTCGCTGTGTCAGCAATTTTAACCAACCAAAGGGCAGCAATCGGCCATGGATCCTGCCGATAATGTCGTTGTAATCGAGCAGCCCAAAACCGGCGCCGACCGGTTCGCCGTCGATCTCTGCGATACTCGTCAATTCGGGGATGATCAAGTGTTTGAGCCCCGCACTTTGTTCGCGAATCTCCGCTTCGCTCATCGGCACATAGCCCCAAGTATTTTCGAGTGAGCGATTGTAGATGTCGAGAAACGAGCGAACATCCTCTTTGAATCGTTTACGGTCAAGCATTCGGCATTTCACATTGAACCGCTTGGCCGATTCATCGATGATAAACTGAATCTTCGGATCGAGAGTGCTCAGAATATCGATGTGAGCCTCGTAGGTGTACAGATCTTGCGATTTTTCGAAGCCTGAAGCGAGAAATAGCCTTTCGTAGTAGGCCGGATTGTAGGGGATCATGAAGGTTGGTGGCGAATCAAAACCGTCGACCAACAAACCCACCTCATAATTCAAACTTGGGTGGACAGGCCCACGAACGGTCGTCATGTTCTGTGCCCGCAACCAATCAAATGCGGCTTGGAACAGTGCTGCGCTAGCTTCCGCGTCGTCAAAACACTCGAAAAAACCAACAAATCCGCAGCTTTCTTCGTAGCGACGATTGTGAGCATGGTTGACGACCGCCAAAATTCGTCCGACGGCACGGCCATCTCGGCGTGCGATAAACGCTTGTCGGTCAGCATCCTCGTAAAACGGGTGCGGTTTGAACCCGACGATTTTGCGGCGTTCCGACCACAAAGGTGGTATCCAATTCGCATTCCCCTTGTTGACATCCCGTTCTAAGTACAGAAACTCTTTTTGATCGCGGCGCGACTCCACTTTGAAGCAATTTAGTGCCCCGTCAACATTTACTTGGTTCGTCGTCATGTTATTCTCTTGCGTATCCGTTTCGATCTATTTCTTTTGTCTGAGTTGATGCGGCATCCGTCATTTTTCGGCATCTCCAACCGCACGAATCTACATGAACCCCTGTCCTGACATCGTCATTCGAAGTCACGCCAACCCGACCGTTCGTCATTTAGTCCGGCTGAGAAGCAATCGTACACGACGCAAAGAGAAGCGTCTGCTAGTGGATGGATGGCGTGAAACGGGGCAAGCGATCGAGGCTGGGCTGGAATTGGTGCGGTTGGTCGTACCCGAATCGGTCGAAGATCCGAAATCGGATGCAACGCTGATAGAGCGGGCTGCCGCCGAACAAAAATTGACTCGAGTTTGCCATGCGGTCATGGAAAAAATTTCCTACGGTGACAATTCGCGTGGAGTCGTCGGCGAATTCCTCGAGCCCAGGAAAACGCTCGGTGATTTGCAACTGTCCAACACTCCGCTTGTTCTCGTCCTCGACTGTCTGGAAAAACCGGGCAATATTGGTGCCGTATTTCGGTCTGCCGATGCGGCGGGCGTCGATGCGGTGATTCTCTGCGGTGGCGGATCGGACGTTTACAACCCAAACGCCATTCGAAGCAGTTTGGGCACCGTTTTTAGTATCCCAAATGTTTCGGCCTCGGAAGCGGATACGATTGCGTTCTGCTCCGAACGAGGAATACAAGTCGTCGCCGCGCGAGTGGAATCGTCGACGGAACTATGGAGCACGGACCTAACCGGTCCTCTGGCAATTGTGCTCGGCAGTGAAGCGGACGGGCTCGGCAAGCACTTTTCGATTGTCGACAAGAAGGCAACTTCCGCCGTTCGAATACCAATGCTAGGTGCGGTCGACAGCCTCAACGTTTCGGTTTCCGCAGCTGTGATCCTCTACGAAGCCCAAAGGCAACGCCTTTCGATCAGCCGTGCTAAATAGCCACGGTCCGCAGAACCATGGTCGCAGCCGTGTGACTCGTCCCTCGAACCGTGAGTCTCGTACGGATTTCTTTCGGGCGTGCGGTTTGTAGCGCCACTTGTTTCCTCCGCCGAGACAAGCTCGACGGAAGGAGGTTTCACGTTTCAGAATTCCTTCAGTACACGCCATTCGGGCGAGCTCTGGGGGGGCTCCAATGTATCGACGAATGGCCAATTCGGATGCGTTGTTCTTGTTCTTCCGTACCGACAAGTACGCCAACGCCCATGCGGCCAATGAGCGAAAGGCGACAACCAAGCAATGAAAATCGGGACGATCGCTGCGACCGGCGGGACTCCGTTTACCGATAGATGCGGATGAAACGTCAGAATCGTTAATGTCGAAGCAAAGCTTATCCGATACATAAAGCAACTGGACGCCGGATGCAGGGTTTTGCATTGGGCGGCCGAGTGCGATGTGCCGAGGGGGGCCCATCGATTTGATCGTTCGTACGCAAGGAAGCGGCATGCGTGGCGCTAATTACACAATGGACAAACGACGACGGACAAAGAGCCGAAGTTACCGACGAGCGATGTTGAGTTTGTGGCTCGTCGCGGTCGGGGCATCGGCTTCGGCTTCCGAGCCAATCGGCGCTCGCCACGACGCAGATGAAATGCACGCAACCAAACCGGCCACGGCACTCAAAGTACGGATGTTGCCGCCACTGCCGATCGAGGCCATCGATTCGCCTCCCATCGCCCAGGTTTCAGGCACCGCTGTTCAAATGAATCCGTACTGCGGTGACTTAAACGTCCAAGCCGATCCGCTGATCAAGCTGGCCTCGGGCGATTTTACTGCGGGCGAAGACAGGTCGGCGGTACGGCTCAAACCAATTGGAGCTGCCATTGGTCTGTATCCGATCGGCAGCCCCGCGTTGCCGAGCAATGGTCGCCCGGCGATGACGATCGAAACGCCACCGTCGGCTCCTGTGCGAACCAATCCAATGTTGGCGTCGCAGCATCACGTAAACCACGAATTGGTCGATGTGGAATTGACGGAAACCGAGGCCTCGTCGCCGACCGACCCGTCCGAATTGAGTTTTCGCCCACCAGTGAAAGTTCAAGCTTACACGTCGGCGCAGGTACAGCCCAATCCGGTTGAAACAGCACAACGCGTCGAACACGAACCGGACACCGATTCGCAGCCAATCCTGTTCTCGATGAGCGACGACGAAGATGTCTTGCCAACGATCAACGAAGTGGAGCAAATGGTTGTCGCAGAGGAATCGATGGATGCGGTTCCGATGCCAGATCCTGTCGTGATCGATCACGGCGGTGAATATAGCGAAGAAGAAATGGCAATGCTCAAGCTGATGTTGGAAGAAGAGGACGAGGTCCGTCGAGAGCCGATTGCCGATTCTGCCCCAATGGGTTTGCAACCGCTTGAAACGAGCGAGCGAATCGATTTGGGTGGGCGAACCGAAATGAGCGAACCGATCAAACCGATCGCAATCGATGTGGTTCCGCACATTGATGAAACCAATGTTGTCAGCGAGGATTCGCGTGTAGCGAGTCTTCGCAAAAAACGCTACCGTCCGCCGGTCGACGTCAAGGCGCCACCCGTCGGTGCCGAGCGTGGACCACTTGATCCAACCGCTTCGATCATTCGGCCTGTGGTCACGGCGGTCGTCGCACCTCGCTTGGACGCGTCCCCAGTTCCATCGAATCCACGTGTCATCTTGGACACGGGGAAACAAAACATGCCTGTCGCTGGATCGAGCGAGCCAATACCGCTCTACATCAATCTGGCTCAAGTTCGTTCCTTGACCGTCGATGGGGAACTGCGCCGAGTGAGTGTTCAGAACCCAAGCATCTGCCGAGCGTTCACTTCAGGTTCTAGCCAGGTCAAATTGATCGGAGCGGGGAGCGGAGTGACGCGGTTGGTGGTCTGGGCCGATACGGACACGAACGTGCCAACCAAAGTTCGACAATTTGATATCCACGTTCGAGACACCGCGGCAGCGACAAATGACTCCGTCGGAGACAAAGTCGTTGTGCTCAATCGAACGATCGCCAAAACGTTTCCGAATGCCCGTGTCGACGTCCGCATGGTCGACAGCGAATTGGTCATCTCAGGGAATTGTGATAGCGAATCATCGGCCAAGCAAATTGTTCGCATGGTACGCAAAGCCTGTCTAGTTCCCGTTCGCGATGAACTGGGCGTGCGTTAACGTTTCGTCAAGTTTACTGTTTTTTTGTTTGTCTAAACTACTGCCAACCGGTCACACCCAGCGGTGCCAATCGATGGCACTTCGAGTCTACGAGGTTCGATCATGAAGATCTGTTCAATTCAACAACGCTTCGGTCGCAAAACCGCTCGCACGTTTGCGACGTGTGGGTTGATGGCCGGTGCCCTACTCACAAGTGGTTTTTGGTCCAGCCCTGCTTGGGGCGAAAGCGGAAACCAAAACGCATTCGGTGCACCGGTCCAGACCGCATCGTATCAGACCGCTAAAGCGAATGGCTCGAAGTCAATCGTTCACGGCGACCGCGAATACAAGGTGATGACCGCTGATGGCGTTCCGACGGCGGCAAGTGCTAGCCGTGTGGCGACAGTCGGCAGCATTCCGCAAAGCGATCCGCTCGGCTCGGTTATGCAAGCCAGTTGTCTATCATGTGGGACAAACTGTGGCGGTTCTTGCGGAAGCAGTGGCTTCGATGGCGGCTATGGCGGTGCTTGCAGCACCGGCATGTGCGGTAGCTCCTACGGCGGGTTTGGCGATTCATATGGCGGCGGCGGCTTCGCCGGATGTGGGACTCCCTGCGATCCCTACATGTTTGTCATGGTCGAGGCTCTTTATATGCAACACCAAGGCGACGCACGTCCCTTGATCGGGCAAAGTTTCCGAAGTGACGACTTCGACTTCGAATGGGGCACTCGGCTAACCTTCGGCTCGGTCCCTGACTGTGTTCACGGGATGGAAATTACCTACGTCGGTCCTTTTGATTGGGATCTGGGAATGAGCGGCCCTTTGAACCCTGCATTGAATTTTGCCGGGACGGGTGGGGCGATGTCCACCGATTCCTTGCTTGGGCCCTTCTTCGATGACTTTACCGCGGTCGACGAAGAGCGAGTCGAATACAGTGCTGAGTTCTGGAGCCTCGAAGCGAATAAGACGCTTGTGGGTTGGGAAGTTGCGAAAGTTCTGTTCGGTGGCCGCTACATCAACTACGATGAATCCTACCGCTACTCCTTCAGCCAACCTGGGGCGGCTGGTAGCTTTAATAGCGAAACCGATAACTCGATGTACGGCTTGCAAATTGGCTTGGACATGTTGTTCCCCGTTTCCTGCCACGGCTATATGGACTTCCGAGGCCGAGCAGGCGGGTACTTGAACTTTGCCGAATCGAATGTCGGCGGGTTCAAGGGGGTTGCTGGTGGGGCGACGCCAACGTTCCAGCCCTTCTCCGATTCGGATGATAGCGATATCGCCGGAGTCTTTGAACTCGGTGCCGGATACCGATACGATCTCGGTCAAATGCTTTCGATGCGAGCAGGCGTGGAAGGTTGGTATGTGACCGGAGTTGCCAACGCTGAAGACCAAGCTCGGCAAGTTATCTCACGTGGTTCATTCCAGAGCATTGATAACGACGACGACTTCTTTGTCTTCGGCTTCAACTTCGGTGCTCAGATTAAGTACTAGAGTCCGCAGCGAATCGAGCAAGCGAAAAGGACAAGCTGTCAAAGCTTGTCCTTTTTTCGTCGTTTGGCCGAGTGCCCCGCAGGGTACGCGTTTTGTGTTTAGCCGCATGCCCAGCGGGCCACGTGTAAGCTCATCCGTGGGCACGGCTCAAGCCGGCCCCGCCCGATCAAGCCGGCCCCACGCGATCAAGCCGGGCCCACGCGATCAAGCCGGGCCCACGCGATCAAGCCGAATCGAGCGGCAAGCCGGCAGCATCAGGCGGTAGGCTTGCCGCAAAAAAAACGCGAGTGCTTTGTCACCGCTTGAATTTAGGCTTGGCAACAGGCTGGGCATCTTGTCCTCGTAAGCTGCGGCTGGAAGCCACCACCACGAAAGATTCTTGCCCTCCTTCTTCGTTGTGGTCAAACGCTAGGCTGGCGAACGGTTTGCCAGTTCACTCGATTTCCCTTTCGACTTCTTCGAGCGGCTTTTCTTTTGCACGCGATCCACTTTTTGGCTGAGCGTGTAGGAGACACGCTCGGCAACTCGATTGAACAGGTTGCGATAATTCTGGTCAGCATCTTCGATCACAATCGGTGCCATTTTCTTTAGATGCACTACACAGCGACACTTCTTATCAATTCCACCTCGCGGACCATTCACATCCCTGACGCTAACCTTCACGGTTCGCACGCGTGAACGAAATCGATCGACAGCAGCTAGCAGTAAATCCTCTACATCACTTCTGACGGATGGTGAAGCTTCCAAATTTCCGAAATGGGTCGAGAGCATCATTGTGGTTTACCTTCGCAAATGGGTTCATTGAAAAGGGCGTCCGAACATCGGAAGCCATCTCAATTTTACGTCGGATTCGATCCATCGGCCAAAGAAATTCATGCGGAATTGGAGCTGTTTCCCCCAATCGGCGGGAATTTTCAATGCAAGTAGGCGTTTTCTATTTGCCAGCAAAGGAGATTTGAGCAAGAAAAATGGTAAAAAATGTGATTCAGCGGTGTTGAATCCCCTTTTTCGTCTTGTTTCAATTGCACCGATTGCTAAACTCTGCCCTTCCAAAGTGCCAGCGTAGCTCAGTTGGCAGAGCAGCTGATTTGTAATCAGCCGGTCGTGGGTTCGAATCCCTCCGCTGGCTTTGGTTGGATGAATAATCGGTAAAAAATCAGTCACTCTGGTTCGGATACCGAACAAAAAAGTAGCAGGGTTGACGTCCGAGTCGATCAGGCGTTAAACAAAAGGCTAAATCGTAGCGTCTCGGGGGTTTGTCCGAGTGGTTAAAGGAGACGGACTGTAAATCCGTTCGCTTATGCGTACACAGGTTCGAATCCTGTAGCCCCCACTTTTAAGAGGTGTGAAGGAAGAGGTTAGCGGTGTGAGGCTTGAAGCTTTGCACTTCTCGCTTCAAACTTTCGCGTCGCGGGTGTAGCTCAATGGTAGAGCAGCAGCCTTCCAAGCTGAATACGAGGGTTCGATTCCCTTCACCCGCTTTTGGGACAGGCGTCAGGCGTCAGAAGCCAAGTATCAGGAGATCGACGTTTCCCTGATGCCTGGCCTCTGACGCCTGACTTCTGTTCTGCTGCTGTAGCTCAGTGGTAGAGCGCCTCCTTGGTAAGGATGAGGTCATGGGTTCAAATCCCATCAGCAGCTTTCGCGTGAGACGATTGCCGAAAAGATGATTTCTGACGGATGTGAATCCTAGAGGAATCGATTGCTGGTTGACGATCCAGTGCTAGATTTCGTGCCATTAGGGCGCGTTTGAAGCACCGAATGAGCCCCCGCAGTAAAAAAGTAGCTAGGAAGTTCCTTTTTTTTGCTTTCGGCAATTGCGTTCGACGGCTCTTTTCGCAACAACTATGGCGAAGCTGCGTAAATATTTTTGCAGTAATGACACGTGCTCTGCGGTGGAGCACCGAAGATTTTCCATTTCGTTTCGATTTCTTTGTTGAACGAGTGGCCATGCGGCTGAGAGATTGGCGAGCAACCGTGGGTGTGAACGCGGTCGTTGTATCTCTTGGGCTGAGGAAGGGTTGCCCCCCGGAACCAGTTTACGCGTTGGTCGAGTGTAGGTGAATTAGAAAAATGGCTAAGGAAACTTTCCAACGGACAAAACCCCACGTCAACGTCGGCACTATCGGCCACATTGACCACGGCAAAACGACCACAACTGGTGCGATCCTCGCGGTGCAAGCTGCCAAGGGTCTAGCAAAAGCAAAGGGTTATGCGGATATCGCCAAGGGCGGTACCGTTCGTGACTCAACGAAGACGGTTACGATTGCGGTTGCTCACGTCGAGTATGAAACCGAGAACCGTCACTATGCCCATATTGACTGCCCCGGTCACGCTGACTTTGTAAAGAACATGATCACCGGTGCTGCCCAGATGGACGGTGCGATTTTGGTGGTTTCCGCTGCGGACGGCCCAATGCCGCAAACCAAAGAGCACGTTCTTCTTGCTCGCCAGGTCGGTGTTCCTTACATCGTGATCTTCTTGAATAAGTGTGACTTGGTCGATGACGAAGAACTGCTAGAACTCGTTGAGCTCGAAGCTCGTGACTTGCTCAGCAAGTACGGTTTCCCAGGCGACGATGTGCCTGTCGTTCGTGGTTCGGCATTGCCAGCTTACAATAACCCATCCGATCCTGAAGCGAGCAAATGCATCAGCGAATTGATGGACGCACTCGATTCAGCGATTCCTGAGCCTGTGCGTGAAGACGACAAGCCGTTCTTGATGGCGATCGAAGACGTTTTCTCGATCGAAGGTCGTGGAACGGTTGCAACCGGTCGTATCGAGCGTGGTGTGGTCAAGGTCGGCGAAGAAGTGTCGATCGTTGGTCTTGCCGAAACTCCCGTGAAGACAACTTGTACCGGCGTCGAAATGTTCCGCAAGGAAATGGGCGAAGGCCGAGCGGGAGACAACGTCGGTTGCTTGCTGCGTGGTGTCAAGCGTGAAGATATCCAGCGTGGTCAATGCTTGGCAAAGCCAGGTTCGATCACTCCGCACACAAAGTTCGAAGCCGAGGTCTACTGCTTGAGCAAAGAAGAAGGTGGCCGTCATACCCCGTTCTTCAGCGGTTATCGCCCTCAGTTCTACTTCCGTACGACCGACGTGACCGGTACGGCGAACTTGATCGAAGCTGAAATGTGCATGCCTGGCGATAATGTCAAAGTGGAAGTCGAATTGCACAAGCCAATCGCAATGGATGATGGTGTTCGTTTCGCGATTCGCGAAGGTGGACGTACCGTCGGTAGTGGTGTTGTCACCAAGATCCTTAGCTAGATCGTGTTTGAAGATTTATCCGATGGCCAACAAAGGTTAAAACCTTTGTTGGCCGTTGGCAATTTACAATGCTCGTGCTAACATCGGTGGCATGAGTGATTTAGGGGTGTAGCTCAATTGGCAGAGCACTGGTTTCCAAAACCAGCGGTTGAGAGTTCAAGTCCCTCCGCCCCTGCTTCGAGTCGATAGCACGTCTTATCGATATTTATTATTATAGGTGCGATTTTTTGACTGCGACGGATTTGTGGTCACGGTAACGCCAAGGATTACTTTTAGGAGCGAACGGTGTCACGAGACATTGCGGGGACCAACAGTGCCCCATTGACCAGCGAATTGTTCCACGCCTCGGTTTACAAACCAAATCAAGGACGAATTGTTCGCCAGATTACCTGCTTGGGTATCTGGATTATTGTTGCTTTGGGCTGCTGGAGCCTCTATGCGACGCTGCGCAGTTACGCCGAAATCAGTTCCTACGTTCCCGCTGCGACCTCATTGGGTATGTTAGCAATTGGAGCTTGGGTCGGTTATCGGCTTGTGAATTGGCCCCAGTTCGCTGACTTTCTAATCGCGGTCGAAGCCGAGATGAATAAGGTGACGTGGCCGAGTAAAGATGAATTGATCCGGGCCTCGATCGTGGTGATGTTCACGATCTTTTTCCTGGCTGTCTCGCTGTTTTCCTTTGACGTCATTTGGCAATTTATATTTGATTTTATTGGCGTCACTGGCTAGGCTTTGTCCGAAAAGGGGGGCTGGCCCTCTCCTGACAAGCCGAAAACAATTGAAAATGTGTCCTCCAAAGGGTCTGACCCCCCTTTTCGGATAAAGCCTAACGGCATCCTGATCGAATTAAAAATACCCGCCCCTTCCGGCTTACTATCCTGCGGCAAAATTGTGAACGAAGCTGATTCGAGTCCAAACGAAAATGATCAAGAAGAAACGTTGCATGATGAGTCTGCAGTCGTTTCTGATTCGCTAGCCGATACGCCGCTCGATGCGGAATCGCTCGACGCGGATGATGAATCGTCGACGCCAACACCTCCGCCTCCGGCGCCAGCACCCAAGATTGCTAAGCCGAAGGTTGATAGCGAAGATCAATTCGAAGGTGTCATGGATTGGTACATTTTGAAGGTGGCTTTCAACCGCGAAGATTCCATCGCTGATGCTCTGAGAAAACGTGTGAAGATGGAAGGGATGGCTGAGTTTTTTGGCGAGATTGTCGTTCCGACCGAAGACGTTGCAACCTTTACACGCGACGGAAAACGACGCGTTACCAAGCGTAAATTGTTGCCCGGCTACATTATGGTCAACATGATCATCAATGACGATACCTGGTTTCTCGTTCGCGAAACTGGCGGAATTAGCGACTTTACTGGCTCAGCCGGTAAGCCGATGCCGATGGAACCGTCAGATATCGAACGGTTCGTGAATCGCCCCGAACTTGACGATGAAGACGACACTCCGATCAAAACCGCGATTCCGTTCAAAGTCGGCGACCGAGTACGGGTCAAAGAAGGAAACTTCGAAAATCAGGAAGGCGATGTCGATGCGGTCGACGAAGCTAACGGTCGAATCACGGTGATCATCAATATCTTCGGTCGTAGCGTCCCAATGGAATTGGATCACTGGCAAGTCGAGCCTTTATAAGTCGACCAATCGTTTAGCGGCTAGCCGTAGGCGAACGTTGAAATTAGCAAGCCCTACATATCCTTAAAAACATTTAGAAGCTCAATAAAAATATCATGGCAAAAACAGTCACTGGAGTCGCGAAGTTCCAAGTTCCTGGCGGTCAAGCAACCCCGGCACCACCGGTCGGAACATCGCTCGGTAAATACGGTGTGAACCTCGGACAATTCGTCCAAGGCTTCAACGATCGTACGAAAGAGTACAACGGTACTCCCATCCCGGTCATCGTTACGATCTACAACGACCGTAGTTTCGAATTCGTGACCAAAAGTCCACCCGCTGCGTCGCTGCTTAAGCAAGCCGCCGGAATCGCAAAAGGCAGCGGTGTCCCCAACCGTGACAAAGTCGCTACCGTCTCGCGTTCACAGTGCGAAGAAATCGCTCAAAAGAAGATGGAAGACCTGAACGCCCGAAGTCTCGACCATGCGACCCGCATGATCGAGGGAACCGCGCGAAGCATGGGCATCATCGTCGAAGGTTAAGGCTTCGAAGGTTTGCGTTTTGTCAGCGCTTGATTTGGGCTTGGCAGAAGAGCAGCTGGGGCATCTTGCCCCAGTAATCTGCGGCTAGAAGCCACAGCCACGAAAGATTCTTCCCCTAATTCTTAGGGGTGACAATGCACGAGGGGTTTAGCCCTGTTTAGGGTTTGTGCCGTGTTTGCGTTTAGCCGAACAACTTGACCACCTCCGCCCGCTGCTGCGCCTGAGGGAAAGGCAGCCATCTCGGTTGTTCCTGAAATCAGCTCCCCGTTTTTAGAAGTTTCTCTGTTGCAAACGATGAGATTGCAAACGGTGAGATCGATCGATCAATCATCAATACCGATGCCGACAAGGACTTTCGTATTGAGTGTGCTATGAGTGGTGCCGATCTGGGCACGGTATCGGGCCGTATCTTGACCGCCGACGCCGTCGATTCCCACAACACGTTTGACCAGCCCGAAGCGGTCGAGCCAGCCGATTTCGATGGAGCGACGGTTGAAGAAGGGATGCTGAAGTTAAAGCTGCCAGCGAAATCGGTCGTGGTTCTTGAGTTGGCGCAGAAGTAGAACGTAGGCTCGCACAAATTGTTTCCATTAAAGCGACGCCGCCCTTAGGAGTTTCCCCATTGCTGAAGGATCAAGTCTAAGGCGGATTCGTTGAGTTCGTCTTGCTCGCTGGTCCAATCGAACGGGTCGTCGGTCTCCAAGATCATGACTTGCATCCATGCGCCGTTTGGCTCAGGTTCCGCAGTCGAGGTGCGTCCTAAATGATTGATCACGATTAGGCTGTCGAGAGCCGTGATTTGGCCGTCACCGTTTACATCGTGAAAACGTTGAGTCACGGATTCGCCTGCTGCAACACTCTGCACGCCGGTCGATGCTTGCGGCTGATTCAGATAATTGATTCCAATCAAAGCGTCCAAGGCGCTGACAATGCCATCATCGTTGACATCGAGTGGATTCAATTGGTTTTGTTGGATCATCGCTAGTGACGGAGTCTCCTGCGAAGGTGGGGCGAGCGGGAGGGTAATCAGCCGTAGACCACCCGATGGCATCTGATTAAATCTTGCATCGAGCATGTCAAACACGTTGACCGATCCACTGCGATCGATGTCATACACACTCCAGGCATGGTTTATGCCGACACTGTTGGTTCTCGGACTTTGGTTGAAGCGGATGTCGAGGCTGTCGAAGACATTGACCGTCACCGTTCCGTTTATCGAAACGGAGCCGTCGACGTCCGCACCTTGGTTGCCAAAATAGAACACATCGGCGACGGCCAATCCGGTATCGTCCGTGGGGTTCACCGTCACTTGCAACCAACGATTCTTGATCGCAACATCGTCAGCCCAAGACAATGTCACCCGTGAAACGTCGTCACCGAGATCCACTGCTGGTAAGATCGTTGGTAACGCGTCTCCGCTGAGCAGGTCCCAGTCGCTGGGATCCTCCGTATTGCCCACGCGAAACTCAAAATCGCTTACATTGTTGAGGGTGCCTGTTGGGAGGTTGGCAATGTCGATCATCACACGGTTCAAACCCTTCATGTAATTTGTATAGTTGGCCATTGACGCCAGCGTTCCTGGAGTCCGCAACGCCGTTTTGCTCGTATCGATCGCGTCCTCACCGTAATCCGCCGTCGTGCCGCCGTAGGCTACCCAGCGACCCATCACACTCGACTCGAGCGAATCGTTGTCGACGATCGTTACTTTCTCTTGCAATAAGAACGCTTCTGCATAGGACAAATCGGTTGTGTTTATCTTATGACTGAGATAAGCAAAGTGATCACCCTGGGCGATCAAATCGTCCACCGCAGTGACACGAACTCGTTGTGGCTGCGACCAATTTCCAGGCCCAAATATCAGCGTATCTGAGCCGGTTGTTTCGCTGACGGCTGTGATTTGGCCACCCGTCTGTTCGATCTGAATCGAAACGCTCTCCGTCGGAGCCGTCGTTAAGACAACATCGTAATAGTCCGTCGAACCCGCTTCGTAAACGGTGGTGTCACCATCGGAGGGGATCAACATCACGCCTGCGTAATCGTCGTCAATGACGCCAACCGAGATTCGCGGCATGCCGACACCATCGTAGTTCGGATCGGTGCTGGTGCTGCTTTGGCGAATAAAGGATCGCCGGTAACTCTCTGCATCAGAATCATCAATGGCTCGGACCCGAACCGTTTGTGGGATGTTCCAATTTTGAGTCGTGAATACGACAAAGTGGTTCGCCAGATTGTTTGCATCGACGGCATCGACTTGACCGGCGTGCCCTGTGAAGGAAACCGTCACATCGGCTAGCGGCGGCTCGGTCAGACGAATCTGATAGGTGTCATCGACACCCGTTTCGCTAACGATGGTCACACCGCCACTTTCGACGACCGAGGCGCCAGGGCCGTTGGGGTCGACAAGCGTTGCGTACTCGGGATTCAGGTCGAAATGGAGTTCGCCTTGACCCGTCGCTTCCCAACCACGAAAGTCAAAATGCGATTGCATGATGTAGCCTGATTGGCCATCCTGGAAAAGTCCTTCGACCCAACCACTGGTCATGTTATCGAAACCAAAGATCCCTTCGATGTCAGGATGGATATCCAAAATCAACCACTGCAAATCGGTCCAAACCAAATCGGGACCTTGTGTGGTCGGGACGTGGACCTCATCGATCAAGAAGACCGGCACGCTTGTCGAACCACTGATTCCACTGATCGTCTCGGAGCGAGCATAGCCCGCGTCATTCTGATCGAGCACACCGTCGCCATTGGTATCAAGTCCGACATCGAATGCCAATTGATTGCTAAGGATGCTAACCTGAGCTCCGGTGTCGAACAGGAAATTACCTTGGGTGGTCAAATCATTGGACTTGATTTCAGCAGTCAAGAACGGTAGATCGGCCCAGGCGGGAACCGCATCACCTTCGACCACCGCGTCATCGGGAAAAAACTCGACCCGATTGTCCACACGGACCGTGTACCGCTCACCAGCCGGCTCGGGAACCGCTTCGTGAAAATCGGTTCCCAGAAATAGATTGGTTCCGACGACGGTCGTCCAAGGCGTAAAGTCCACCGTGGTGACCCGTTCCGTCATCGCTGGCATTCCGACGATTCCATAAGGACCAAAGATACTGACATCCTTGTCCGGATTCGAAATAACATGCGTGTCGAGAATTCGATTGCGTTGACCGCTGGCACCTGCGAAATCGAAAACATAGGATTCCGAAATATCAAAAAGACTTGACCCACCCACGCCGAGTTCTTCGAATTTTCCCACGGTTTCATACGTTGGCTCGCTACCGGTCATATCGTCGACTGCGGACTGAAAAACCAACGTCGTGTTGGCTCCGGTGTCCAAGAGCCAAGAATTGAGGGTATTGGGACCGACGATGGTATTCCCCGCCGGTTCGGTATTCGGAGCAGGTTCTTCGGTCAAAAATTGCACGGTGACGCGAGGTTGGTCCAAGGCAACATTGTCGGATGGACCGACATCGACAAACGCTCGCCCATCGATCGAGCTGGCGGAAAGAGGTAATCGCGGCTCCAAGGTTTCAAACCGCCCAAACCGCCTTCGTCGCTTCGCCCGCCGAGATGCCTTCGCTTTTGTTTTTAATTTGTCGTGCGACGTATCGGAAACAATTGTTTTGAAGGGCATCGGACACATACCGTAATTTCAGAGTAGAAAAAAGAATCCAGTGTTCCATATACGCACTTAGGATACGCCTTAAGGTTGGAATGATCAACCAAGTGAATGGCTGATTGGCGAGGAATCGTGTTGTTATCGCGGGGCAAAGATTGAAATTCACCCCATTTTAGCTTCGCCGCAACAAACAGGGACTCGGTTTCCAGTCAGGGACGGCAGCAATATCCAGGCTGGAAGCAATGGGACGCGAATGATCCCCGACCGAATAATTCGCGATCGATGTTTAGATTGGCGTTTACGTTGCTGGCCCAACTGCTCTACACTCCGCCCGTGTCTGGTTCAGAACGAATGGTTTCTATTGTCTGCCGAAGGAACGGCTATGTATCGTTGGTTGCTCTGTTTCCGCTATTTGCGGACTCGCTATATCGCTTTGGCATCGATTATTAGCGTCACGCTCGGTGTTGCGACTTTGATTGTCGTCAACAGTGTGATGGCTGGTTTTTCAGCCGAAATGCATGATCGGTTGCACGGCTTGGCCTCCGACATTTTGATCGAATGCCACCTCAGTGGCGGAATGCCCGATCCAGAGCATCACCTCCGCGAAATCGAAGCGGTTTGTGGTGACAAGATTGCGGGCTCTTCGGTCAGCGTCCATGTGCCGAGTATGTTGGGGATTGAATTCAATGGCCAGCAAATCGCTCGTCACGTCAACTTGGTCGGCATTGACTCCGAAACCTACGACAACGTTAGCCAATTCGGACAGTTCTTAATGCACCCCGAAAACAAGGAACGTGTCAGCTTCGATTTGCGAGAAGACGGCTTTGCGCCCGATCGCGATGGTTTTCCCGCATCGGGGTGGAGCTATCGACGGGCTCGTGCAAATTACGAGAGAGCGCTCGAAGTTGAACGGGCACGAGTCGAAACGCTCAATGCCAAACGACTAGCCGAATTCGATCGGCAGAAGCGAATTCAAAATGGCGAGCCAGCGGAGACACCCAAAGCGACACCCGATGCGACGAATACCGCCAGCAGCGGGCCGACGATCTCGCCTTTCTTTTCACCCGAGATGATGGAAGGCACCGACGGCGACGCGCCCAAAGAATTCGATCCGGCCGTCGATCAATACCCTGGGATCATTCTCGGCATCTCCACTTGCACGACGAAGCAACGGGACGCCGAAAATGTGGTGCGTGATTACTACTACGCCAAACCAGGCGACGACGTGCGGATGATGTTTCCCAATGCGTCGGATAACGCCAAGGTCATCAATCAAAAATTCACCGTCGTCGATCTGTACGAATCGGGCATGAGTGAATACGACAGCACGTTTGCTTTTGTCCGACTTGATCAATTGCAAGATTTCCGCGGCATGATCGATCCCCAAACGGGCATCCGCAGCGTCACGACGATCCAACTGAAACTGATCGAAGGAGCGGACTTGAACGAAGTTCGCGATGAGCTTCGCCGACGATTTCCAGCGGAGATCTATGCCTACAACATTCAAACCTGGAAAGATATGCAGGGACCACTGCTGTCAGCGGTCCAACTCGAAACGACGATTTTGAACATCTTGTTGTTTCTGATCATTGCCGTCGCAGGTTTTGGGATTCTTGCCACCTTCTTTATGATCGTCGTTGAAAAAACACGCGACATCGGAACACTCAAAGCACTTGGGGCCTCGGGCCGAGGTGTGATGAGTATCTTCCTCAGCTATGGTTTACTGCTTGGCATCGTCGGCAGCGGTGCGGGCCTGATCGGCGGGCTGTTGTTCGTGCAAAACATCAACAAGATCGCTCGAGTGATCGAAATGATCACCGGTCAAGAAGTCTTTGATCCAACGGTTTATTACTTTACCGAAATTCCCACCATCATCCATCCATTTACCTTGGTATGGGTGATGGCCGGTGCGGTCACGATTGCGGCGATGGCGAGTGTCTTACCAGCACTGCGTGCTGCACGCATGCATCCGGTCCGTGCATTGAGGTTTGAATAGCATGAAAGCGACTAAGAAAATGAACTCTGAATTTGTTCTTCGGGCATGCAACGTCTACAAGAGCTACCACAAGGACAAGATTGAAGTTCCGGTGTTGCGCGGCGTTGATGTCGATATCACTGCAGGCAAAGTGAATGCGTTGGTTGGACGATCGGGCAGCGGCAAAAGTACTTTGATGCACCTGTTGGCCACACTCGATCAGCCCGATTCGGGCGAGATCCATTTTTGTGGCAAGCGGATCGACAATGCACCACGCGCGAAGCGAGATGCGTATCGAAACCAAGATATCGGCATCATTTTCCAGTTCTATCATTTGTTGCCCGAGTTATCGGCCATCGAGAATGTCCTGGCACCGATGATGATCGGGCAAAGTTTGTGGAACTACTTTCGCAATCGCAAAGATGCCAAGCGACGCGCCGAAGCGATGCTCGATCGAGTTGGCTTGTTACACCGTGCGACTCATCGACCGGCCGAGATGAGCGGCGGAGAAATGCAGCGGGCAGCGATCGCGAGAGCTTTGATGACTGACCCCTCGCTACTACTCGCCGACGAACCGACCGGTAACCTCGATACCGAAACAGGCGAATCGATCCTCGAGTTACTCGTCGGGCTTAGTCGCGATGAGAATCTGACCATCGTGATGATTACGCACGACGATTCGATCGCCGATAACGCCGATGTCTGCTACCGCATGCAAGACGGACTCCTCGAGACAAACGGCAAAGTCGTACGAGCGGCCTAGAATCCTAGGTAGTGGATCTTGTTAAAGATCCTGACGCACTGTAGCAAGCGAAAGTCGCCAAGACTTTCGCTCTCCCGGTCCGAGAACGCTTTCCGCTCGGAGAGCAGAGTGACAATCGCCGCGAAACGACACGCTCGCTGAGCTTTGTCGACAGCCAACGCTGGCCTCACTACAATTAGCGATGATACAGGGACTTCGGGAAAGGAACTTTGTCATGCCATTGCACGACTGGACTCGCGTCCGATCTGGGATTTATCACAACCTCCATTGTCGATGGATTGCCGCCATCATGGATCGCCTTAACGCGGGCGTGTTGCCCAGTGGATTGGTTGCGATGCTGAGGACTTCGTCGGGGTCAGTCTGGTCTTCGGTTTTCACTGAACGAAAACCGAAGATCAAGTCTGACCCGCGCGAAGCATTCCCTAACCGAGGTATACGATTTCTGGTGATTCTGCTGACGCTTTTCTCTCGGGAGGTGTGTGATGGTTCGGTTGGCACGTAGCGAGGTGTTTGATCCGCAAGAGGTCGTTATCGCCCATCTGTACAATCGGACCTGCCGACGCTGTTTCCTGATGGGAAATGACCAAGTGTCCGGCAAAAACTTCGACCACCGGAAAATCTGGATCGAAAAGTATCTGCAACAGTTTGCGGAATTTTTCTCTTTAGATTTGCTAGCTTTTTCAATACTAGTCTTGATCTTCGCGAAGCGCCCTCTGTGACTCCGTGCCTCTGTGAGAGATTCATTGCCGGACGGCGGGGCTCTCACAGAGGCACGAAGGCACGGAGTTTAGGCGGTCGTGACGTTAGCGACGACGGCTTCGAGGAGTTGCTAGCGTCCTCGAAGACCATGGGGATCAGGCTGGCGATCTTGTCGGCACCGCCGGAAAGCGACTTGAGACCGTCGACCCACTTCACTTCATGGAAATTGATCAGCAGCCCAACTTGCAGACCCGTCAATCTAAAATGGGAGAGCGTTTGCGCTTTGTCGATCGGATGGATAGCAGACTTTGCCTTAAGCTCAACGACAACTTGCGTGACCGCATTAAGACGTTCAGTCAAGCGTTCAAGGACCTGGACGATCAGTGGATCGAAAACAAATCAGACGTGCAAGAACGAGTTGATTCCGACAGTGAAAAATTGCTCGCTACGCTGACGCTGTTTCTGAAGGGCGATATTGGGAAGGCGTACGATGAATTTGAGCTTGGCATTGAGTGCTTCCGTAGCGCCGTCGATAATTGCCGCGGAGGACTTCGTTGGGGTCAGTCTTGATCTTCGCGAAGCGTTCCCTCTGTGACTCCGTGCCTCTGTGAGAGATTCATTGCCGGACGGCGGGGCTCTCACAGAGGCACGAAGGCACGGAGTTTAGGTGGTTGTGACGTTAGCGACGACGGCTTCGAGGGGTTGCTGGTGTCCTCGAAGACCATGCGATCTAGGTTCGGTGTCGCGTCGTGGGTATCGCCGAACGGATGGATGTCGTCATAGCCCATGTCGTCAATGAAGAGAATGATCACGTTCGGCGTCTCCGACGAAACCGCGTTCACATTTACGGAAAAAAACATTTGGACGACCATCGCAGTCGTCAGAAATATGACCGGGCGAATGAAGTCGATTACGGTTTGAAAACGCTGCATGACAAACTCTTATTTGAGGGTGGGATCGTGATTGCCGTACATCGCTTAGTGACTTGGCTGGTCCTTTGCAGGACAGCGTTGGATGGATTGAAGGGTCAAAATACAAGCTTGGAACACTAATCGGCACTTATTCTCATTAATCCGGCTCGATGGTCTGTTGTCTTATGCCAGGTCGATTCGGAGAATTGATTCGAGCACTTTGGTGGGATAGACTGAGACGTGTTCTGCCGCCGCACTGTTTCGCTTGAGTTGTTCCATGTTGTTCCTTCCTTACGGCACCGATGCACCGCTTTATCATTGGCCGATCGCTACCGGGACGATCATCTTTGCCAATGTCGCGATTTTCTTTGCCACGACGGCGCAGGTCCTGTTTGGAAATATGGAGATCGAGTCGGTCGAGTTCTTGATCCTTCAATTCAACCAAATCAATCCGTTTCAATGGATCAGTAATGCATTCATGCATGGCGGTTTCATGCACTTGCTTGGCAACATGTTTTTTCTGTGGGCGTTCGGGATCGTGGTCGAGGGCAAGATCGGCACAGCCATGTTCACGGGATTGTACTTTCTAATCGCTGCCATGGATGGGGCTGCTGTACAAGTTCCAATGTTTTTGCTGAGCGGCGAAGGAGCTGCGTTGGGAGCGTCGGGAGTGATCTTTGGGTTGATGGTGATCGCGATGTTGTGGGCACCCGAGAATGAAGTCGATTGCTTCTATATGATCTTCTTCACCTTCGGTACAGCCGAAATCCGCATCATCGCACTCGGTGCGACCTTTGTCTTTATGCAGGTCGCTTTTCTGTTTCTTGGCGGATTCTCGATGTCTTCCGAAATGCTACACATGATTGGTGCTGCGATAGGGCTGCCGATTGGCGTGCTTATGCTTCGTCAAGGCTTGGTGGACTGTGAAGGATGGGATGTGATATCACGGAATCCGTTCTTGCAAGAGTACGAGTTGCTTTGTAGTGAGAAGCAACGCCGACGAATACTCCGTCAAACCGAGAGCACCGATGACCCCATGTCGGCAGCCCTTCGTACCTCAAGCACTGCAGCGGTACAGACACCTACGGTAGTGGCGTCAAAAACGGCGGCGGCCATCCCTGTGGTCCCAGCTGTCAAAGCCAAAACGCAATCGCGAATGCCCAATCTTTTTTCAAGAAAGAGGGCTGGGGTCGCGGCGCAGCAACCCGCTCCCAACGTGTCGGCACATCCCGATTTCAATCGCTTGGCGTTTACGCTGCGTCAATCGATCCAAACGGAAACGATGGCAACGGCCGAGCAAGCGTTCGCCCGAATCGAACAACTGAAACTCTCTTCCGCGATATCCGACCGTACGTTGTTCGCGTATGCTTCCTTGCTAGGCAAGCGAAAACGTTGGCTCGAAGCGATTCATCCACTGACGATCATTGCCAACCACAACAGAGAATTAGCGGATCCATCCCGAATTCGAATCTCGCAAATCCAATTAACCGTTATGAAGAAACCGGAACTCGCCATACAGACCTTACTACAGATCAAAGATTCCGAAAACCAAACGGCGGCGCTGATCAAAAAGCGAGACCAATTGCTCGCATCCGCAAGGAAGTAGATGCATCGTCTTGACTTGTCCTCCAATTCCGCAATGATACATTCATCGAACTTGCCGTGTCCTTGGCTGGAGGCAAACGTATTGTGGAAAGACTTTGTCGTGTCCATCCGCTTTTTAAGAAGCGACTTTCACGGTTGAAAGTCTGTACCGGCATCGAACTGGATCCGAAGGCGTTTTCTTCGCAGGCCCTTTTTTCACAACCCGATTGCTTCGTCGCAATCACGTCGAGTCGTTTGGGGCATGACGCACAGCTACATCGTCAGGTGTGTCGATTTTTATCGCACCGAATGATGGATCTTCGCCACCGATCGGCTCACCTCTTGGTCGCAGCAAATTCGGCCATCGAACCATTGGCGATGCGTGCTGCGGAGTTGTTTCGCATTCCTATCACGCGGCTTTTTGTTGACGAGAAATGTCCTTCACTGGCGGATTATGACTGCTCCATCTATACCAACAAGCGATTGTCTCGCGATCAACTCTTGTTGGGGATTGCTGACCGAGTCGACGCCGTCTACGTTCGTCCCAAAGGCAAAATCGCCGCCGCGCTCGAGCAGCGAATCAAGACCGAGCGATCGGCTTCAACACGCGTTGCGGTGATCAACCAACCGAAAAACGCTGCTGCTGAATTGATTGACTCCGGTGCAATCGGATGGTTCTTAACGGGCTCACGGAATGATTTCGATGACATGGTAGCTCGACGTGCTGAGCTTGACTCGATCGATTATTCTTCGCCCTCTTGGATTCACGATGCCAATCGATGGTTGATCCATTGCACGCGAGGATGCACAGGAGCGTGGCCAGGGCAAACGGTGAAGCAGTATCAAGACGAAATGTTGCTTGGCGATGCGGGTGTGACTCAGCGTACGGCTTTTGATGTTTTGGTTCGGATCGTTCAAAAACGCCGCCTCATCGCAAATGCGGTCACCAGTGCAAAGGCTTATCCGGTCGTCTGTTTTTCTCAACGTTCGCTTGCCGAGTGTTTGCGAAAACGAATATACCGGTCGCATGTCGGACGGTGGGACGGAGAACCGTACGGCATCGCAATCGATCTCGAAGCGGCTAGACGCATTGGGATTCGTCCGGTCCTCTATGGCGATCACGCGACACGACCTACGATCGATCGAGCTGACCAATATCGATTCCAAGCTCGAGGAAAAACCTTCGACTGGACCGCAGAGCGGGAATGGCGGGCGGATCGATCGGTTGATCTGATGCAGTTCTCTGCTGACCAGGTTCGTGTCTTCGTCGCAACCGAGAGCGAAGCCGCGCGTCTAAGGTCGATCTCGAAATGGGAAGTAGGTTCGGTCGAGTCGTGCTAGCAACACAGACCCGGCGAGCAAAAACAGACCCGGCGAGCAACTGGGGCGACGTTTACGGAGTGGTCAACGTTTGTACACACGCGTTGCTTTCCTAGCAGCCTTCACAAAAAAAGTGGGTGTTTTCACTGGCTGATACGTATATGATGGGGGGACTGGCATTGACCCTGTAGCGATGGAGACGATGTTGTACGCTCGCAAGGCGTTCTTCGAATCGAGGCCATAGCGAAAGTGGTTGCAAGATAATGTTACATCAACGAGCTGAATCATGAGTCATTTCAACGAGGGCCAGTCTGGCCTGTCCCGTCTTCTTTCCCGTTCGCCTCTTGCTGGAAAGCGGCGGCCGAAAGATTCTCGTTCTCGTGGACGTCGCAAGCCTCGTGTTTGTCGTTACGAGGTGCTCGAAGCTCGTCGGGTTTTGGACGCTGCGATTTGGCACAACGTGTTACGCGCGACCGACGTCGATGCAGAGCAGGGTCTGAGGGCGAGTGATGCGCTCGCGATCATTAACGAATTGACCGATCGACGTTACAGCGATCCTGGGACTGGCGCTTTGATTACGGAGTTTTCCGAACAGACACGTCCTCCCTTTTATGATGTGAATTGCGATGGCAAGGCGACCGCTCACGATGCGTTGGTGGTGATCAATGCACTTTCGGGTTCGGAGTTCGGCTCGATTTACTCCTTTGCCTCCTCGGTCGACGGGGAAACGACTGGCGGCAGTTACGATGCGGTTGGTTGCCATGTCCGGCTCAACGAAGGCACGAGTCTACGGACGGAGGTGTCAAGTCAACTGACGTTGCCAAGCGACGACGCTGGCGTAAGCGTTCGCTTCGAAACACCGGTGTTCGATACCGCATCGACCGAATCGATGCAGGATGCTTTTGAAGTGACGGTTACGGACACCGCTGGCAACTCCCTCACCCAGCCCTTTGCCTATGGACGAACGGCATCGCTGAATTGGTCCGAGCGTACCGCTGACGCAGTGGGGCTGGCGACTTCATTGGACGACGGAGGAACCTCGCCAACGTCCGTTCATGAAGCGGTGATCAATTTGGCTCATCTTGACGCCGGGACGGAAGTCATCGTGACGGCACGCCTACTCAATAACGACCGCGATGAGACTTCGTCGGTCGTGATCCACGATATGAAGCCTGTGACCGGCATGTCGATGCCACCGATGGAGTATGCAGGGGAATCGACATCGGGCTTGCAATCGGGCGGATTGCTGGATGGAGGTCCGCTGGTTGTCGAAAACTTGGAAGACGTTTCCGCTAGCATGGAGGCTCATTATGGGCGGACCTCGTATATTTCGGATCGATCCCAGATTATCAGTGAGCTTGTCGTCACCAACCGCGGCAATCAAGCGGTAACCGGGCAGATGATCGTGGTGTTGGATCAATTCAGCGAGATCGATACCTTCGTCATGCATCCTGACGGATTGCTGGCCGATGGTCGGCCTTACTTTGACATGACCGCATCACTTGATGGCCCGCTCGGTCCGGGTGAGTCGACACGGCCTCGTGAGATCCGTTTCACCAACCCGGGTGATACACGATTCGGCTATCGTTTGACGACTTTGGGTGACTTGAATGTCGCCCCGAGTGGGTTCACGACAACGCCGCTTACCAAGATCGAAGCGGGCCATACGTATCATTACGATGCCGTTGCGGCTGACGAGGACGACCAGTCGCTCGTGTACAGCGTGGTGACGGGGCCACCGGAGGCTACGATCGATTCGGAGACCGGCCGATTGTCGTGGGAGACGCTTTCGAGTGATCTCGGACGGCATCATGTCGTATTGCGTGCGACCGATCCGTATGGGTTGTTCGTCGAGCAGCGTTTCGAGATAGAGGTGGTCGAATCGCTCGCAAACCGACCGCCGAACTTCGTCAGCGATCCGATCACCGACGCAATTGCATCGAGCGGATTTGAGATCACAACGGTGGGGGTAGGTGATTCGCCGGCGGGTGTGGCGACGATCAGCGGTTTCCAAGGTCCACGAATCGTAACAATCAATTCCGGCGAGCAAACTGTTGGTGTCTACGCGGGCGAGAACAACGACCGATTTGATGATGCGACGAGTTATTCGACAGGATTTCCAGCTGCCGATGGTCAGTTGTTTGATGTGGGATACAAGGTTGATGTTGGCATACCCGAATACCTTTCGGCAAGCGATAGCAATGGCGTCTTCGGCATGGATCAGGGCGACCTCAACGGTGATGGCATTCTCGATATGGTCACGCTGTTTGCGTTTAACTCCTCCGTGCTGGGGCTCCAATATCAATTGCGGATTACGGCGGTGCTTGGCGATGGCGATGGCGGCTTTGGTGCGCCGATTGAGATCTACGCCCATGACATCGGTAGCAACATTTATGATCCTCGGAATCTTTTGCTTCGCGACTTTACCGGCGACGGCAACTTGGACGTGGTAGCGGTCGAGCGGCGGCAGGATCCGCGGCTGATCGTCATTACAGGAAATGGCGATGGAACGTTTGGAGAGGCATTGGAGCAGACATTTACTAATCCAGTCAGTGACTTTTTCGCGGCGGATGTAAACGAAGATGGCGTTTTAGATCTCGTCGGGCGGACCGCAGTGCTGGGCTTTGGTGCCAACTATGAGGCGGTGTGGATGAAGGGTGTCGGCGATGGGACTTTCGCAGAACCGGTCGTTATTGGCTCAGCGGGCGAAGCTCCGAATTGTTGCTATTCAACGCAAACGCGGCCTTACGACGTTCTCGATGTAAACGGCGACAGCCACCAAGATCTGGTGATTGCTGTGGGTAGCAACATCCAGGTTTACCACAACGATGGGGCTGGCAACTTCACACTGGCTGCCGATTTCGATCCCGAAGGCAATTTTACCCCGTACTATTGGATCCGTGGCGGAGACTTCAACGGTGATGGGAATGTCGATCTGGCATTTCATCGCTCAACGGCCAGTCTCGATGTCTTACTTGGGGATGGTAGTGGGATCGATTTTACTTATCAGCCAGGGCCTGAAACAGATGCTTGGCTCAGCAACTATGCGGGCAGTGACAATCCTGTAGATGTTGATTTCGATGGCGATCTCGACTTGATTTTTGGGAATGCGAACGGCGATTGGACTTCGACGAAAGTTGCCATTAACGACGGCACAGGGCTCTTTCAGATTACGGAATATGCCATGCTAGACTTCTCGGGTGACGTCGAACCGCTCGAGGTCGGAGATATTGCCCGCGGGGCAATGTTCGGTGATTACAACCGCGACGGCGTCATGGATTATTCGTACTTCACAGAAAGCGGTGACTTTGACGGAGTCGGGATCCGGCTGGGAACCCGCCCCGGAGAGTTTGGCGGTACACGGACCGTTCCTGCGATATCAGGTGCGATTTGGAAAGAGACACTCGCTGCCGATTTCGATGGTGATGGTGCCGTCGATCTTTTGGACGTATCGAACGACCGCATCTATCTGGGCAATGGCGACGGGACCTTTGCGGAGCCATTCCCGTCGCTTGGTGTCTCTCGGCCAACCGGGGTCGGTGCGGTTGCGGACTTTAACCTAGACGGCTTGCCTGACGTCGTCGCCACGCGGGCACGCGCGAATGGGAGTCGCTATTATGTTGCGCTTTCCAATGGAGATGGGACGTTTACTGTCAGTGACGATCAACCGGGTGGCGGTTTTTATGGCTACAACGATTTCCAAATCGCGGATTTCAATTCGGATGGATTTCCGGATTTTGTGACGAAGGATTCAATTGCCCGGTACATTGATGTCTACTTGAATGATCCGCAAGATCCCGGCGTCTTTACGCATACGCATCGAGAGCAGCTTCCGGATGGTTCTCAAGGCGTGAACGTCTCATTCTGGGAGCATGCCTTTGTCACCAGCGATTTTACGGGCGACGGCCTACCCGATCTGGCGTTTGCATCGCGTGAATCTGGCCAGGAGATCATGCTGGTGGTGATGGCTGGCGATGGCGCCGGCGCTTTCACGCTTCACAATCAGTTTGCAGCCTACCAGGAGGACACAATTACCCCGCTCGTCGGCTCGATCGACACGGCAGGCGATTATATGGCGGGTGATCTGGACGGCGATGATGACGTTGATCTCGTCATCGCCTCGGTCGCTGGTCCACTGATCTTTTTAAATGATGGTACCGGCGTTTTCGAACTGTTCCAACATCTGGAGGATTCAGGAAGAGCGCAGAGATCTCGTGATAGTTGGCTAGTGGATTTCAATGAAGATGGCCATTTGGATTTAGTGACGGATTCCGATCACTCGTCAACCGCTCAAGGTCGCGGTCCGCTATCGGTCCGGCTGGGTCGCGGCGATGCGACGTTCGAACCTCCCCAACGCATTGGCATGGTGGGGTCGACAGAGGAAGGTGTGTTCATCGATGTGGATCATGATGGGCATCTCGATTTCGTACACGGCTCAGACGGTGTTGGCAACTACCACCCGGATACGACGTCGATCTATGCAGGACGACGTGATGACTTGGTCGATCTTGTCGCCGTCGACCTTGACGGCGACGGCAATGAAGAAGTTCTGACAATTCAAGACCAGATGGACCGTCTGCAGATCTTCGTCGGAGACAACCTGGGGCGTCTGACGCGTCAATCTGATTTATTGACTGGCCGATCTCCCAAGGCGGTCACAGCAGCGGACATTGATGCCGATGGGCAAATGGAGTTGATCACCGCCAATCGCGCCAGTCGTAGTCTAAGTGTTTTCGCGGGCAATTTGGCGAGCGGCTATGCCTCGACTGACATACCGGTTGGCAATGGACCGATTGACGTTGCGGCAGCCGATGTCAACGGCGATGGCCATATCGATATCGTGGCCCTCGATGACTCGTTGAACGCCCTGTGGGTTTTTCAGGGCGATGGCACTAGCACGCTTGGTCAGCCGACGGCAATTGCGATTGGAGACAAACCTGGGCGACTAACGCTCGCAGACGCGGACGGCGATGGTACGATCGAGGCTGTCGTTACCTTGCCCGATACGAACCGTCTGATGATCTTAAGCGATTTGGCTAGTAATCCGACCGGTTCACCCATCTATGTCGATCTCGCATCCACGCCAAGCGACGTGACAGCGGTTGACCTGAATGACGACGGCAATCCCGATTTGGCCGTAACGCTTTCCGAAGACGACGTGCTGGCAATCTTTTTTGGTCGAGGGAACAACCAGTATGCCAGGCCGCAAAACATCCGCGTCGGAGATCATCCAATGCGTGTGACGCTTGCGGATGCAGACGAAGATGGACGTACGGATTTGATCGTTGCGAACTCGGGCGATGCGACCGCCAGCGTGATCTACAACCGCTTCGATCCCAACGAAGTTTACCGCTACGACAGTGATGCGGTGGATCCTGACGACGATCCGCTCACCTACTCTATCGTTGATGGTCCAGGCGGACTCATCATCAACCGTGACTCGGGCGCTTTATTGTGGGCGGCATCTCCAGATCAAGTTGGTGTCCATGACGTTACGATCGCAGCGGATGATGGTCGGGGAGGTGTGGCCACGCAGTCGTTCAAGATCGACGTCGTGCCCGCCCGTGAGAATGCTGCACCGCTGATCGCGACGGAGCCGGTAACCTCGATTGGGGCAAACGAAAAATTCAGCTACGCTGCGACCGCCGTTGACGGAGATCAGGATGCTCTTCGCTATCGACTACTGAACGCGCCAGACGGTGCCACGCTCGATCCCACCACCGGTGAATTGGACTGGGATGGGCGAGGGCAAGCGTTTATCTACGCTCCCTATGACGAAGGGGGCGACGTGCGTGTCCCGGCGGATGCTTCCTTACAGCCAAGTAGCGTTACGGTCGAAGGTTGGTTCAATATTCACACATTGACCGCCAGCAACAGTGCTTCCGTTCTGTTTAGGCTGCCGGGTGCTTACGGCAATGCATTCTACCTGCGAACTCGCTTCAACACGCAGTTGGAGCTCGTGATGAATTTCGATGGACAGACAATCACTTTCCGGCCGGAATTCGAGGCTCGCGAAGATCGTTGGGTTCACATGGCGCTGACTATCGATGATGCTACGAAAACGGCCACCATCTATGCCGACGGACGCGTTGTCGGCACGACATCCATTCCAGATTCGATCGCCTATTCAGAGGATGGGATTCTGGAAGTTGGATACGGTGGCCAGTACAAGACGATGGCGACGCTCGATAACTTCCGCGTCTGGAACGTCGCCCGGTCAGCAGCCGAGATACAAGAAGGGATGGGGCGACAGTATGAGAACCATCCTGAATTGGTACTCGATTTCCGATTCGAGGATACTTATGCGCTGTCGGTGAAAGACTACTCCGGCAACAACAATTTCGGCTACCGAACCTCCAATGGGTTGCTGCCACAGCCAACGTCAGGGTTGGTAACCCCTGGCCAACACGATTTCTCAATCGCTGTCGAAGACGGCCGTGGTGGGTACGACGAGCAGTCGTTTACGGTCAATGTTCTGCCGGAGCTGCGTGGTTCCATCACCGGCCACCTTTTCGATGATCTGAATCGAGATGGCGATCAAGACGATGGCAGCGAGGAAGGTATCCCCGCCGAACCGCCGCTCGAAGGCTGGCAACTCTACATCGATACCAACGGCAATGCTTATCCGGACCCAAGCGAACCAACGGCCACCACGGATGCTAATGGTGATTATCGCTTCGAGGGTCTCTTGCCGGGTAGTTATCCCGTTCGCGTTTCACCGATGGCCGGTTACGACGTGCCGCCCGGCGCGATGCCGGTCAGTGTCACGGCCAACGACGAGACCGCTTTTGACTTGGCCATCGAGCAACTGTCGCTAAGCCACATCCGTGGGCAATTGTTGACCGAAGATGCGGAGGCGGTGGCCTACTGGAAAGTGTTTGCGGACCTCGACAATGATGGTTCGCGAGGTGAAAACGAACCGATGGCGGTCACAGATCGCAACGGTGATTATGCGCTGACGGGGCTCGATTCGGGCACCTACAAGATCCACACGGAGCTGCCTGCTGGCTGGGCGGACACGGCGGGCCGTGATGGACTGACGGTCACGCTGGCCGACGACGAGATTTCAGCGGGCAATGATTTTATCGTTGAGCCAACCAACACCTCGGTCACCGGCGGTGTGCACTTTGTCACCACGCCGAGCACAACGATCGAAGCCAGGCAAACGTTTCGCTATGCGTCGGTCGCCATGGGCATCGCCGCCGATGCGATCACCTACGATCTATCGCTAGCACCCGCTGGCATGACCATTGATCCTCAAACCGGACTCGTTGCCTGGCGTCCGTCGATTGATCAAGTCGGCGAGCATTTGGTCATCCTGCGAGCCACTAACGTATCCGGCTCCATATCCTTGCACGATTTCAATCTCAACGTCACCGCACCGAACACTCCGCCGGTGATCACCCGTGGCACAGGCCTCTTGCCTGTGATTCCTACCTTTTCCACGACAGCCTACTCCACCATCTCCTACAGCTACGACATCATCGCCCAGGACGCTGAATCGACAACACTGACTTACACGCTCACGAATGCCCCGGCTGGTGCGACCATCGATGCCACGACAGGCCGAATTGCCTGGACACCCGCGGCTAGCGACGTCGGCTCACATGCATTTACGGTCGAAGTCGCGGATGAAGCGGGTGCATCCACGACGGCCACTTGGTCCGTCGAGGTTACCACCGAAACACCGACCGTATTGCCGCTGGATGTCAATCTGCCGCGAACGACCGCGGCGGTCGTCACCGACTACTTCAGCCGTATCGGCGCAATCGATCAGCTCGGTCGACCTGTCAGCTGGTCGCTTTCGAATGGCCCCGCCGGTTTAACCGTGGAGCCAGACGGCACGATCGAGTGGACGCCTTCGTCGAGCCAGCTCGGTACTCAATCGGTCGAGTTGGCGGCCACGACCGCTGATGGCGACACCGAAACAATCACGTTCGAGATCGAAGTCACCGGTCGCCTCAAGAATGCCCCTCCGTCGATCGATTCTGCTCCGCTGCTTTCGGTGTCACTCGGACAACCCTACGAGTAC
This sequence comes from Novipirellula aureliae, assembly GCF_007860185.1. Taxonomy (NCBI): domain Bacteria; kingdom Pseudomonadati; phylum Planctomycetota; class Planctomycetia; order Pirellulales; family Pirellulaceae; genus Novipirellula; species Novipirellula aureliae. Next base: position 244,924 of record NZ_SJPY01000004.1, read on the forward strand.
GACGTGATGGTATCCGATCCCGATCGAGATATCCTTGCATTCACATTGCTCGACGCTCCCATCGGCATGAGTGTCCATCCATCGATGGGACATGTCCGCTGGACACCTGCTGGCGATCAACTTGGTGAACACGTCGTGCTTATCCAGGTCAGTGATCCGCTGGGCGCCACGGCGACTCAGGAATTCACACTCAACGTCAGCCGCTTTGGTGGTCCGCCGCGGATCGTTAGCGTGCCGCCGACGGAGGCCAATGTGGGATCCTCGCTGTTGTACACGGTCGTTGCGATCGATCGCGAAGGCGATCCGTTGACGTTCACTCTACTGACGGCACCGACCGGGATGACGATTGTCGAAACCACCGGCGAGATCTCATGGACGCCTGCGGTCGATCAAGTCGGTCAGCAAGATGTGGTGATTCAAGTCAGTGATGGTGTGGGCGGCGCCGCAACACAGGCGTTCGCGATCAACGTCGCGGCGGGCACTGCCAATTTGCCGCCGCAGATCACCAGCGATGCACCACGTTTTGGTTCGGTCGGAACGGAATTCATCTATACCCTATCGGCCACCGATCCGGAGAGCACCACGATCACCTACAGCCTGGGACGCGGACCGACCGGCATGACGGTCGATGCGGCCACGGGCGTGGTCAGTTGGACTCCGGCGACCGATCAAGCTGGCAAGCACGTCGTCACGCTGATCGCCACCGATGCGGGTGGAGCCAGTGCCATCGAGTCGTTCGAGTTTGACGTGTTGGCGCAGAACTCGGCACCAGTCATCAACAGCATCGCACCGTTGAACGTGTCCGCCGGTGAAGTCTTCAAGTACGACGTCTTGGTCAGTGACGCGGATCTCGATCAACTCTCGTATGAGTTAACGAGCGTTCCTGCCGGAGCCGAGATCGACTCCTTTGGACGCATCCGCTGGCAGACGGACATTTCACTCATTGGTTCGCACGACTTCACCGTGAAGGTTAGCGATCCGCGTGGCGGCGAAGTCATGCAGAGTTTTACGCTCGAGGTGATCGAGGATGTTATTCCGCCCAAGCTCAGCCTGATCGAGAACCTTGGCGAGGGATCTCGCAACGTCCTACCATGGCAGGGTCCCTTCAAGGTGTTTGTCAAAGCGATCGATAACGTAGCGATCGCGTCGTTGACGCTACAAGCCAACGGTCAGGACATCCCGCTCGACGCCGCCGGCACCGCCACGTTTACCTTCGAGGATTGGACGTTCCAAACGATCAACGCCACGGCAACCGCGATTGATACCAACGGCAACGTGACCACCAAGACGATCACGTTTGATTACGATTTCCCGGAAGGCTGGAGCGGAGCGGGTACGGAAGACATCCCCACCGCGGTGATCACAAGTCCAACGGACACCGAGTCGGTCACCGGCATGGTCAGCATCGTCGGCACCGCCGCCCACGAGGATCTATTCGGTTACAAGCTGTCGTACCGCCGCGTGGATGAGACCAGTTACACCGAGTTCTACGAGAGCACGACTGCTGTCACCAATGGCGAACTCGGCGTCTGGGACACCAGTTTGTTAGTCAACGACGAATACGTGATTCGTCTCGAAGTCGCCACCAATGCGGGCATCGTCAACGTCGTCGAGCACCACGTTGGGTTGGCCGGCGAGCTGAAGCTCGGGAATTTCCGTTTGAGCTTTACGGACATGGTGATCCCGGTCGCCGGAATCCCGATCGAGATCACACGGATCTACGACACGCTACAAGCCGACCGTGAAGGCGACTTTGGTTATGGTTGGCGATTAGAGTATCGCAACACGGACTTACGGGTGGGCTTACCAAATAGCGGCCTCGAAGACATTGGCATCTACTCGGCCTTGCGTCCTGGTGTGAAGGTCTACTTGAATGTTCCCGGCGAAGGCCGCCAGGGTTTCACCTTCGACCCAGATATCCGCGTGCTACCTGGATTTGGCGGGAACAACTTGGTCCTCGCTCGTCCCCGCTTTACCCCTGACCCTGGTGTGACTTCAACGCTCTCGACGGGAACCAGTAGCTACCTGCAGGTCAACGAACAGGGCGAACTGTACGCCCCGGGCGGCATTCCGTACAACCCTGCCAGTCCAAGTTTTGGCGGTGCGTATGTATTGACGACACGCGAAAAAATTACCTATCGAATTGATGGTGGGACAGGCAAGCTTCTTTCGGCCGATGATCGAAATGGCAATACGATTCGCTTTACGGACGCGGCAATCTTGAACGATTCGGATCAGTCGATGGTTCACTTGAGGCGAGATAGTCGAGGGCGTATTGTTTCGATTGGCGACAATGAAGGGGGAGTCACACAGTATCTGTATTCGTCCGGCGATCTTGTACGAGTTGTTGACCCCGATGGCTACGACACCAAAGTGTCTTACGATGGACAACATCGAATTACCGAGATCATTGACCCCCTTGAAAGGCCAATTGTTCGCAACGAATACGATTCCAATGGACGGCTAACGAAACGAACGGACGCCTCGGGGCGTGAAGTCCAGTTCGATGTGGATGCATCGCTGAGGCAAGAAGTGATTGAAGATGTTGATGGTGCCGTGACCGTTCACCAATACGACAATCGTGGAAACCTTGTCCACTCAACGGATCCTCTTGGCGGCGTGACGCAGCGCAGTTTTGATTCCAATAACAATCTCATCGAGGTCGTCAACGCGAATGGTGAAATCACGCGGCAAACATTCGACTCCACCGGCAACTTGTTAATGCGCACTGAAGCCGATGGAGGCATCACTCGATTTAGTTATGCCAGTGGGGACCGCTTGACGTCATGGGTCGATCCGACCGGACGCGGATTGCGATTTGAGTATGACGAACAAGGTAATCTCGTTAAACGAATCGATTTGCAGGGCAATATGGTCGTGCAGCGATCCGTCAATTCGAAAGGGCTCATCGAGTCAGAAACGGATGCAGACGGTAATCGAACAACATTCACCTATGATGCGATGGGAAACCAAACGTCGGTGTCCGACCCCTTGGGGCGATCGCAAACACAGACCTATGATGCGACTGGAACTCCGATCACTTTTGAAACTGCGGGAGGAACTCGATACGAATTTAAGACCGATTCGCGGGGCCTGTATAACGAAGCGAGCTCAGAAACGGGCGCTTCAATTAAATTAGTGTTTGATGGTACCGGAGAATTGGCGAGCGTGATTGATGCGGAGGGCGTTGAGGCCTTCTCGATCAGTTATGACAGCAACCAACAGGAAACCATGTTTGAGGACTCGTTGAACCATGCTCAAACGCGAGAGTACAACGAGAAGGGGGAACTCGTTCGATTGGTGAATGAAACGGGGGCCGCGGTTCTCTTTGTCTACGATGCACTGGGACGCCAAATTCGCGTCGACTTGCCCGACGGCGGCACGATCAAAAACGGCTATGATCCCGTCGGTCGCTTAATCACGCGAGAAGATCCTTCCGGTGCGACCACGACTTACGACTACGATCCGACAGGTCGGTTAATTTCACAAACCGACCCGCTCGGCGGCATCACTCGCTATCAGTACGATCTGGCGGGACGGTTGACTCATGTGACCGATCGTGGCGACTATACGACCGAGACCATTTACGATGATCGTGGACTTGCTGTCGAGACAGTTTTTGCAGACGGATCACGGATCCAACGCGAATACGACACCAAGGGTGAACTTATCGCCGTGATGGATCCGCTGGGGCAGGTTCAACGATTCGCTTACGACCTAGTAGGCAACCTCGTCACCGTCATGAACCCGGACGGATCAAGTGCGCACTTCGTCTACAATGACGACAACTTGATTTCTGAGCAGACCGATGCCTTGGGGCGAACCACTCAGTTTCAATACGATGAAGCAGGGCGATTGGTCTCGAAGGTCTACCCCGATGGATCGACCGTAAGGACCATCTACAATGCAGCTGGACTTGTGACTTCGCAAATCGATAGCGATGGTTCCAAGACCGACATAACGATGGACCGTAATGGGCGAGTCGTCGAACGTCGCTTCGCCGACGGACTAAGCGAATCGTTTGTCTATAACGATGATGGATCGCTTGCCGAAAGCATTAATGACCAAGGTACGACTCGATACCAGTATGACACGACGGGGCGACCAACGAAAATTGAATTTCCCAATGACACCGAGCTGATTTACACTTATGATGCTCGTGGCTTGAGGCAGAGCGTTACCCAGTCGTTCGCTGATGGCTTAGCGAAGACGACGCAGTACACCTACGATGAACTTGGGCGAATCAAATCGGTGACCACAACGGACGACGCGGTTGTCTCCTACCACTACGATTCTCGCGACAACGTCACCCGAATCGACTATCCAAACGGAATCGAAGCGGAATTCGCCTACGATTCATTTAGCCGAATGACACTTGCCCAGTACGTCCGTGGCGAAGAAGTGCTGGCGAGTGTGCAATATGCGTATGACGCAGCAGGACGGAGAAGCGAAGCCCGTTATGACAGTGGTCGTTTGGTAGAGTACAGCTACAATGATCGTGGATGGCTCGTCGACGAAACGCATTACGATGGCGATGGCTTGATCCTTTATCAACAATCACACTCCTATGACGCTGTGGGTAACGCGATCACCCGAATTGTTGGTGAGACGGAAACGACGCTCGTTTACAACTTGTTGGATCAAGTCGTCTCTAGCGGCATGGTTTCTTTTACCTATGACGAAGATGGCCGACTGCAATCGAAAACGGTGGGCGAACAGACGATTGAATACCGCTATGATGCTGAAGGACAATTGATTCGGGTTGTTGGTAGCGACGTGGACGTGACGTACCAGTACGACGCGAGTGGCTATCGACTTTCGCGGTCCGTCGGCGATGAGGAAACAATTTATGCGAATGATCCGTTTGACTTGTCCGGCGTCACTCAAGTTGTCGGCGAATATCGAGACGAGGGTGCCGAGGCATTTTACTATGTCTACGGTGATCGCCCGCTGATTCAATCCGATGCCGCAGAGCATCATCACTACATGTTGCTCGACGGATCAACCGACGTGATAGCCATCGCTGACGAATCGGGGGTGATCGCGGCGAGACACCAATACGATGCATTTGGAATGGTTATCGAGTCGGAAGGGAATTGGCCGAGTGAACTTGGTTTTGCTGCGGAGCATTTAGGAGGCGAAGAAGGACTGGTCTACCTGCGGGCGCGTTACTACGATCCGGTTCTCCAGCGATTCATATCAAGAGACCCCGCTCAAGGGGATCTGGCAGATCCTCAATCGCTACATCGATACCTCTATGCAAATAACAACCCCGTCACCTATGTGGATCCGACTGGCGAGACTCCGTTTTCACTCGCGGAAGTTCAGGTTGCCTCGACCGTGACGGGTGGCTTGATTGGGGGCGTGTTCTCCTTCGTCGGCGCCTATGCGGGTGGCAAACGCGGTTTCGCACTCGTAACAGAAACATTTATTGGAGCTGCGTTTGGAGCGTTTGGCGGTGCATTTGGTGCGTCGCTTTCGAAGGCCTTTACGAGTTCGACCGTCGTGGCCAAAGCAATCTCAAATCCGCTGGTTGCAAAATATGCAGGCCGAATCGCCTACGCGATCCCGCCGACAGTCGCCAGTTTTACCGAGGATGTGACCAAAGGGATCAACAGCGGCGACATTAAGAACGCCAGATTCACGCGAGACGTCTTTTTTAATGCAGGTGCAAATCTGTTCTTTAATGTTCTGGTCGGGCCGGGCGTCGTTGACATTCGCGAAATCCGTCCTGTACTGAATGCGACTAGTCAAAAGCTGGTCAACAATGGAACCACCTTCTACAAAATCTTGACCTCAGCAGAACGGGCAGCACTCAAAGCCAAGTATACGGAACGTCTCGGCGAGTTGGTCAAACACACCTTGCATCTCAATCCAAGTAACCTTTCCAAGAGCGAGGAGGTGCTGCTGGATTTCATGTTCAATTTAGTCAAGATTATTCAAAGCGCGGTTTAGGTCCACGCCACACTGTAACTGTTTCGATTGTAACAGATCACAGATGGTGCCACCCACTAACCGATTGACTTGATTGCGTTTATCCTACCATTTGGGTTCTTCTTTCGTTGCGTCTCTCAGGATATGTGGGCGATGGTCTGGGCGTCGCTCAGTTCCATGTCAGCAGACTGGCGGACGTGGGTTTTGGCTTTGCAGATAGCGGAACGAGTGACTTTGCACTGGCGTATCAAGCCAAATCCAATACGAATTCGAGGGGGCTTGCTGCGGGTTGTGATTGTGCTATCTGGGTTGGCTAACACCGTCCCATTTGCGTGCATGACAGGGTTTGCAATACCAGGATTGAAGTCCCGCCTACGCTTCGGGCGGGTTGCTGCTGGTGGGTGGTTCGAAGTTGAACTCCTGCCATTTCACATTCTTGTCCATCGGTTCGATTCGCATCACCAGTAGCCCGTTTTGGTAGAGCCGGACGGTTCCGGTGGATTGGCTAACGACGACCGAGATCGCTTTGGTTTTTTGGCTGATCGCCGCCGCGGCCCAGTGCCGGGCACCGAGTCCTTTGCTCATCGTCAATGCGTCGTGGGAAACCTCTAGCATTTGGCGGCTTTTTTCGATCACACCATCGCTATTGATAATAAACGCACCATCTAATTGAGCGATTTCCTTGGCGTCTTCTTGAACCTTTTTGTCGAGCAAATTCCGTTGTCTGCGGTTGTAACCTCGAAACGGATCGACTCCGCTGTCGTTGGCATGATCGAGCACATGACGGGTATCACCGACGACGAAAAGCGTGCCGACGGGTTTGCCTTCACGGCCTTCGCGGCCAATTTGTGCCGCCAAATCGATGACCGCTTTGATTGTTTTTAGAGGGACGCGACTTTCGATCGATTGCAGGTCGCGGACGGTTAATTGCCGCATGCGTTCGTCGATTTGCAAATGGCTGATCGAATCGAGTCGGCCTTGTTGAAAACCGCTGTAAAGAGCGATCACCTCACCATTGGTACGAATGAATTCATCTGCTGCGGATTCGAGCAAGGCATGTTGAAGTCGCTCGAGCAACGGCGCTTTTTCCTTGTTCAGCGCTAACGGCTTGAGACCCGCCTCCGCAGCACCTTCTAGGTCCTCGGGGGAGTCGACAGCCACGATGATTGGTTTGTCGATGGGTTGGACCAACTCCGCGATCTTTTTCCAATCCGTCGAGCCATCTAACAACATCAACATCGCATCAGCATTACGGTCGCGCATCAAAGCAGCTGCGGTGCGGATCATTGCCGCATTGTGTTTCGTTAGACGTTGTGTCGCCACCTGCAATCTCAGGACAAAAAGAGGAACGTGAAAGAAAGATCAAGCATGCCTATCAAGTATTGACCACGTAGCGGAAAGCGGCAAGCAGATTGGCCAGGAAATCTGGCAAATTGAACGGTATTATGTAGCCGCGTCTCTCCGAGACGTGACGTTTCCGTGAGACAGGCTTTTCGTTGCTCGTGCTTGAGAAGAGACGCATGGAAGCCTGCCCCGTTGTTTTATCCTGCTTTCGGCACCTGCTTGCCTTGCAATTGGTATACGTATCGCAAGACTTCGGCGACGGCTTGGTACTGATCCGCCGGGATCGATTCGCCAATGTCGACCGTTTTGTAGAGCAATTGGGCCAACGGTTTACGCTCAACCACCGGTACACCATTTTCAAGTGCCAAACGGCGGATCCGCTGGGCCACCGAACCGGCTCCCTTGGCCAATACGATCGGAGCTTGCATCGTTTTCGGATCGTACTTGATCGCGATCGCTAACTCGGTCGGATTCGTCACCACTGCGTCGGCCTTCGGCACTTCGCTGGCGATTCGTTGCTGCATCATTTGGCGTTGGACTTGACGGCGCCGTTGGGCGACTTGCGGGTCCCCTTCGCTCTCTTTCATCTCGTCGCGTACCTCCTGGTCCGTCATCATCAGGTCTTGCTCGAATTTCCACTTTTGGAATGCATACTCCAAAATAGCCAAGACGAACAATGCACCGCCGACCCAAACGCAAACGCCAAGCAAACAATGAAACATCGTGGAAGCGATTTGTGGGATCGACATCGATGCCAAACCCAGTATCGGTTCTTGGTACTTTCGTACTGCGAAATAAGCAACAACGCCGATGATGCCAACTTTAAAGATCCCGAACCCCAGCTTGGCAACACCCTGGACCGAAAGAATCCGTTTGGCACCCGCTAGCAAACTCAAGTGACTGAGTTTGGGAGCGAGTTTTTGGGGCGACAAAACCAGTCCGCTCTGAGTGACATTGATCAAAATCGCGGCGACCATCATCGTTAGCATGATTGGCACCGTTGCGATCCCCAACCGAGTTGCGGTCGTCAGCAGCCAATTCGAGGCATCGTTGGTATTCGGCGAGGCGATGCGGGGCGTTGAAAGGGCATCGGCAATGGATCCTGCTAGCATCTCGGTTGCCGGTCCGCCGAGCATCCAAAGTGATCCCAAGGCAGCCAAGAGAAGCGCGGCCGACGTCAAGTCTTGGCTGCGAACGACTTGCCCCTCTTCACGCGCCTGGCGACGTCGTTTATCGGTTGCGGAATGCTTCTTGTCGGCACCACTATCGGCCATGATTCAATCACCAAAGGTTGTTGAGACGGTCGATGGTTTTGGCTAGCTCATCTTGGAAAATCAAGCTTACTGATCCTATCGTCAATGTGGTGACTACCAATAACGCCAATGCATTCAGACTAAGTCCAATCGCCAAGACGTTGATCTGTGGCAGCGTACGGCTGATGAGTCCGGTCAGTAGATTGCTCAATAGAAGTGTAGCTACGACGGGAGCCGAGACACGGATTCCGGCGACCACGCCAGCGCTTAATTGTTCGACGATCAAGCTCATCATCGAATCGCTAAAGGTGACATTCCCCGCCGGCAACGCATCGAAACTATCGACCAGAACTTGTAGAATCATTCGATGACCTCCGACACAGAACATGACCGCGGTGACAAAAATTCCAATGAACGTAGCGAGTGTCGGCATATTGCTCTTGGTTGTCGGATCGACCGAGTTGGCAAGCTGCATCCCCCCGGTACTACTCATCGCTTCGCCCGCTAACTGAAGCCCTGTCACGATCAGTTGGATCGTTGCACCGATCAGCAAACCAATGATTCCCTCGCGCGCGATCGCGATTGCAAGGTCAACTAGGTTGTCAAGGGCTGGCAGCGAACCGGGGTCAAGATTGGCGGCGACGGGGGGAAGCAACAACACCGTCATCGTGACGGCTAAGAAAGCTCGTACCCGCCGGGGCACACCGACACCAACCGCGGGCATCGACATCAGCAACGTGCTGAGCCGAGTCAGGACAAGGACACCGAGGACGAGATGGTCGATGGCGTACTGGACGAACGATTGGAATTCCTCCGATCCCATCAAGGCGACCCTGCGTTAACAAATATCATGCGAGTGAACTCGACCATGTGCTCGATCAACCAAGGGGTACAGGCAATGAGGACAGCAGCCATCGCCAATATTTTGGGAACAAATGCCACGGTTTGATCTTGGATTTGGGTCAAAGCTTGCAAGAGACCAATCGTCAAACCCGCCGCCATGCCAACGAGCAGCATCGGAGCGGCCGTGATAACGGCTGAAACCATCGTCGTTCGGCAAAGGTCAACCGCCGTCGCTGTATCGATCATCGTGCTTATTCTCATTCGTATAGGGTGATCCCGCGGCCATGGCCGCAGGTATCCTTACTCGTTACAAAGTAGGAGTTTGGGAACAATCTTGCTTGAGGTATGACTCATCCCAATGTTCCAAAACTGTTCATTAGCATCTCGACCACCAATCGCCACCCGTCGACTAACACAAACAATAGCAACTTGAATGGCAACGAGATAATCGCTGGTGGCAACATCAGCATCCCCATCGAAATCGTGACGCTGGCGACTACCAAATCGACGATTAGGAATGGCAGATAGATCTGAAATCCCATCAAGAACGCCGTCTTGAGCTCACTCAAGATAAATGCGGGCAACAGCACTCGCAGCGGAACGTCTTCAAACGAACTTGGTGCTGTGGCGTCGGGATCCATATAACCATAAAACAGATGAACGTCATCATGGTTCCCAGCAACATCAATTTGCCGTGACATGAAATCGCGAATTGGTATCGAGCCCGCTTCGTAGGCTTCTTCCATCGACATCGTAACGTCGGGATTGGTGTAAGGTTCGATCGCGTCATCATAGACGCGAGTCCATACGGGGGTCATCACGAACAAGGTCATGAACAACGCGATGCTCGTCATCACTTGACTCGGCGGCATCGATTGAAGACCAATCGCCTGTCGCAGCAAACCGAGCACAATGATGATGCGGACATAGCAAGTGGTCATCAACAACACCGCCGGAGCCATGCTGAGGACGGTCAAAAGCAGCAGCACCTTCAAGCTACTCGTCAATCCCTCGGGGCTCGTCCATTGCTCGGGGCCACCACCAAGGACATCAAGCGTTTGAGCCGGAATTTTAAGTGGTTCAGGCTGGACGATCGACGGGGCCGCTGTTTGCGACGCTGTTTGCGGAGACGCTTGTTGTGCGACCGCTTTGGGCGCAGCAACGACCGCAAGCATTATTAGGAAAATCAAAATGGTCGCAAAACGTTTCAAACCGTCGTCGCTCCATCGGTGTGGCCTGTCGGTCAGAGTGTTGGTGCAACTTTAGTGAAAATCGACCGAAAAATGAAAGAGAGATTTTGGAGGATTCGAGCTCGCATCCCTCACCGACCGAACGATCGAAAATTCTTTTTCTTGAGAATGCAGGAAAGCTGCGGATGCCGGGGCCGGTGACGACTACGTCAACTTTTCCGAGCTTGAGTGGTTGTCATTGGGCATCGGCTACCGGTGATTAGCCATTCCCGACCCCTCGCACGCTTTGTTCCCGTACCTCTACCAGGGGCCGGTTTGCCTAGAAATAACGGATATACCCTGCTCTTCGTGCAAGACCGATCGAGCTTGATGCTTCCTAAGTCCGATAAAGAAGACAGACTAAAGCAATAAGCTCAATATGAAGGGGCAAAAATCGAATGAGCATTTGCATCAAAGAAAAACGAAAAAGGCAAGGCGAGGACGTCACCAAAGCGTTTGGCTATGCCAAAGAGGCGCTTGGGTATGTTGCCAAGTTCCGAACGCCACCAACGCCGAATGTGTACGAGGTTTGGTATCGCTATGCCGAAGGCCAGCTGCAGGCCCTTCGTGATCAACTTTCTTATGCTGTCAATGACGCCCAGACCGCTGATTACGAACTGCTGTTAAAGCTTTACAATCAGTACTTCTCAACCAATGATACCGGTGAACTGAGCTACCAACTTGGCGAGCAGCTATCGTTTGCGATCGGAAATGTCGAATCGATCATCTCCGATCAGCTTACCGCCCAGGATGAATTCAAGACCGCCATTGGTTCAGCAAGCGATGCGATCGACCACCAGGACAAGGATGTTTCTCCAGATATTCTGCAAGCATGTCTTGCTTCAATCCTTGATAGCAATAAGCAGATGCAAAGGCAGTTAAGCAAGATGGCCAGCCGACTCGACGAATCGCGCAATCAGGTTGGCCAGTTGCGGGAGAACTTCATTGAGTCACAGAAAAAGCTGATGACAGATCCGTTGACCGGTGTTGGCAACCGCCTGTTCTTTGACAACTGTCTGAACAATGCGATCGAGAGCCCCGACCGTGCAAAACGCCATGTTTTTTTGTTGCTAATTGATCTCGATAATTTCAAATTGGTCAACGATAGCTTTGGTCATTCGACGGGAGATCAGGTATTAAAATACGTTAGTTTGCATTTGCAGCGTCTCGTCGTAGGCGGCTCCGTTGCCCGCTATGGAGGTGATGAGTTTGCGGTCTTTATTACGACCGATAATCTGAACGACGGTGTCCAACATGGTGATGCGATTTGCCAATTCTTTGCCAAGAACAGGTTGTCCGTTAACCAAACCGGTGAGATGTTGGGGAAATTGACCACGTCGATTGGCGGGGCGTTGCTGCGAAGCGAAGACAGCAGTTCGAGCTGGTTCGAGCGTGCGGATCGCTTGCTGTATAGCTCGAAAAACGCAGGGCGAAACCGAGTGATGGTGGAGAGGAAGATAAAATAGGTTGCTTGCCGCTTGTTATCAGGCTCCTGCGTGATGATGCGGTTTACGGAGGTTCCTGGCTCTCAAGACCAGTTGTAGGGGCGAGATCCCCGGCCATCCGTTTCACGTCGAGAGCCGTGTTGCGAGTTTATCGTTCCGTCAGCTGAAGCGAACTCAATTGTTTTTTCGCCAATTGTATCAATGATCGGTGTCCAAATTCCGATGACATCCTTGTGGGGCAACTGGATTCACCTGTCGAGACAAGGGAACATCAAGTGAGTTGCGCGCCAAAGATCCGTGACAAGAAAACGATCGACGTTGCCAATGCTGCTGAATACGCGAGGCAAGCCCTCGGGTACATTGGAAAGTTTCAAACGCCACCGACGCCGAATGTCTATGAAGTATGGTATCGCTACGCGGAAGGCAATTGCCCGCCCATCAACGAACAACTCTCTTACGCCATCCACGATGCAAAGTCAGCGGATTATGAGTTGCTAAATCAACTGCACGAGCAGTTTCTCGCGTGGAACGATCGTGCGGCGATCACCGGTGACTTGGGAGAACAATTGTCACTAACGATCGAGGATGTTGAATCGATTCTCTCGGAACAGCGATCCACGCATGACGATTTTCAAGATGCGACCGGAAAAATGAGTGACCGCGTTGAGACGCAGCAACTTGCACCGGAAACGTTGAAAATGTGCATCGATTCCATCTTAGCCAGTAACCGTGCCATTCAATCGCAGATTGACAAAATGGCGATTGGTCTTGATGAATCCCGAAGCCAGATCCGCTATTTGCGGGATCGTTATTTGGAATCCCAAAAGCAAATAATGAAAGATCCGCTGACGGGCGTCGGCAACCGCCTGTTCTTTGAGACGATGGTAAACGATGCTATCAATCACCGGCAACAATCCAATCGCCATTCCATTTTGTTACTCATTGATCTCGATAAGTTCAAGTATGTCAATGATACGTTTGGTCACTCGACCGGCGATCAAGTCTTAAAGTTCGTTTCCACTCATTTGGAGCGACTCGCGGTTGATGCATCCGTTGCCCGCTATGGTGGTGACGAGTTTGCCGTCTTCTTGAGCACCGAGCAGCCCAACGGTGGTGTCGAACAGGCTGAAACGATTTGCGAATTTTTTGCCAGCAATGAAATGGAAAAACGTGAAACGGGAGCCTACTCAGGGAAATTAACGATTTCGGTGGGTGGGTCGATGTTGCGAGAATCGGATACGGGTTCCACTTGGTTCGAACGTGCCGACCGGCTGTTGTATAGTGCCAAGAACTCGGGAAGAAACCGGGCGATGGTCGAACGGAAAATCAAGTAGTTGTTGGGGGACTTCCCACGTCGTCGCCGCTTGATGACAATTTGGACAACGATCGATTCACACGGACGGAGATTCAAGTTGGCACGCAACGAGCAATTAATTCGACAACACAAGCTACTTCAACTTCTGGAGTTTTCTCGATTCGGCAGTACGATCGACGAATTGAGGACCGAATTGATTAGCGATCTGGGGTTGACCACGCTTCATGGACGCACCGTGCGGAGAGATTTGGAAGCGCTCGAGGCGTCAGGCTATGGAATCCGCACCGAGACTTTAGAGCGAGGCAAGGTCTACAAACTGGCTCGAAACAATAAGAGCGTCCATGAAATCGGGATTTCGGCGACGGAGTTGATTTCGCTGTCGATCGGTCGCGAACTGCTTTTTCCGCTACTTGGGACTCAGTACTGGCGTGGTATCGAGACTTTCTGGAATAAGGTGAAAGATGCTTTGCCAGCGGGGATGTACGAACATTACGACCGGTACCGAAAGACGCTGCATGTATTCGGGACTCCGAGTAAAACATACGAGCAGCATGAAGGAATGCTGAAAACGATCAACCGTGCGATTCTTGAGCACCGCATCGTCGAAATTCAGTATGCCCCGGTGGGCAAGCCGGTATCGACACGGCGAATCGAACCGTATGGGTTAGCCGTTTACCAAAGCAGCATCTATGTGGTCGCAGCTGCACCGGAGGTCGAGAATCCTGCCGAGCGACTTCGCAATTGGAAGCTCGATCGGTTTCGCCATGCGATTGCGCTTGACGAGTACTTCAAACCAGACCCCGACATTGATTTATCTGATCGGCTTGGTCGCAGTATTGGGATTTTCTCGGGAGAGTCACCGACGATGGTTCGAATTCAACTTGGCGACCGGGCCGCTGCTTGGGTCGGCGAAGATCCATGGCATCCCGAACAAAAGCTTGAATCGCAGTCCGATGGTACCTCGATCTTAACCGTCCCCGCTTCCCATCCACGCGAAGTTTTGCCGAAGGTGTTGGCGTTGGGGACCGAAGCGGAAGTCATCGAACCCGAAGCGTTTCGCGCCGCCGTTGCCGAAGCGGTACAAAGCATGGCCGCAAAGTACCGCTAGCCGTCGTCGAAAGTCTTGGTTACTGGTTCGACCGTTGGTGCATCCAAAGAGCGTATTCTTCCGCGGTGATGCGTCCATCTTTATCCGCGTCCGCGGGAGCCGGATTCATCAGCATCGATTCCCACTCCGATGCCGTTAACACACCATCTTGATTGCCGTCGTTTCGCTGAATGATTCGCTCAGCGTACTGGATCAGCTTGTCGTCCATTTTTGACGCTGCCGACGAGCTGCCTTTTGAAGAAGAAGAGGCACGCGAAGCCGATGCGTTTGAAGACGCATTGCTTTGGGGGGCATTGACTCGGACGCCCTGTTCCACCGCTAGACGCACTTCTTCCGCCGTGATGATGCCGTCTCGGTTCAGGTCGGATTTGAAAAACTCATTGACCAATTCCTCGGTCCACTCGTCAGCGAATTCGGCCATCGTGACTTGCCCATCCTCGTTGGCATCCTTGTCGGAAAAGAAACCAGGAACGCCATTGGCGGAACCGGAGCCATCGAGGATGCGATAGGATTGGCGTCCATTGAAGTAATCGACTTCGCTATACGCGTTTCGGTCATTCCTTCTCTGATCTTCGCCGCTACGTTTACGAGCAGCATCTTCGGTTTGTTTTACTTCACGGCGGCGGGCATAACGAACGGACAATTCGACCACCGAAAGTTTGCCATCTTGGTTGGAATCAAAATCGAGCGGCTCACCTGCAAACCGACCCCGTCGAAGTTCCTCCGCCGACAATTGCCCATCTCTGTCACGGTCGTATTCACGCAGGACTTTTTCAGCTTCCGCCTTATCTTCCGCTTGGACCTCCACTGACATCATGGCCGCGTTGGGCCCAAAACCCAAAGGTGGAGTTGGGAGCGTGTCGACGCCAAAGCCGGGGACAAGAAGCATGGCGGTCAATGCGGCATCCGGGTCACTTTTCTGCGAGCCACCCTTATTATTATCATCGCCACCACCACCACCACCACGCATTTGTTGGAATGAATCCGAGATTTTGCGCAGAGGAATGGAGGATCCTGGCCTAATGCTGCTGTCGGATCTGGCCATTCGTTCGACGATAAATTTGCCAGGACCGTCCTTTTGTTCGTCGGGATCGAGTACGCCGTTATTGTTGGTGTCGAGCCGTTGCAGCATATCGCTGGGATCAAAACCGCCTCGTCCACCACCGCGGCCGCCACCTGTATCACCACCGCGGCCGCCACCTGTATCACCACCGCGGCCGCCGCCTGTATCACCGCCGCGTCCGCCGCCTGTATCGCCGCCGCGTCCGCCGCCTGTAGCACCGCCGCGTCCGCCGCCTGTATCACCGCCGCGTCCGCCGCCCATATCACCTCCGCCTCCGCGTCCGCCTCCACCTCCTCGCTGTGCCATTGCGAGCGGCGACAACACCAATGATGCGGTTAGAACGAAAGTCAGCGTTAAAAATTGTTTTTTGTTCATAATGTTTAAACAGCGACTTGAAAAGAAAGTTTCGCTAAATATAAAACATCATCGCCGCCCCGTGTTGACATCGCTCGGCGACGTCGCTAAGTCGCAGCCCGCTCAACACCAGTCGAGATGATTCATTCGCCTGATCCCAGATTTCTTGCAGCGTTGCCGCTGAATCCGTGGACGATTCGGTCAAGAAACTGTTCTTATCCAGGCAGCTCATCGCTTCGGCGATATCCAATATTGTAATCTGAGTTGGGTCAACCGACAGCCGATATCCGCCTTGGCTGCCTCGAACACTCTCGACCCAGCCCATTTTTTTGAGCGGTCGTAGGATCTGAACCAGAAAAGGTCCCGGGATATTGTGCTGATCGGTGATTTCGCGGACGGTAACCGGAGCCGAGTTTCCCGATCGTATCGTCAACTCCAGCATTGCCAGACATGCGTAATGCACCCGAGCCGATATGACCATCGCTGTCCTCCCTTTACCGGTTGAAAAACGCTTTTTTTGTTGAATTGCACTCGTTTGCTCAATAGCCCTAAGACGAATGAAGGCCGCACTCGGTTTTTTGGAAGCCCGACCAACGCCCCGCACGCTCGTCTTCGCCCGCTGCGATCGCTCGCGTGCATGGAAAACAACCGACACTTGGGAAACCTTGATCGTGCAGAGGGTTGTAGGGGATGCTCTCCTTGAGAATCAAATCCCATACCTCTTTCTTGGTCCAATTCGCCAATGGACTCACCTTCACGAGTTGAAACTTTTTGTCCCAGCCCACGATCGGTGCTTTCGCTCGATCCTCGCTCTGATCGCGGCGAATCGCACTGGCCCACGCATGCCAACCGCGGGCAGCCTTATGCAAAACGCTCAATTTGCGGTCAAAACAGCATCGATTGGGATCGGTCTTGTAGACGGGCCCGCCATTGGCTGCCTCATACTCCTCGACCGTCGTCTCGGGGTACTTGTATTCGACCTCGATGCCATAGCGGACTTTAATGGTCTCGCGGAGTTCCAGCGTTTCTTTGAATTGATAGCCGGTTTCGAGATTGAAAATGGGAGTTTCTGGAGCGATTTCAGCCAACATGTGGATAATCGTCATTCCCTCGGGGCCAAACGCGGTTGCCATCGTGAAGTGAGGTGCAAAACGGTCGACGGTCCAACGTAGAATCTCTTGCGGGCTGGCGCTTTCCAGTCGGTCGCTGTCACGCTTCAATTCTGCCAACAGCGATTCGGTCGGTTCAAGTGGCGGATCAGCTGCCAAAGCACCCTGAGCGGGCGTTTGCGCCGAGTCCTGTGCCTGCGTGGGAACGTTTTCGCTAGACGGCGTTCCGGCCGAGGGATTCCCACCCGCGGGATCCTGGCTAATCGAATACAAATTCATGTTTTGGCGACTTCCCTTGCTCAATGGACTCGTGCGTTAACGAATCATACATAGTTGATCTAATTAGTCAACTATTGTTTGCTTATCGGCCCGATCATGCTTGGGATAGAGTGAATTTACCGATTCTCTCGATATCGAAAGCGCGTCGTCGTCTTTACGGGTGGGAGAATCTTTACGGGGGGGAGAAAGATAAGGCTACGCGAGCGTGAATTCGTTCAGAGCGAGGGGCGAAAGGCGGCTCGTGGTGCGTCAAGGTCTCGTCCACTACGACCAACCCTAATTTTCAATCTGGATAAATCGCTAGGTTTTGCCGAAACGCTTTAGGAATCGGACGTTTCGTTTTCGTCACAGGCGTCGGGGACACATGGGTCTTCCGGTGCCCGTTTGCGTAATTTCCGCTGTAGCGATCGACGATGGATACCGAGTCGGCGGGCAGCTTCGCTGATATTTCCGTCGCATTCCGAAAGCACGCGGTGGATGTGTTCCCATTCGTTGCGGGCAAGAGAGGGGGCGGGAAAGGCGACGATACCTTCGGGGACAATTGGTTTATCGCCGCGCATGAAGGCCGATAAAATATCGTCGGCATCGGCAGGTTTGCTGAGGAAATTAACCGCGCCAGCACGAATTGCATCGATGGATGTTGGGATACTGCCGAAACCCGAGAGCAGGATGATACGGGTGTCAGGCTTCATTTGCAGCAGTTTTCGCAACAATTCGAGACCACTCTTGCCTGGCATCCGCAAATCGAGAACCGCCAAGTCGGTCGGGCGGCTGCTGAAAACTTCGACCGCTTCATCGTAATCGCCTGCCGTTTCGACACGGAACCCTCGTTGTTGCATTGCCAGCGATAACCGCTCTCGGAGCACCAGGGTGTCATCGACCAATAGAATGCTTTCCGCGCCAACGGTTTCAGCGTTATGGATGGGCGCTACGTCGCCGTTGGGATCATTCATTTGCACGATTGTCGTTCACAATTGATGAGGGACTTATCAAACTACCATTTTGTCACGCGTCAATTTACCGCGTTACGGCATATTTTTACAGCCCTCGTGATCTGGCACAACCAAAAAATAAGGTTACAGAGTATTCGCCGTTTGGCCGACAGCACTGGTTTGGATCAGGGAACGGTGGGAATCGCCGGTACCGTCAACGCGAAGACGACTGCCCCAGGTTGCTAGCCAGCGTTTGGCTTGCGATGATCGGGCTGAGCCATCGGTAAACGGACGATCGCTTTGGTGCCATGGCCGACGGTCGACTCGAAAACCAATTCACCGCCGAGTTGGGAGATCACGTTTCGTGTCAAAAAGAGTCCCAGCCCGATTCCTCGCCCCGGTTCTTTGGTCGTAAAGAAAGGGTCGCCCGCACGCTCAAGCACCTCCTCGCTCATCCCTTGCCCCGAATCCTGGACCGTCAATTCGAGAAAGGCCTCCTCCTGCCCTGATCGTTTGACTGTGATGATCTTTGCATCCAATTGGACTCGCCCATCGGCGGGACTCGCATCGAGCCCATTGTGGATCAGATTGCGAAAGGCTTGGGCGATGGCTTCACGCGGCACCCACAGCGTTTGATCTTCGATGGGCCCAAGGTCCTCATCGTCAATATCGACCCGGTGGGGGTCACGGATACCTTCGAGCGTCGTATCGATTAGCTCGCCGACGTTGGTTTGGTCCCATTGTTGCGCCATGGAGTCGCCAGCGGCGCTCCGCATTCTCGCCAAGATTTGCTTGCACATTTCGAGTTGACCATCGATCAATTGCAAGTCGGTATTGACCGATTGTGGTTTTTCGACTCCTTCGAGGTGCCGCGACATTTCGCGGACGATGACGTCGATGGTCGACAGTGGCGTTGCCAATTCGTGAGCCGCTCCGGCCGCCAGCGTTGTCAATCCTTCGAGTCGATAACTGGTTGCTCGGTCCGCTTGAGCGCGGCGCAGTTCTTCTTCCCGTCGCTGAAGTTCTCCAGCAGTCTGAGTGACATAATAAGTCACGACTGCCGCACAGGCTGAAAACGCAAATAGCAGTGAACTGGCGCGAAAGTCAAAGTTGACGTTGGGTTTTTCGATGGTAAGGATTTCCACGGGGATCGAGGACCGCAACAAAATCATGTAGCCCGCGACAGCGAAAACGGGCATCAACCAAACCGATTTTGGCCGAATCATGACCCCGCCGACCGCTAAGTTCACAAAGTAAAAGAAGGTGAATGGATTGTCGGCTCCCCCGCTAAAGTAAAGCATGATTGTTAGCGTCAGCAGGTCGAGCAACATGATGGCTAATGCAACCGACTGTAAAAGGCTCGGTTCGCCCTCCCAATCAGCAGCATGGAATCGGCCTGAGACTTCGCTCTGTTCCAATTGCCGTTGTAGCGGTCCGGCATGTTGGTAACGCAACCAAACCAGATAGATGACGTTGGTGATGGCGGTGAAGCCGACCAGTAGAATCAGGGGGACAAAGACATCGCCCAAATCCACCAATAGGTTGGCAATGAAGATCGTGATGATCTGTCCCGCTACCGCCATCCAGCGAAGATGCAATAGCCACGTCGACGACCCGAGCCGAGCAGGTGACATGATCGGAAGAGGAGTTGACGGGTCGATTGTTCGCGGTATTGGCACTCGTTCGCTTCGCGGGTTAATGGGTGCGCGAATCTCGTTCGCTTCGCGGGTCTAAACTGCGTGAACCTAGTTCGCTTCGCGGCGTGTCAATTCATCACGTAGTCGGGCAGCTAACTCATACTGCTCTTCCTCCACCGCAGCATGGAGTTGCTCTTTGAGCGTTTTGCCGACCGCATACTCACTTCTCAGCGATTCTCGCATCTCCGTTAACCGGACCACCAATTCGTCTTCATCGAAATGCTCTTCCGCTTCGTGCTCGATGAAGAATGATCGCATCGTCTCAAGCCCATTGTTGATCGCTTGAATCGCTTCCTCGGCGGTATTGTCTTCAAGTTCCCCGAGGGCTTCCGCTTGCGTGCGATGGAACAAGACGAACGGACGATACTGTTCGTGCGAACTCGTCCAGTCCTCATCGGGGCTCATCTTGTTACTCACGTCCATCAACCGCAGTGTATGGTCCGCGTCCATCACCGCTCGGTGGTAGTACTGCAGTCGTAACCAGCAAATACGTCGGTGATAGAACTGCATGAATTCACGATCCACTTCGGCGCAGTCCGCTTCGGTCAATACCGTCTCCGGTTGCTCGAGTGCAACGACGAGTAGATGGTCCAAGTAGGTTTCGCATTCCTTGAATGCGGTCCCGTCAGGACGCCCGGTCGTTTCGAGCTGCAGGACACCCAGGTCGACCCGCATTTGGATGACATCGCGTCCGTCTTTGCCCTTCACGAGACGCACGTTCAAATTCGAGGGGTCGAACGTCCACTCGGACAGAATGTCGTCGAGATGCATCGATCTTTTCATCGATTGTTTCAATAGATTAGGCCGAGGAGTTTTCAAGAATCAAAGTTCATTTGGAGGCATTAGTATAGCAGGCTCGAATCGAAGTTGAACCGTTACGGAGTTGAGAATACGTTTCGAACGATTCAATCGTTCATCCCAGGATCACGACGATTTTGTTTCTTCTGTGAATTTTCTCGTTTGTGATTCAGTCGACGCAGTTTGCTTCCATAAGACGGTTTGGTCGCTTTTCGCGGTTTGGGCGGGAATTCGCATTCCTTTAACATGTCGCACAATCGCTTTTTTACATCGGTCAAATTGCGACTTTGGTCTCGATACTTTTCGCTATGTAAAACAAATTCGCCATCGCGATTGATGCGGTTGCCATATCTCGCCTTCAATCGCCGCCGCCATCCCGCATTCAATCCTTCGGCTTCAGCCATCGACCAATGCAAAATGACTTTTGAATTGACTTTGTTGACATTCTGACCGCCGGGACCGCTGCTACGGGCCGCCGAGAATGTCAATTCCGCGGCGGGGAGAGTCAGTCGTGAATTGACGATTAAATCGCTCATGGTTTTGTTGGTTTTTTTTAGGCTGGATCTAGATGTAGATACTTGCAGGGTAATGACGATGTGTCGACCCGGGAAGTTCGCGATGCACCCATTCTCACGCCGATCGGGGAGCAGAGTGACATTGACAGCAAAGATTTCTCCCCAAAAAAATCGGCAGGAAAATGGAGGTTCCCGTGAAAAATTTTGGGGGCAGTGACCAGACTTGTCCGCCGGTCTGCGATTCTAGCCGTGTCGCCCGGCAGTAACGGTGCGATTGAATTTCACAACCCTAATCACGGACGAACCTCCCATGCCAAAGTATTACGTGCAATGCGGACCCATTGAAACCGTTCTCGACTCGGATTCCCCCTCAACGGCTGCCGTCAACGCTCTCGATGCCGCCCTGCAAAATCATCTTTGGATTTACGACGATTGCGGACTAAGCGAAAGGGACTGTAAAACTCACCTAATGCTCGAAGCCCTGCTCCATTTTGATCCATCCATCCAAGTTAGCGAACAAGGCTTTGACCGCGCAGACGCGATTCAAATCGGTACCCCTGAAACGGTTGAAGCGTGGCACTGCTTGATGGTCTCTCTAAAACGTCTTTTTGTCGCCGCTGGATTGACCACTCGCACCATGTCGTCGATTGGGGCAACCGCGACGATTGAGTGCCATTCCCCAAGGTTACCACGCTAAAAGCCCAGAATTGGCACACAAAAATCCCCGAAATACCACATGGAAATCCCAGATTACCTTATGAAAAGCCCGAATTGCCACGCGAAAAGCCCGAATTGCCACGCGAAAAGCCCAGAATTGGCACGCGAAACGTTGTGTCCGGTAGGCTGGGTTTGGGTCATGTCGCGCCAAGGGACGCAGGCGGGGTATGGACTTTGCCGCTTGGCTCTCCCATCCGAAAACGTCTTCAGTCTGTGGGGGGATGGGGGGAGGAATAGGGTAAAGCCAGTCGGTGGAAGCCTTCCGCTCGAAGAGCAGAGCGACACGGGTCGTTCTAGCCTACGAGATTCGCATGTACATCACTTGGTGAGGGCCGGCGTCGGGGATTTCAAACTCAACCGGATGAACGGTTAAACCTTGTTTTCTATAAAAGCCGATCGCCCCGACTCGGGCATTGCACCACATCCAATCGGCGTGGCGTCTGCGGCATTCCGCGATGCACGCCCTTAGCACGGCCTCCCCAAATCGTTGCCCGCGGAATGCTTCATCGGTTGCCATTCCGCGAAGCTGATACGGGCGTTGTGCGTCAAACAACCCAAATCGCTGCTCCGGTTGCAGCATGACCGAAGCGATACAAACCAATGAGTCGCTCGGGAGCTTTTCCTCGGCGGGCTCGGCTGTTGCGAATGCCCCGATATGAAACGAGGTTTCGGCTTCATCCCCGGAGAAATGTGCTTCCGCAGCGAGGCGACCCGGTCGCAAGACTCGCTGCCGGAGCGGTAGCGTTTCAAAAGCGGTAATGAAACGGATGTTCATTGGTGTTTTGCTTGGGTTGGAGAACGGTGGGACAAAACGGAGATTGGAAGCCTGCGACAACGGTAGAGATGGCAACGGTATAGATACCGTAATTAGCAAATTAGGACGACCGAGATGGATGAATTTAGTGGACACGGCTAATCTGAGTAGACCAAACATTGATCGATTGTTAGCCTTATGACGATATTTGCAATCGCAAACTGAAGTCATTCTGTATTTGAAAGACACCGATTCATGAACGCCCCATTCTTAGAGCGACGCAGCCCGCTAAGGGTCGCCTATGCGCTGTTGATCTTGATGGCGTTCTTTTTTTTGATCCCTTCGATCTTTCGTGCGGCTCGCCTCAGTTTGGGCGAAAAACAGAATAACGTAAAAGATTGGTTGCCGAGCGATTTTCCGGAGACCGCCGAGCTGAATTGGTTTGCCGATCATTTCGTTGGCGAAAGTTTCGTGCTGGCGACTTGGGAGGGATGCACGAGCGGCGACCAGCGATTGCAGTTACTCGAGCAAAAACTGCGGCACGAATCGGATAGCTACGATCCCACCGGTAAATTATCGCGAGCCGATGCCGAAGCTTATCTCGCTGCAAAAGAACTCGGCGAAAAGCTCGAACTTTTATCGACAGGAAACCAGTTTGATAATTGGGGTGGCAAACAAGAGAAATGGGTCCGGTCCTCGGATGGGCTATGGTATTACATCACTCCCGACGGACGGTTCTATCGCTGGGAGGAGTCGCTGACGGGACCCGCTTCCCTGATCCGTTCGATCAAACGCTCGCTGGGGGCCTACACGCTCGATGGAACCTTCGTCACAGCTTTCGGCCAGGGGCGTGCGGAGGATGAAATCAATCCGTTTCACAATGATCCGACATTGATTTGTGCCCCCTTGTTTCATACGGTGCAAACCGGCGATTCAATTGCGAGTGAATTATCGGCGGAAGGGGCCGCGCTTTGGCCGATCGATTTGACCGAGGAATCACGCCGACCGCTGCTGGCACGTCGTGAGGCAATGAAACGGCTGACGGGAACCCTGTTTGCACCAGCGGTTCCGCACGAATTCTCTTGGACACCTGAGGCGTTTTATGAGGAAGTTCCCGAGGATCGACGCGGTTCTCTGCCTGAAACCTTTAAACCGCTCGTCCAAAACACGCTCGATCGTATTTTAGAAGATCAGTACGACGGGTCGCTCGAAAAATTAAAATTCGCGACCACCGACGAGAAGGCTGACGTTTGGTACGAGGTCTTTGATTCAGTGGGGGTTACACCACCGCCCCGGTTAACCTGCGTGTTGGTGACCCTAACCGACGTGGCTCAGAAGAATTTACCTTACGTGCTCGGGCGAGGCGTTGCGGGAGGGCCGCGAGGTCGACTGCTGCAATTGGCTCGTGAATCCGGTGTCGCTCCGGCTCCCCCACCTTCGCTTGCTCCCCCACCGTTTAATCGCCAACCAGCCGAAACGATCGCAGGGGTTCCGGCGCTTCACCTTGGTGGTCCGCCGGTCGACAATTTGGCGATCGATGAAGAGGGGACCGTCACGCTTATCCGATTGCTCGGCTACAGTCTTCTGCTGGGCGTCGTGCTGTCGTACCTGTGTTTTTATAGCATTCGAATTACGATCATGGTGTTTGTGGTCGGCGGAAGTTCGGCGATGCTAAGTATGGCGACGGTTTGGTGGACAGGCGGAAAAGTCGATGCGATTTTGATGAGCATGCCGTCACTCGTTTACGTCTTGGGCCTTAGCGGTGCCATCCATGTCGTCAACTATTACCATGATGAAGTCCGCAGTCACGGCGCCCGCGGTGCCGCCGGACGGGCGATTCGGCACGCTCTTTTGCCCTGTACGCTTGCGTCGGTAACCACCGCGATCGGACTCGTTTCGCTATTCACCAGCAACTTGGCTCCGATTAGTAACTTTGGTTTGTATGCCGCGATCGGTGTGATGACGACTCTCGGTATTTTGTTCTCCTACTTGCCCGCTGCACTGCAAACGTTTCCACCCACATTTGGTGACGGGCCGAGTGCGGATGTCGACGCGCAGCAAAAGCCAGCCCAGGAATTGGCCGTGCAGAGCCAGTTCGCTGAGGCTTGGGCATCGTTTGGACGTTGGGTCACGTCGCACCATGTGTTGGTGGCGTCTTGTTGCTTTGCGGCACTGTTTTTGGGAACCATTGGGCTCCGGCATATCAAGACGTCGGTTCAACTTTTGAAGCTGTTCGATCCACAATCCCGAATCATTCGTGATTACGCCTGGCTAGAAGATCATTTCGGGAAATTGGTACCGATGGAAATGATCGTGCGAATACCGAGCATGCCACAAACGGAGGAGGATCCGAAGTTAGCGGCGAAACCCCTACCGATCGAATCGCTCAATATGCTCGAGCGTGCTGAGGTGGTGAATCGAATCAGCAAAGTGGTGCGTCGGACGCTCGGTGAAACGGGAACCGATGTGGTTGGCCAAACGGTTAGTAGCGATACGTTTTTGCCTCCGTTGCCAGCGCCGAGTAATTCCTACGATTTGGTGCGATCGAAGTTTAATCGCGACCTGTTGTCGTCACGTGAAGCGCTTCTGGGCAGCGATTACGTTCGCATTGAAAAGGAAGGTCCATTTGCTGGGAGTGAGCTATGGCGAGTCAGTCTTCGCGTTGGAGCATTGTCCGATGTCGACTACGGACATTTTATTACGACACTACGGGTCGCCGTCGAACCGGTGTTAAGAGCCTATGATACCCGCGAAGCGATTTTGCAATCGTTGACCCTTGATGAGAACGCCCAACCGATTCCGATATCAGGAAAAGATCGCGTCTTGATCGTCGGCCGCTCACGCCCTAAATCGCTCGATGAAGCAAAACTACTATCGGAGGATCATGAAACGATTCTGATAGAGAATATCTATCTCTCGACGCTTGAAGAGCTACTGCAGGGCGAGCGGATCAAGCGGCCCTCTTGGATCGACCCATCGGCTGCCGACTCGCCAATCGAGATGGGGAGCGAGCGATGGAACAAAGCCATTGCGGCTGTCGATGCAGTCGTGTGGGTTGGCGACGAGTCGCTGGACGCATCGATGACGAAGTCGGCCAAGCGCTGGATCGATGCACGGGCGATTTTTGAAAAGCCGGTTGCTCCAATTTTGGCGGATGGAAACATCCCCGATGTTGAAAACTCCGGATCAATGCAAGTCATCTACACGGGCGTCATTCCCGTCGTCTACAAAGCTCAACGGACGTTGTTGTTCAGTTTGCTTGAGTCGATTGCATTGGCGTTCGTGTTGATTGCAGGTGTGATGGCGATGCTGCTCAATCCAGGTCGTTTCCCGTTCTCGTGGCTTTCACCTCGGAATCTCGGTTTCGGGATGTTGGCGGGTGCGGTCGCGATGATTCCCAACATGTTTCCGGTTCTGATGGTGTTTGGAATCATGTGTCATTTCGATATCGCCATTGACATCGGGACCATGATGACTGCCTCGGTTGCGATGGGCGTTGCGGTTGATGATACGATCCACTTCTTGTCGTGGTTCCGCCAGAATTTGGATGCGGGTCTTAGCCGTGTCGAAGCGGTGATCGAAACCTACCGCCGCGTGGGACCCGCGATGACGCAAACAACGATCGTGGGCGGTCTGGGTTTGTTCGTGTTCGCGTTATCAACCTTCACGCCGACTCAGCGATTTGGGACCTTGATGTTGGTGATGTTGTTGGCCGCCCTAATCGGAGACTTGGTGCTACTGCCTGCTCTCCTGGCTGGCCCGCTTGGGAAAGTTTTCAAACCGCGGACGCCCGTCGGGACGATGAAAAAAACCGATTTAGATGGCGAGGTGATTGAAGAGCCTTCAAGTCCTAGCGAGCTGGGAAATGGGCAAAATGTTCGGCAAGAAGAGGAGCAAGACCCGCCCCATGCGTCAGAGGAGGCTCCCGTCTTGAAAGTCCATCGTCCTCCCGGACGCATCGATGCCCCGCATGGAGTGCCGCGGAAGTAGGGGATATTGAACGCGGAAGGCTCGATTTCCGACCCTCCCCCAAGCTTCGCTTGAGGGAGGTTGTATGTTGTTAGCCATGTTGCACTGAAAAGCGGCACGACCTCTTCGCCTGGAGGGGGAAGTGACAGCAACCAATAACTTCCAGGCCATCGGTTGCTAGGTCTACTGTTTCACGCAACGTATCGGACGTTTCACGCAAGAATTTTTTGTTTTTCGCGTCCTATCTCGCTGTTTGAGCGCGATTTCTCGGTTGTGATCGTTTGAGTTGGATTCGTATACTTCGACCAACTCTGACACGAAGGGAATCGATCGAATTGGTTGGCAACGAAGCCACCGCCGCTAAACGAATGACGAGGAAAACGCCCAACTGGCCACGCCTCGCCGCTACCGTTGCGCCCCGATTTCGCCGCGTTTTCACGACGTTCTTGCTGCTTTTCGTCCTCGGCTCGGTCGCTGACGGACAACAGCAACCGTCCGTGGTTAGCCCTGATGTGGTTAGCCCTGATCCCGTCCGCGTTAGCGGCGATGTTATCTACCGCTGGCAAATCGGTTCGGCCGATGCGTCGCTATTAGAAGGGGACTGTATCCTCGAACACCGAGGCGAGCGATTGAATGCGGCTTCGATTTTGTTGCTCGTAAGTGGCGATATTGGTCGAGTCTCGACGGAAGTAATTGTCGACGGCGTCCGGCTGGCAGATGGCTCGGTATCGCAGCCTCGTCGCTTGAACTTTGTGACCTTGGCCGACCCCGAGATTCAAGCACCACTTTATCGTGGAAAACCCGACCATCCTCCGCTGCTCTTAAAATATCTGAAACCCAAGCGTTTGGGAGCCACTTCGGTATTCACTCCCACCAGTGGTTACGGTGCGGTTCGTCCCGTTCAATTCAGTGCGCCCCCGCTCGAAGCCCCTCCCTTCGAGGCCCCTCCTTTCGAAGCCCCTCCTTTCGAAGCCCGTCCCTTTGAAGGGACTCCCTTCGACGAGATGGATTTGGACGCTTCGACCTACCAGCCGATTCAAACGCCTAAGCAGCAAGTTCTCGATCCTCCGACGCAGAATCGACCGCTGACCCCCGAGATCATTCCGCCTTCTGAGAAACGGATGCTGGATGAGGGTATGATTGGTGACTTGCCGTCACCGGTCGTCTCCTCCGCTTCACCCCCCGACTCACTTGGCGAGTTTTCGGCGCCACCGATCACGTTATCCGATGGAGCGACTACCGGCGGATTTCAGTTTTTCGTGGGTGGGGGGAGTCGTAGCGTCGAAGTGCTCAAGCGAGACTCATTGATGCCGCCGCAGATCGAGACCTCCAACCGTCCCGAAACCGGGGAAACGGTGGTGGTTGCCCGTGGCGGCGTCACGATGTTGGTCCGTGATGTCTCGGCACAGATGCCAGGCGGCGACGTGATGCAGCTTGGCACCATCTCACTGTCCGCGGACCGGATCGTGGCATGGCTGCCGTTGGTGACCAATATGTTCAACGGGACGACTTCGTTTGATCAAGCCGATGGCGAGATTTACCTTGAAGGCAATATCGTTTTCCGGCAAGGTGAACGCGTCATCTATGCCGAGTCGATGTACTACAATGTCGCTCGTGAAACCGGTGTGGTGCTGGATGCTGAAACCATTGCCACGGTTCCCAACTATCAAGGCATCGTGCGGCTGAAGGCCGATATGATGCAGCAAATCGGACGAGGCAATTTTGTCGCTTTCGATGCTGCCATGACGACAAGTCGAATGGGCGTTCCACGCTACTGGCTACAGAGTGAACGACTGCAATTGACCGACCGCAATGGCACGGTTACCGATCCAATCACGGGTGTCACCTCGATACGTAAAGATCCATTCGTCAGTAGCCGCGATAACTTTGTCTACTTTGGCGGCGTTCCCATTCTGTACTGGCCAACCTTTTCGACGTCGCTTCGTGATCCAACCCTCTATGTCAGCGATGTTGCGTTCGGAAACGACAGTATTTTTGGGACGCAATTGTTGCTCGATTTTAACTTGCTGCAAATCCTTGGAATCGATGATCCCCCCAGTGGCGTGAAGTGGGAATTGTCGACGGACTACCTTAGCAAGCGTGGTCCGGCAATCGGAACACTGCTGAGCTACCAGGTCCCTGGTATGTTCGGTGCCCCAGGGAACACGAGTGGGCTACTCGATGCTTGGGTTATCGATGATAAGGGAACCGATACACTCGGACCCAATCGTAAAAATTTACAGCCCGAAGTGACGACGCGGGGCCAGGTGCTGTTTCGTCACCGACAGCAAACCGCAGGCGGATACGAATTTATCGCCGAGTTTGGTTGGCTTAGTGACCGCAATTTCTTGGATCAGTATTTCGAAAACGAATGGGACCAAGACAAAAATCGTGACACGGACCTTCGGCTTCGTCGCTACGTTGACAACAACTTGTTCGAGCTTTCGGCCAAGGCTCAAGTAAACGATTTTTACGAGGAAACAGAGCAGCTTCCCGCTTTCGATCATTATCTGATTGGCGGTTCCCCGTTCGCCAATCTACTGACTTGGTCCGCTCACAATCATCTGAGCTATACGAAACTAAACGTCGCCGATCCCCCCGAAGATCCTGCCGAAGCGGCAGCGCAAACGACGCTACCGGGCGAGTACAATCGCGCAGGCATCATTGCTCGCACACGCCAAGAAGTTGCGCTGCCAATCCAAACAGGACCGGTGAAGATCGTCCCCTACCTCTCGGGTGAAGCCGCCCACTATGGCGAAGCGGTCGACGGCGATCCGCTAACACGGTTGCTCGGACAAGGAGGCGTTCGTGCTTCCCTACCGATGTCTCGCGTCGATCCAACGATCGAAAGTAGTCTGTTAAACCTTCGCGGCTTGGCGCACAAACTCGATTGGACGGTTGACTACTTTTATGCGGACAGCAACGCCAACTTTGAAGAACTGCCGCTCTACGATCCTCTCGACGATCATGCGCAGCAGCAATTTCGCCGCCGCTTTATCGTCAGCGACTATGGTGGCACATTGCCCGAGCGTTTTGATCCACGAACGTACGCACTGCGACAGGGAACACAGAAGTATGTGACCAGCGGCAGTGATGTGATCGCTGACGATTTGCAGCAGGTTCGATTGGGGCTGAATCAACGGTTTCAGACCAAGCGTGGTTTGCCAGGTCGGGAACGAATCGTCGATGTTTTTCAATTCGACACCGACGTGTTGCTATTCCCCGAAGCCGATCGCGATAACTTTGGCGAAACGGTCGGCCCGGCGACCTACGATATGGCCTACCACATCGGCGATCGCGTTAGCTTGCTGAGTGATGGCTATTTTGATCTCTTCGATTCAGGCCTACGATCAATGAGCTTGGGGGTTCGTTCCAGTCGACCCGGAGTCGGCGATATTTACCTTGGCCTCTTGTCACTCGAAGGGCCGGTCAGCAGCACCGTTTTCCGGAGCACCGTTGACATGCGTTTGAACGAGAAGTGGATTTGGTCTTCGGGAACCATGTACGACTTCGGCGATGCTGGCAACATTGGTCAATCGTTTGCCCTGACGCGGATCGGCGAATCGTTGCTGATTCGAATGGGCATCAATGTGGACAGCGGTCGTGACAACGTCGGCTTTGGGTTCACGATCGAACCACGGTTTTGGCCATCACCACGACTCGGTCAAATTGGTGGCCAATTGATCCCGCCGCCTGGCGTCGAAGGATTGGAGTAATGGACCGCAGGAAAAGCTGGCAGCGAAAGTACGCGGTTGCGTTTCGCGGGCTGTGGATATCGATACATGATCAGCGCAGCTTTGGGATCCACTTGTCGATCGCCGCCATGGTTCTCATTCTCGCGGCGACGATGCGGCTAGAAGCTTGGCGATGGGCTGCGTTGGTTTGCGTGATCACCCTCGTCTTCTCTGCCGAGCTGATGAATACGGCGATTGAGCGATTGGTCAAACGTTTGCACCCCGAACATGACTCGCAGATCGGCGACGCGCTCGACACCGCTGCCGCCGCAGTACTGGTCGCGGCCATCGGCGCAGTATTCGCCGGCGTGATCGTACTTGGCCCGCCGCTGCTTGAATGGGTGCTGCTTGGGTCTTAAGTTTGGGCTTTTCTGGCTCGTGCTAGAAACCGTAAGTTCCGTCCATTGTGTGAGCCGACGGCGCTAGCGGGCTGTCGATTTAACTCGACTTGTTGTTTAACGCCAAGCCATAGGCGACCGCTTATGGAAAAGCTGACGCCTTCGGCTAAGCGTTAAACGATTGAATCGGTTTGACTCGACTTGTTGTTTAACGCCAAGCCATAGGCGACCGCTTATGGAAAAGCTGACGCCTTCGGCTAAGCGTTAAACGATTGACTCGACAGCCCGCTAGCCGCGGGTGCCCCGAAAGCAGCCCCATCAGTACCCGCTTTCCGGGCGCATGCGACCGGATGGAACTTACGGTTTCTCGCACTAGGCCACGGCAGGTTTCTAACCTGCCTAGACAAAGCAGACAGGATGAAATCCTGTCCTGCAATTATCAAACGCAGCGATCGCGGATGTCGTCGCGGCAGGATCTTTAACAAGCCCCAATGCGATTGGTGGCTCCGTCGCGTTAGGCTTCGGTGACTCGCACGGTCGTCATTTTGTCACCTTTTTCGATCGCATCGACAACGTCTTGCCCTTCGATGACTTTGCCGAAAACGCTATGACGACCATCGAGGTGTGGCGTTGGCAGATGGGTGATAAAGAACTGTGATCCGTTGGTGTTCGGCCCGGCGTTTGCCATCGACAAAATGCCCGCCGAATCATGCTTGAGCTCAGGATGAAACTCGTCTTCGAATTTATAACCCGGCCCGCCGGTGCCAGTGCCTTCAGGACAGCCACCTTGGATCATGAAGTCGGGAATCACTCGGTGAAACGTTAGCCCGTCGTAATAGTTTTTGGCACACAATGTTTCAAAGTTTTCGACGGTTTTTGGCGTCTTGTCATCGAACAATTCAATGCGAATGGTGCCTTTGTCCGTCTCGAAGGTAGCTACTTTCATGGTTCTTTTTGTATAGCGAGTTTTAAAGAATGTTGGGTTGTTTGACGAAACATCAGCCTAACGTTCTCGCTATTTTTGTGCTACCCGGGGGGCCTTGCTGGCTAGAAACCGGTGTAGAGACGTTGTAAAGACAAGCTGCGATCGAGTGAGTATGATGGATGCGTCCGTTCGTAGCCGTTTGACCAAATATTTAGTGATTTTGAATCGATGAAATGCCTTTTGAATTCCCGAAGCTTAATCGTTGCCCTTTCGCTTTGGGCGATGTCTGGATGCAGTCATGAAGAGTCGCCGCAACCGGCGACCTCTTCGATGGAACCAGCGACGAATCAAGCCGCGGACGCCGATGCCGCGTTGATAACCGAAGAGTCCATTGACACGGCAACGCCGCAAGGCGAGGCAATTTCGCAGGACACTCCCACGTTCGAAGAATTTCATCAGGCCGCATTTGAAGGGGAAACCGAACCGCTCAATGAGTTCCTCAAAGCCTATCCTGATCAAGCCGATCGGGCGGATGCAGACGAGCGGACCGCATTGATGCTGGCGAGTTTCAATGGTCATACCGCAGCCGTTCAATCGCTCTTGGATGCGAAAGCGAGCGTCAAGTCGCGAGACTCATTCGGACGGACCGCACTGATTTATGCGTCGAGTGGTTCGAGCTTGGAGGTGGTCAAGTTGCTCGTGGATCATCGTTCCGAGATCAATGTGGTCGACAACGTCGAGCATTGGAGTCCTTTGATGTTTGCATCCTCGGAAGGTCAAACGCGAATCGTCAAATACTTGTTAGAAAAGGGAGCTGACAAGACCGCGAAAGACATCGATGGCGAAGACAGTGCCGATTTTGCCAGAGCAAACGGCCACGCCGATGTGGTGGAATTGCTAACCAAAAGCTGAGCGATATTGATCTCTTTTGTTGGCACCGTAAAGTTCGCCCATCAAAAAGAACAAAACTCAATGCGTTTCCCCCGCGAAGCGTTTCCCGATAGGGATGGACATTTTCCACTCCTACAACCGTGAGGGCAAGTTACGAAATGCCGTGGGCTGTGCGTTTCGTGGCTTCGAGCCGCAGTGAAAACCGTACTGGGGCTGGAAGCCCCAGCCACGTCTGAAAGCAAAATGCTCTCCATTCAAAAAACGAAAAAACGCTCGGCCTCCCCCCGGTGGCCGAGCGTTCTTACTTTCTGGCTCAGGTCGCGACTCTCGAAAACACGCTACGTCATTGCTTGGTCGAACGTTTCTCACCGGCTCCCGTTAACGGTCGTCCAAACTTGACGTGTTCTGCGTGCTTCGCTGAATCGCGATCATGAAGATGCCAAAAAGTCTCGTTTCGATATGAATCCTGTCAGCAAGCCGAAGTTAAAATCTTCGGCAGCATCGGCTGACTCTAAGCCTAAAGCGGTGAACGCATTGTCGACGGCATCGATGGTCGCGTTGGCACCCGTTCCCGCTTGCTCGCCGCCGTCACGCAGGTTGTCAGGACGATCGATTCGTTGCACTTGGTAAGTCCCAGCGAACAGATTGTCGAACTCGTACAAGCCGTCTGCGCCGGTCGTATCTTGAACGCTAACCGTATTGCCGAACGCATCGGTTCCCGTCAGCTCGACCGTGACCCCCGAAACAGGTGTTTCGCCAGCATCGAATTGGCTGTTATTGTTTGCATCAATGAAGACGAAGCCGTCGATGGTTGACGTTTGCGGATCGACCGTCGTCGAGGCACTTGCCGAGTTGTTGTCTGTGTCCGATTCGTTCGTCGTCGTACTGACCGCGACCGAGTTGACTTGAGTTGCGGTCACGCCAGCGTTGACGGTTGCCAGAATCGTGAACGTGTAGTCATCACCACTGGCGAGAGAGCCGCCGTTGACGGTAACGACTCCGTTTGCTGCGGATAGTGTTTCGTCGTTAGGCCCTGTCCCACTCACAAAGGTGACACCGGCTGGCAAGGTATCCACGGCCGTGACGGCTGCCGCGGTCGATGGTCCAGCGTTCGAAACGGTGACGGTGTAGGTTAGTGTATCGCCTGCTTTTGCATTACTTGAACTGACGGTTTTGCTGACGGTCAAATCGACCACTGGCGTGACCGTAATGTCGGCGGTATCGGAGTTGTTGTCGATTGTGTTTTCGCCAGCAGCCGAGAGGTCGGGGACGCTGGCGGTATTCGTAATTTGGCCTGCGGCGGTGGCACCGACGGTGAAGGTCAACGTCGCCGTTGCCGAGGATCCGCTATCGAGTGTGATCGCGGGGAACGTGACAACACTACCGTCGCTGGTCCCATTTTGATTGTTGAGCGTTCCGCTGACAAAGGTCAAGCCAGCGGGAATCGTATCGGTCAAAATCACTCCCGAGGCCGTGCTTGGGCCTTCGTTGTTGACCGTGACGGTATAGACGACAGTTGCTCCGGGTTCGGGAGCGGCATTGCTGACCTCTTTTTCGACAACGACGTCAAAGTCGGGTGTTAGCGTCGTTTCCGCTGTTGCCGTGATGACGCCGTCCGCCGGATCATCCAAACTGGCGGTATTCGTCAGCGTTCCGGTCGCCGCTTCGTCGATCGTGTTTGTCAAAATCGTAAACGTACGAACTTGGCCGATTGCGACGGTCCCGAGCGTGACCGTTGCGATTTGATTCGCGGTGTTGAAGGAGCTACTATCGCCGGTCGCATTGTCGATGATCGTGATCGTGTCGCCGAGCAGTCCTGTGGGCAGCGTGTCGGTGATGACCACGTCGAGTGCATCGCTGACGCTCGATGCGTCATGGCGAACGGTAATCGTGTATAGCAATTCGTCTTGACCAGGAACCGCGTCGGTGCGGCCATCGGTAACGCCAGCGATGACGACCGATTTTTCGATAAGGAGGTCGACGTCCCGAGTGATTGGATCGCTGGTCGAATCGCTGTTGTTGGTGTCGTCCGAATCGGTATCGGTGGTGGTCACGACCGCGGTATTATCGAGCGTCCCGGTTGCGGAAGACAGGAGTGACACATCGATCGAGAATGACTTCGATTCGCCGACGCCCAGCGTCCCGACGTCGAAGGTCAAGTTTTGGTCGTCGCCTGCCACACGGGTGACATCCGAGGTGCCCGCATCAAAACTAACGAGCGTCAGCGCCGCAGCCAAGGCATCGGTCACGGTGACGTCTCTTGCCTCGCCTGGCCCGGTGTTGGTAACGGTGAACTCATAGGTAAACGTACCACCGGCCACCACCACATCGCCGGTTTCCACCGCCTTGCTGATCGCCACATCAACGACGCGATCCACCGTGTTCTCAAAATCGTCCGTATTGTTGTCCAAGTCTGGATCGAAGGTGGATGACGACACGGTCGCAGCATTGGTAATCGGGCTTGGTGCGTCGGCATCGATCGTGACATTCAAGGTGATGACCGCGGCGTCGACGCCAGCAGCCAAATTGTCGATTCGGGCGGTGACTTCGCGGGTAATGGAATCGAACGTTACCGTCTGAGTTCCCGTACCGCCTGCAATACTTCCACTTACGAAATCGACCCCTACCGGCAACGTGTCGACAACCACCACATCGGCGGCATCGGTAGCACCCGTGGCGTCATTGAAGACGCTGATCGTATAGGCAATCGGTGTCCCTGCATTGGGAGTGGTGGCTGGACCTGTTTTGATCAAACGCAAGTCAGCCGACTCGAGGACGACATCCTCTGGATCACTATTGTTGGTTGTGTCCACATCAACTTGGTCAACCGTTTCGACGGTTGCAGTGTTGGTGACAGAGTCCGTCAATGCTGCTGAAATATCAGCGGTGATTTGGAACGTCACACCGGCCTGATCTGGATCGATCGTCCCCAGGTTGACACTGGCGGTCAGTCCATTGACGGTCGGGGTGCCTGCGCCCGCAGGCAAACCGCTGAAGACAGGGTTCGACAAGCCGGTCGGTAAAGTATCGGTAAAGATCGCATTGGTAGCTGCAACAATGTCGGTACTTGTTGGTGAATCGTTTTGGACCACGATGTCAAAGACGACTTGACCACCAGGTCGTAGATCGGACGCGGCTTGATTGATCGTTTTGGTGATCGATAAATCGACTTGCGGAAACACGCCAAAATCGATCGTCGTGTTGGTGTTCGGATCGGTATCCGCATCATCGATTGGCTCAGCGTTGCTTACCAGCGTGATCGTTCCGGTAACGAGTCCGACACCGGCGGTATAGGATCCGTTGCTATCGTTGTCGACATCATTGTTCGGGTCGACGGCGACGTTGGTACTGGGGGCCAGACCGAACAAAGGTCCTGCGGCAGCAAAATTCGACTCAGGAATCACGACAACGTAATCGCCAGGATCGACTTCGTCGAATTGGTAGGTTCCGGCAGTCGTGGTCGTTGTGTCGATCGGAGTATCGGTCGCAGGGTTTTGATCCGCGCGGAACAATTGCACCGTGATCGGACTACTGATTAGCGGTTCGGAACCATCGCGGAAACCGTCATTTTGAAAAGCACCCGCACCATTGTCGAGAAACACGTCTCCACCGAGTGTCAGCGGTTGGATGTTGGCAAGATTTGTGACAATGGGTTCGGGACGAATCGCTTCGACGATGGAGACGCGGATGTCATTGTCACCCGTCAGTTGGCTCGACGCTTCGATCGCACCGACGTTTCGGAAATCAGCTCCCGTGCCCCCCGCGACGGTAAATGCGTCAAACTGAACAAAGGTTTCCAGGAAATTGACTGCATCGACGGGCACGGTGACGGTTGTCGTCGAAAAGTTGGCTGCGTCGGTATAGACGGTTAGCAAGAGCGTTTCCCCCGCATCGGCGGCGCGCGTTTGTACAATGATTCCAGCGCCGGGGAATTGTCGTTGTGCGCCCGCTGGGTCGAGTGGGTCGATCGCGGTTTCGGCGGACAAGGAAACGCCGCCCAATCCCGTTGGGTCGAGCGTGATACTATTGTCAGGACCGTCGTATTGGATCAGTGCGGTACCTTCACCACCGCCCCCCGATGAGATCGTCAGAGCGTCTTGAGCCGTATCGACTTCGATGAGAATGTTACCGGATGCGTTGGTTCGCGTCGCTTGAATATCGCGGCTACCGCCGATCGCTTCGGATGCAGCGGCCGAGTCGACATTGGTTGGATTCGAAGCGTTCGCCAAGACGGAAACGGCGGTGGTTGAGTAGTCGTCGATCAACTGAGTCCGTACCCCGTCATCGTCGGTCTCGCTAATCGTCACGAGTATCGGTGCGGGAGCTTCTTGACCCGACACCGCATCCTGAACAACCCAGTAATCGCCGGGTGACAATTGCTCGAAACGATATTCGCCAGGCGATTTCACTGGTTCGCCGGGCGCAGGTGCTGCGGAGGTATCGGTCAAGTCGGTCGCCACCAATTGGTCCGCATCGGCACCGGTCGTCACGAGCGATCCCACATTCCCAGCACCATTATCGCGGAACAACTGAACTTGAACACCTTCAAGCCGCACGTCGCCTGCTTCGAATACCCCGTCCCCATTGCTATCAGTGAACGCGATGCCGCTGATCGCACCCAAATCGGCAGCCATCAACTCTCGTTTGGTTAGCGTCTCGACAAGCAAACGACGTTTGGAGCGTTTTCGAATATCGTTGTTCGCTGAACCGTTTGATCTGTTTTTCGATGCAAGACGATTGATCAGTTTTTGCCAGACCATCATCAGTGTCCTGTATTTCTAGCGGTGACTGTTTGTTGGGGTAAGCATTAAGCTTGTACGTAGACTAGGCCTCTAGCCTGGAATTTGCCGCGCCCTCAGCCTGGAAGCCTCGGCTACACTCATGGCTTATCGGCTGATTGCTATAGTCGGCTTGACTGTTACCAGCGGTATTCTAAGCCGGTACTGATTCCTTGGACCCAGTAATCGACGGAATCAAACGCGAATTCTGGTCGAGCGAGCCCTTCAAGCGGGTCTTGTGCAGGCGGTAATTGGCCTGGATTCAAGTCTCGCGAGATATGCTCGCCCGGTCGAACCACGTTCGACCAATAGATGAACGTGTAGCCGATCATCGCTCGCCAATGGTCGTTCAGCTGGTAGCCCAAGTTGACGTTGAACTCAGGAATCACCGAAAACTCGCTGCGATCGTAGGATCCAATATTGGATGGTTGAGCTAGCAAACCTCCGACAAACGTATGCTGTCCGGGGTTCGTGGCATCACCCGAGATCACGGTGTTGCCGTTGATGTCGACACGTTGGTGAGTCACACCGACGCCCAACCGCAGTTGCCCGTCGATGGTCCAGTTGTTTCGCGTCTGACGATAGTTCCAACCGATATCAAGCCCGTTGAACTTGTTTTGAGTCCGGAAGTAATCGTTGATATCAAAGTTCGCTTGTGGGCTGATGCCCGTCAGGTTTTCGGTGACGCCGACACTTTCGGTAAGTTGCATGTAGCGGTAGCCAATTCGCATTTCCGTTCGTGAGCAATAGGGTTGTTCGCACGAATCGAACAACCAACGATTGCAACCTTCGCTGCCGCCTTGCAATCGACGGAAGTGAAAACCACCGCCGACGAGTTCGCTTTCGGCCCGCGCTGAAACCGAACCCGAGACGCGAGTGTTCCCGGAGCCGGCGAATGCGACCAATTCGGAATCTTCACGAGTGCTGCCCGTCGCGGGATTGATGTTTACGAAGGGTCTTGCCAAGATCGGATCGCCGTTACTGTTGCCGAAGAAGGATTCGCTTTCGCTGCCGATTTGGAAGTATTCTGCTCCGATGCCCCAGGTATGGCACTTGTCGAGCCAGAATCCGAAGCGAAGCCGTCCACCGTTAAAGTTGTCTGTTAATGCGTCGTCACCACCGAACAAGATTCGCGTCGTGTCTCGACCCAAAACGCCTGCGTCGGCCTGATCGATATTGGGGTTGGTGCTGGTCGTCACCAAAGGTGGTAGCTCCATCCCGTCTTGCCACCATGCCAGATATTCGAACGACACCCAACCATCGGTTGGTAGGCAAAGGGTAACGCAAGGGCGCCACGTTTCGGGACCACACAATTCGCCACAGCAACTGTTGCAGGATCCCGCGGAATAATTGCAGCACGAGGGCGAACTGCATCCGCCATCACAGCCACCGTTACAGGATGCCGATTCGCAACCACATCCGCCCATCGGTAACGCGTCGCAAGCGGTTTCACCGTAGATCGGAGCGAGTGCGACTTGACCGTCGAGCGGTGCTTGAATGACCTCTCCTTCGTAGATGGGGCCATCGACAATCGGTCCTTCGATGACCGAGACGGTCCGACCGGTTGGAGGGTGTGGGATGGCATGTCCGACTTGGCGAACGGCATAGGTTTTGCCGACGGCACCGTTTGCCTTGGCCGCGTCACTGTTGCTGTTTGCCTCGCGGCGAATCGGAGCTGGATTCGCAGCGGCATCGACGTTTTTCGCAACGCGAACGGGTTGCCAGCTTGCTCGGGCGTTTCGTTCGGTCTTGCGAACAAAGCCTTGATTCGAGTCTTGGGACGATTGAGCGCTTGCCGGTACGGCAAACAATGCCGCCAAAACAAGCGTGAAACTGGAGGTGCGGAGGATTGTAGTCACTGGCTTCACCAAAAGGATTCTGGAAGGCGAAGGACCGAAACCCTGAAAAATACAGGGTTCATGTCAAGCATCGCTGAAAGTGGTGTCACCCCCCCGGGTAAACGAATCGAGATAAACGCTCGGCCACTCGGCCGCCGACTATCTCGCTCACCACAGATATCGACCAGAAAAGGGAAGAAGCTAAACCGAAAAGCCGAAAAATCGAAAAAATCAAAAAAGTCTTCGCAACCGGCACAGGTTGCCAGTCGGGTGTCGGTCGGATTTCATTTCCTTACCCACTCACCATGCCGCTCTACTCTCCAAGCGGATAGCGGTCACCGAGGGCATCTTCGATCGATATGCCCACCCCACCCAAAATCGACTCTACCCAAGATTGGAAGTTGGCACGCCAGTGCCTGCGTGGGAGACACCAATCACCTTTACGGGCCTGTTTCCTGGCGATGAGTCTTCTGGTAAAATTCTTCCTAACTAGACCGAACGACTCGGTTAGATCCCGATCCTGGAATGAAACAAGATGTCCGAAACGACTCCCGCCTCCGATATTTCTATTGATGATCGAACCCGTGCCGAAGTCGAGGAGCTGAGGAGGCTTAATTCGCTGTCGTTCTCCCAGTCCGCTCTTGGTTACATCAAACGAACCGGCCCTGGACTCTTGCAAAGTGCAATGACCTTAGGGGCGGGAAGTGCAGCAGCTTCGGTAATCGCCGGTGCATCCTTTGGTTACAAACTGTTGTGGGTGCAACCGGTTGCCATGTTTTTGGGCGTGATGATGCTCGGCGCCCTCAGCAATGTCGTATTGACCACGGGCGAGCGGCCGTACAAATCATTTGGACGTGAAATCGGAAAATGGTTGGTGATTCTTTGGGCGCTTGGAACAATCATGTCCTCCATTATCTGGCATTTCCCCCAGTATGGGTTAGCCGCCAGTGCCGCTCGTGACTTGGGTGATTTGAATGGAATCGTCAGTATCGAACCACAGGTCGCCGCAGCAACGGCGGTTTTAGAAGAAGCGCAGAGGGCGAGTGATCCAGTGCTCATCGCTGAAGCAAAATCTTCGTTATCGGCTGTCAAGAGCGAAACCACGGCATTGGGATTGGGATTCACCAATGCAGGATTGATGCTCAGCTTTGGGATTGGTTTATTGATCTTGTTTATCAATATCATCACCACGTTTAACTACGGCGGCGATTCCAAAGGGGTGCGTGTCTACGAATGGTTTTTGCGAGGCTGCATTGCCCTGGTCGTGATCATGTTTGGCATCGTCGTTGTGGCCAAAATCGATGTGGTGGCCCAAGATATTGGCGACATCTTTAAAGGCTTTATCGGTTGGTATGGCATCCCGAACCTGTGGAATGTTGACGGTTCGCTCAACAATAGCACCATCACTCAAGTGCTTGGTATGTTGGGCGCTGCGGTTGGTATCAATATGACGTTCTTGTATCCGTATTCTCTCTTAAAGAAGGGCTGGGGGAAGGATCACAAGAAGTTGGCCCGTTGGGATCTCGGCATGACGATGTTCCTGCCGTTCGTATTGGTCACATCGCTCGTGATTATCGCAATGAAAGTGGGCGGTGTTTACGACGGTGCCGATGTGGTCAACACGACCATCAAACCACTTGGCGCCGCCCGTGCACTTGGTGGCGTCTTGGGCGAAAACGCGGGCCGCGTTATTTTTGATCTTGGACTGATTGGAATGACGTGTGGCGCGATTAGTACGCATATGGTGGTTTGCGGTTTTACGTTCTGCGAAATGCTAGGACTCGAGCAAACCAAGACGCGATTCCGCATGTTTGCCCTCGTTCCAGCAATCGGACTTCTAGGCGTCATTTCCTCGCTGCCAATCTGGTTCCCCGTTGCGGCATCCGCCGTCTGTTTCACGATGTTGCCAATCGCTTACTTGACGTTCCTGATCATGAACAATAAACGCAGCTACATTGGCGATGCGGTTGGTTCAGGGGTGCCTCGCTTCTTGTTCAATATGATCTTGATCGTCGCTTTGGCTGTGG
Source organism: Novipirellula aureliae (assembly GCF_007860185.1). Lineage (NCBI taxonomy): Bacteria > Pseudomonadati > Planctomycetota > Planctomycetia > Pirellulales > Pirellulaceae > Novipirellula > Novipirellula aureliae. Next base: position 286,113 of record NZ_SJPY01000004.1, read on the forward strand.
CAACGATTGGTTCGGGAATCAAGATCTACTCGAACGTGATTCTGTTCTTCTTTGGCGATTGATTGAGGTCCCTGTCCGTTTCGTCCGTGCTGAAAAACAAAAGTCTTGGCGACTTTTGTTACAACTTGATTCCGTGCTCGTCGATCTCGAAGGGGACGATCGATTCGTCGCAGACGCTGCCACGGTGTTTGGCCACCTGCAATGCTCGCCCCATGCGATTGCCGTCACGTGTTTTGCCCATCAAGATAATCGTGTTAGCGCCTGACAAGAGGTCGCCACTTTCGATTTTTCGAGTTAGCAAGTCGTCGAGCATCACTTCGTGGCTGGTTGCCAAGAGCAGGCATCCAATATCGCGATGATCATACACATGAGCTTCCACCTTTTCGCGGTTTTCACGAAAGTGGATGCGAAACAGATCACGGGCGACCCAGTCATGGTCCTTGTGAAGAATTTGGTGATAGATGTAGTCGAACAACTCAAACTGAATGGAGTCGCTAACGCATTCGGTAGGTTCAATGCCATCGATGACGCATCGTCGCACGCCATGGACGAAGTGGCGATAGAAAAAGGCGATCGCCTGATCGAGTTTTCGCGACTGCTCGACTTTCCATTCTCGCCATTGATCAGCATCCAAGTCTGTGGCGGTTACCCTACGTCCAGCATCTTCAAAGATGTGCATCATCTGATCCGCAGAGGGGGCTGCGAACAGCTCGTCTGGGCGGGTGTCGCCGCTCGATGCCGACCGTAGCTCCCAATCGAAAAGCCGACGGGCATATTCGGCATGGTTTTGGGAATCGCCGCGTGCGGTCATATCAAAAAAGATTCCACGATGTTGCTCCTGATGCCCACCCTGGTTGGCGAAAGCAATGCCAAGCTGCGTCTTTCCTATCCCCGAAGCGCCCATGACGACTGTCAGAGTGCCTGGAATTAGACCACCACCAAGCATCGTATCGAGCCGATCAATTCCGGTTTTTAAGCGTTTTTTCATTCGATTGTTTTTTACACCCTTTGAAAATAATGAGGAGGAAAATAATGAGGAGAACGGATAAAGGTGACAAGACACGCTATGCGACGGTGCTTATACTAAGCGAATGGCTGCACAACCATTTGAACCTTCCCGCCTAACCCATCGACAAATAGGAACCCACCGATGCAGAATAGTTCATTCTCCCCATCGTCCTCAAGCCGTGCCACGACACACGAGCCTACAACAAGCCAGCCTACAACGAGCCAGCCCATGAAGAGTCAGCCCATGAAGAGCCAGCCCACGACGACGAAACCGTCGCGACGGAATTTTTTGAAGCAGAGCACTGCCGTTGCAGCGGGTGTCGGCATCGCGACAAACATTGTGCAGCCTTCGATTGCCCAAACGGCTCACGCGGGCGGCAGCGACCAAATCAAGTTTGTCGTTGTCGGCTGTGGCGGACGCGGTAGTGGTGCAGCCAACAATATTATGAACACGAAAGGCAACGTCAAAATGGTGGCCGTCGCCGATGCCTTTCAGGGCAATGCCGATCGCATGGTCAGCGGACTCGCCCGGAAGCATGGTGAGAAGGTGGCCGTTTCGCCTGAGCAAACCTTTTCAGGTCTTGATGCATACAAGAAGGCGATCGATGTGGATTGTGACTTAGTCGTGATTGCGACCCCACCCGGTTTCAAGCCTCAGCAGTTTGAGTATGCCGTTGAAAAGGGCAAGCACATTTTCTCGGAGAAACCGGTCGCAACGGATGCACCTGGGGTCCGCCGTTTTTTAGCAGCGGTCGAAGAATCGAAGCGAAAGAATTTGATGGTTGGCATTGGACTGCAACGACGCCATGAGCCTCAATACATCGAAACCGTCAAGCGAATCCATGATGGTGCGATTGGCGACGTGATAGCCCAGCGTGTCTATTGGAACGGTGGGGGGATTTGGTATCGCAACCGCCAGGAAAACCAATCGGAAATGGCGTTCCAGTGCAACAATTGGTATCACTTCAATTGGGTTTGTGGCGATCAGATTGTCGAACAGCATATCCACAATCTGGATGTCGGATGTTGGGTCAAGGGTGCGTATCCGGTTGAGTGCAACGGCATGGGCGGACGCGAGCAACGTGTTGGCGGCGATCCGACCAAGTCACAGATTTTCGATCACACGTTTTGCGAGTACACGTTCGCCGATGGCACCAAGATGTTCAGTCAAGGACGTCATTTGAAAGGTGCATGGACGGAGGTTTCCGAGTTTGCTCATGGCTCAAAAGGGACCGCAAATCCTGCTGGCATGATCGATGGCGAAAACGCTTGGGCGTTCTCGGGCAAGAAACTTGGCGGCCACCAACAGGAGCAGCACGATTTGATCGAGGCGCTCATGCGTGGTGAGATTTATAACGAGGGTGAGTACGGCGCTCATTCAACATTCTGCGCCATTCTCGGTCGCGAAGCTTGCTACAGTGGAAAGGTGCTCAAGTGGGACGAACTGTTTGAAAAAGGACGCGACTTGGCACCCGGAATTGACGAATACACTATCGATTCGCCTGTGCCCCCTTCCGCAACCCCAGATGCGGATGGAAAGTACCCGATCCCTGTGCCTGGCGAATACAACCCGTTCGCATAGTTGGCCACAAGGTGACTTTGTATCGTAGTGGATCTTGTTAAAGATCCTGGTCCTTGCATCGTAGCGGATCTTTACAAGATCCTCTGCGGCACGCCCTACGATTGCTTGCTTGCGGAATTCGAATCCGCTTCGATGGAGTTGGCAGCAAGCTGATCGTTCGATTTGCTAAAGGGTAATTGAGCTGGTTTTGACTTCGACCACGGCAGGAAAGCGTAGGAAGACGGCACCAGCTTAACGGGGCTGTCGTGAAGTTTTCCAAGATGAATCCCCGGTTTTGCCCAACCCGGCAATTCTCCGATTGTGGATCGGCAACCGGTCGAGCAAGTAAGGAGTGTCGAAAGAAATAGGATCGAGGCGGAGGTTCGCCATCTTAATTTTGAAAACGAAGCCGTTCTAGATTCGCAGATCATGGTGGTTAACTAAGGTCGGGAAGTCAGGTGGGAGATGCATCGATGCACCTTAATCTAACTTATCGGCAAACGAAGCTTGAAAGCTATACAAACCTTTGCTGCAAACCGCATTTTTGGCGGGTCATCGCGGCAAAATAAGTGTATCAAACCAATCGACCAGGAAAGCTATCGTCTGGCCAAGCGGCACTATTCCGGTTCAATCCCGAAATCCCGAATCGTCGTCAAGACTTTCAGTTCAAGACCTTTCGCCGCGAATGCTTCCGCACCGCCTGCGAGCCGATCGATAATACCGATGACGTAGAGCACTTTTAACCCAAACGCTTCGGCAGCTTCGGCCGCTTGAATCGCACTTCCACCACTTGTGATGACGTCTTCGACAATGACGACGGATTGTCCAGGCTCGACCGGGCCTTCAACCTGTTTCCCGGTCCCGTGCCCTTTGGCTTCTTTGCGGACCATGAAACCTTTTAACGGCAAGTTTTGTTGGCCTGCGATTGTCACGATGGAAGCGGTAATCGGGTCCGCACCGATTGCCATTCCGCCGACCGCGTCCGGCATTGTTTCAGAATCTTGAATCACCTGCAGCATTCCCGAACCGATCAGATTGGCTCCCTGGGGATGCAACGTGATTTTTCGGCAATCGAGATAGTAGCTCGCTTTCTTGCCGCTCGCCAACGTGAAGTCGCCTCGGCTAAGAGCTTCGCGGCGGAGGAGATCAATTAATGCACTGCGGTCGTATTTCATGAGGGTCTCAGTGGAGTCGGATCCCGATAGAATCGGTTGTGGTTAAGCAATGTCATTTATTGCCCATTGCAAGCGGCCCGACAAGACCCTCAAACTACTATCGGCGAATCGTCACCGATGAGCCTTGTGTCAAAATACCGTACAAGTCGTCGGCATAGTCTGATGCAACGCTGATACAACCGTGCGGAGTCGGCTTCGTCGCATAGGGACTGCCGTGGATACACAATTGACTGCCGAGATCGAGCCACAGGGTCCCGTAGGGGTTGTTGGGATCCCCTGCAGGCACGGAATTGCCGTTCGCATCGTAGAACGTTCGTTCGGCTTGCTTGTCCTGAATCGTGAATGTGCCCGCTTTCGGTGTCGGATCGTTACCGACGGCAATCGGGAATCGGCCGGCATACAGGTCGCCCAGAAACAGAGTCAACTCTTGTGTCGATAAATTGACTTCCGCACGAAACGGGCCGCGAACGACTTTTAATTCGGTACCTGGCAGCACGGTGATCGGGTCGTCGACACCGTTGATGTTGGCGAGTAATTGCCAAGGAACTTCGTAACGAACCGCAATTTGCATCAGGGTTTCGTGGTGCCCGACGCGATAGGGTTGTTCGAGCAAATGCTGCTTGGAATAGATAACCTCCGCTGCCAAGGCGTCAAGTCGGCCCAGCATCTCGGAGCGTTCCGTTTGGCTCAGGTTCGGTGTGTTGTAGAACAGGCTGAGAGTCGCCAGAGCTTCTTTGCGTTGATCCGCAGCATATTGAGCGTCGGCGGTTTGAATGGCGTTCGCCAGCCCGCGATTCGGTTTAGCCGAAACCTGCTCAGCCAAGGCGGAGTCGCTCGGATTCGATCGTTCAACGGACGATTGTTCTTGTTCAATATCGACAGGGGGAAGATTCGCCATCGGTGTTGAATCGATACCGATGGGGTCCCCATTGGAACCATCCGGAGCGTCAGGCATCGGCAACTCAAATGACATGCCGGTCGACGGATATTCGATGGGAGTCGAAGTTCCCGTTGGTGTCGACCCACTACGGCTCGTCGCAGAAGCCAAGCTTGCTTGAACGGAGGCTCGCGGTCGATTCTCCTCTTCGCCTGGTTGGCGTACCGTTAGGTCGGAGCCCTGCTCGGCATCCGAAAGCTGCGCCGAAACGCCTTCGTCGAACGTGTACGTCTCGGTTGATGATTCAATGCTATCGTCAAAAGATGCACCAAATGTTGGAATCTCTTCCGAGTCAGCGAACGTTGATGGCTGGGGAGTGCCAGGATCGACATCGAGGGCTGCAAGTGAATCGGGTAGCCCGCTTTCGATATCGAAACCTCCTTCATCAATCACCAATTTTGAAATCTCAGGTGGCAACGAATCGGGTGGGGTCGTCAACGAGGTGTAGGCAGCGTACATGACTGTCATCAGTAGAACGACGATGGCAGCGGTTTTGACGGTTTGCACAGCTTTCCTCCATGATCCGGCTCGAAAAGCAAGCCGACAATGGGCAAAATGAAGCGAAATGGGGGTCGTCGCATAACGGCTGCGACGGTTCAATTCGCACCGTAGCTCATTTTGTCAAGCGAAAGCTATAGCAGTTTCCTAATGAGCACACCCTGAACCGACGCTTTCGAAGAAGTCGTTGCCTTTGTCATCGACGAGGATAAAGGCAGGGAAATCTTCGACTTCGATCTTCCATACGGCTTCCATGCCAAGTTCGGAAAATTCAACCACTTCGACTTTGCGAATATTTTCTTTTGCTAGAATCGCAGCAGGGCCACCGATACTGCCCAGATAGAATCCGCCATGCTTGTGGCACGCTTCGGTGACTTGGCGTCCTCGGTTCCCTTTTGCAATCATGACCATGCTGCCTCCATTGCTTTGAAACAGATCGACGTAGGCGTCCATCCGTCCCGCAGTCGTCGGCCCGAACGATCCGCTTGGCATTCCGGTGGGGGTTTTAGCGGGGCCAGCGTAATACACGGGGTGTTGCTTCAAGTAATCGGGCAACGGTTGACCCGAATCGAGCCGCTCTTTCAGCTTCGCATGGGCGATGTCCCGAGCGACAATGATCGGTCCTGAAAGCATCAACCGTGTTTGAATCGGGTATTTTTTCAAGTCCGCCAAAATCTCGGACATTGGTCGATCGAGATCCAAGCGAACGGCTCCCTCATCTTTGCGATGCCGAAGTTCTTCGGGGATGTACTTCAGTGGTTCAAATTCCAATTGCTCCAAGAAGACTCCTTCAGCTGTGATTTTTCCTTTTGCTTGGCGATCGGCACTACAGGAGACACCGATCCCGACGGGCAACGACGCACCGTGCCGTGGGAGCCGGATAACGCGAACATCAATGGCGAAATACTTACCACCGAATTGAGCACCGATGCCGCACTTCTGTGCCGCTTCGAGCAGTTCCGCTTCCAATTCAACGTCTCGGAAAGCGCGGCCCTGAGCATTTCCGCTCGTGGGGAGATTGTCGAGATACTTTGTCGATGCCAATTTGACCGTTTTTAAGTTGGTTTCGGCAGACGTTCCGCCGATGACAAAGGCCAAGTGGTAAGGCGGGCAAGCTGCCGTGCCGAGTGTTTCCATTTTTTCGGTCAAATAGCCGACCAGCGTTTTGGGGTTCAAAATCGCACGCGTCTCTTGATACAAGAACGTCTTGTTCGCCGATCCACCACCCTTCGCAACGAACAGAAACTTGTAGGCATCGCCGTCGCAGGCTCCCAAATCAATCTGGGCGGGCAAATTGGTGCCAGTGTTCTTTTCATCCCACATTGTCAGCGGAGCGTTTTGCGAATAGCGAAGATTGTTTTCGGTGTATGCCTCGAAAACCCCTCGCGATAAAGCCTGCTCGTCACCCTGTGACCAAACTTGATGCCCTTTCTTGCCCATGACGATGGCCGTGCCTGTATCTTGGCAAAACGGTAACACCCCCGCACTAGCAACGTCCGCGTTTTTCAGCATCGTGAGCGCGACCATGCGGTCATTTTCGGACGCTTCTTTGTCGTCTAATATCGCAGCGACTTGCTTTAGATGAGCGGGACGAAGGAAGAAATTAATGTCATGGAACGCCTGCTGGCTCAAGAGCGTCAACGCTTCCGGTTCCAAGCAAAGCATCGATTTGCCGTCAAATTCCTTGACGCTGACATGCTCACTCGTCAACTTCCGGTACTCGGTTTTGTCAGCGGAAAACTCGAAGAGCTCTTGATAAACGAATTCAGGATTGGACATGACTGATTCTATTGAGATTTAGGATTTGCGATAGAAAACGGTTGATTTGCAATTGTCGAGAATCGAGAGGTTTGCAGCAAGGGGCGTTAAGGTGCGACAAGTTGTTCGTGATGACCTGCCAGTTGTCGGCTTTGCTAAAACCGTCGTTGCGCCCCCCTTCGTCTTCGTCGCAATGATCCTGAAAAGGTCGCAAATGGTAGCGGGAGGTGCTGCCAAGCAGCGTACCCTGGCAGCAACGTACCCTGGTACTAGAACCCCGGTACTCGAAAGAACAAAAAGCACCGATCCTAGAAGGGGCGAAGACAACGGATGTTTGTGACCCTTGCCGAGTCGTGGCGAGAATCAGGTTCGCCATCGGGTGATCTCGCTGCGTTCGGGCCACATGCGTATCAACCCAAGTCGAAGGCTTTTTCTTTGCCATCCCGGCAAACCGGTCCTGCCGTTATTAAGTTCAGCTGAGTCAAAGACTTAATGGCTTCTTCCAAACGCAGCTTGAGAGCGCTATCCCGGATGATTCATTAGCCGTTTTGCCGATAGCGGCCTGCTGATTTAATCGTTTAACGCTTAGCCGAAGGCGTCAGCTTTTCTATAAGCGGTCGCCTACGGCTTGGCGTTAAACGATAAGTCGAGTCAAACCGATTAAATCAGCAGGCCGATAGCCACGGCTGCGTGATTTGTCGTGTGAACCGTGGCTAACGGGCCGTCGATGTGACACAGCTCGCATGATGCAGCGAGTGGGCCCCTTACCGAACGACGTGCAAGCTCTTTTTCGATTATACTTATGACCCACTACGACTCTTATCAGGCAAATGAATTGCAGTCTTCACCCAATCCAGCCACGAATCCTATCAAGGAGAATCCTACCGACACGGGGTCGGGTTATTGGCCCTATCTGTTGCCAATGTTCTCGTTCTTGATACTCTCGGAAGTCTCAGCTCGAATTAGCGACGCGTCGAGTCATTCGCTCGGCTTGGCAATGCTTTGTGCTCGCGTCTTTGTCCCGCTTTCGATCCTGGTTTACTTTAGGTGGAAAGGCAGTTATCCCGAACTCCGGGTTTCCTTGAGTGCGATGACGATTGTCGACATTGCGATTGGCGTTCTTCTGGCGGCAATGTGGATGGTGCCTTACTTGCTATTTCCGAACCTTCGTCCCGGTACCGATGGCGCGTTCAATCCTGAGATGGCTGGCAAGGCGTTGGTTCCGTTGGTGTTGACTTTGCGAATGCTTGGCTACGCGATCACAACGCCGTGGATGGAAGAATTGTTCATGCGAAGTTTTCTGCCCCGATATGTTGAGGAGTACGAAAGCGGTGATGACTTTCGATCGGTCCCCATTGCGAAGTTCACTTGGAAGAGTTTTGCCGTCGTTGTCCTTGTCTTTTTAGCGACGCATTTGCCATGGGAATGGTGGGTGATGCTTCCATGGGCGGTCTTAACGATGCTGTGGTTCTACTACCGCAAAGATCTGTTCGCGTTGATCGTCGTTCACGCAGCAACCAACGCCGCGATCTTGATCGCGGCAATCTGTCTTAGCGAAAGAATGTCATTGTGGTATTTCGTCTAATACGAGCGGCAGATGGTGTCTGCGACCAAACGGCCAGCCAGCTCGCTTGAGGTGCAAAGCATGTCAGGAAAAACCTTGTTCGGCACTTTCTTCAACCACTCATTCTTTGGAAGTGCCGGTTGATTCAGCTTTATGCTCGGTTCTTTCTTCGGCCTTGAACTCACCCGAGCATGGCTGTCACTCGTTGGCTGCCACTTCACTGGGGTCCGCTTCTTCACTGGACTGCAGCAATTTGTAAGCTGCTGCTTGAGCTTGTCGGCTGTAATCGATTGACTCTCCCAAGATTCTTGCTGCTTCTTGATCAGCATGGAAACCTTTTGAATTCTCGCTACTGATATAATCGAGACGCCACATTCCTTTGCGTTGTAGATCGCGGATCGGTGCGAGCTGTTCTTCCGTGGCCCCGGCTTCTTGTGCGGCAATGATGGCATCGAGCATATCGGTCATTGCGACGGCGGCCCGGTCTATCAAGGCTCGTGTCCGATCTTGAATCATGTCAACGCGATCTTTTAGCTCTTGCTCAGGTACGTTGTGACACGTTTGGCAAGCGCGGTTGACATTTAGCATTGGGCTACGGACCCAATGGCTGCTGACCTTGGTTGCACCCTGTTTTTCATAGGGCATGTGGCAATCGGCACAACTCACCCCGGCACGTGCGTGAATACCTTGGCTCCACAATTCGAATTCAGGGTGTTGGGCCTTAAAGACCTTCGTGCCAGTTTCTTTGTGAACATAATCGAAGAACTTACCCGCTCCGTCCGGGAATTCGGTTTCATCCCATTCCTGTTCGAGATTCTCTATCTTCAAGCCATGGCTCCAAGGGAATGTCAGCGTCATTTTATTCGCACAGTAATACTCGACATGGCATTGGCCACAGACAAACGAACGCATCTCTTGGCGAGTTGCGTGAACGTTCGGATCGTAGTCACCTGGTGCGCCCGAATTTCTCCATTTTTGAATACTTGGTAGGTGTGGGACCGGATCCTCACTGTTTGCCAATTTCGCGATTCCTTCGATAAAGCCAGGTCGTGTGACTCGGATCGCCATCGTTTCAGGGTCGTGGCAATCGATGCACGATACGGGATGAGCGTCTCCGAGATGCGGGTCACCTTCTTCGGTTGCCTCAATGACTCCATCGGGCGTTTTCTTTAGTTCAGCAGCGACCTCTTCGTAGTTCTTTTGGCTAACGGCGCGGAAACCGGCCATCACCGCTTCTTGGTTGAATGATTTCGCAAGCACGTCCTCGCTCGCCTCTTTGCCCAGTTCTTCTAAACCGATTCGGCGATAGGTCGGTATGATCGACGCGTGACAGTGCAAGCACGCTCCCGCTTGTTGCACGTCGGTGACCCGTTTGGTAGCCGCTTGGTCGCCAAGCATATAAGCATGACCTCTTGCTTCGCGGTAATCGATGCTAAAGGCATAGCCGGCGTAAAGACGTTTGAGCCAAGGATCGCTCTCGAGTTTGCTTGGTGGCATCGCGTTATTTCCGCCGTGTTCGGTTCGCTCGGTGTCGGCGGTAAGCAAATAGCTTTCGTATTGCAGCGGGAAATTGATTCCCCAAGGCGCCGGGTCCGTGCTGACCTCGTTGACTTCCACCAATCGGACGAACGGCGTCCTCGCCTCTTGTTTGCGTTCAAAAATATTGACCAGCAAAGCGACGACGCCGAATGTCGCCAACGCAACCACGCCCGCTAACAACGCGAGGATTCCGAAGCTTCGTTTGTCGGATGATGCCATGTTTCAAACTTCTTCAAAAGGAAAGAGTAAAGAGGAGGTTAACGAAATGCATGCCCCACATCGGAATGACAATGGACACACGATTGCATGTCTTGCTGCGAGGATGCGGGCAATAACGAATGGACAACTTCTTTGTGACAATGGATGCACGAACCTTGTGCAACCTCTTTGTTTCGCGGTTTGATTTGAATCGGGTCGCGGTAATTTTGCAGAGTAAACGCTAACGAATGGAAGAATCCATTGTCCGCTTTCGTCACCCACTTGCCAACAAAGTCGTGTGGCAGATGGCAATCGTTGCAAACAGCAACATGATGATGACTACTGTTTTGCCACGAATCCATGTGCCCCTGCATCACATGGCAATTGACACATGTCTCAGGATTGTTACTTAGATAGCTGGCACCTTTTCCATAGCCAAACGTAAACGTCCCGATCCCGGCAAGAAGCCCAAGTAGGACTGCGAACGTGAGCATTCCCCAGCCGAGCCGAAGCCGCCCAGTTGATCGCTTAGACTCTGGCGAACTCGACTCGGAGCCATCGTTGCTGGGATCAAGCTTGTGTTCTGCAATGGGATCCGCCATCCTCTTGTCCAATCATCGCGTGCCAAAGAATTCGAAAGGTCAAACAATCCGTACTCCGCTGTAACGAAACTAGCACACTCCCTTGGCGATCACAATAACTTGCCAGCAGAATCTACACCTAAATGTGGATTTCAGGGTGGCTGCGACATCGTGTCGCGATGTTATACTTAGCTTGGTCTGAAAATGAAGCGACATTGGCGTTGCCCTAGGCGCAGTGAATCGTTGCTTCGCCATGGTACGTAAACAATCAACAAGACAAGGCCTATGAGACAAAAAGCATGCCGATATCTGGGACTTCTTTTCTGGGCGACCGCGTCTGTATCGGTCGTGTACGCGCTGAGTCGAAACGTGAAGGATCGTCACAACTCGATCGCCAACCAATACTCTTCTCCCTCGCTGGTTTCCTATTTGACAGGGTCGTCGGAACATTTAAGAGTCATCGATACCAGCAACCGTCTCCAGGAGCATGATCCGGTTTTCATTCCGCTTGGCAGTGGCGATTGGAAACAAGTCGGCTACGTGGACCGAGTTTTTCCGTCGGAGCATTCCGCGACATCCGTCCTCATCACTTGGTACGATCCACAATTTGATCCTTCACAGGTCGAGTTCGAGTACCACTACAGTCGTGGAAGTATCGAGGAGGTACTGCGGATGATGTTGCCGCCCGAAAAACGACGACGCATCCAAGAACGGTTGGCGGCAGCGTTTGATGAACACGGCAAAGAATTTTTACACGCCTTCGTGCCGCTGGTCCAAAAAAGCATCGAGCAATCGATGCCAATCATGGAGTTGGAACTACAAGCTTCGCTCGAGCGTCACCGTAGCGAATTTGATGGACTGGCTGAACGTTGGCAGCAAGAAGTGATTCGCAAAAAACTTGTCCCGCTGGCAAAGTCCGAAATACTACCGATCGTGCGACGCAATGGCCAACCAACCGCCGAGGCGATCGGACGCGATGTGTGGGAACGAGCCTCGCTATGGCGTTTCGGTTGGCGAGCCGTCTACGACAAGGCTCCGTTAACGAGCCGCAATATGGTACAAGAGGAATGGCGTCGGTTTGTTGAACAAGAAGCGGTTCCCGTCTTCGAATCTCACATCGACGAGATCGTCGAATCGATCCAAGACACGCTTGTTGAAATCGCTACCAACGAACAGGTTCGCTCCGAGTTGAAACGGGTTGCCGAGCAAATCGCGTCGGACGCCGATGCGAAAGCTTTGGCAAAAGAAATACTCAAAGATACGCTGGTCGACAACAAGCACTTGCATCGAGTTTGGCAAGACGTTTGGCAAAGTGATGAAGCGCAGCAGGCAATCGATAGGGCGGGGCAGAAGATGGAACCGGTCATCCGCCAAATCGGGGATGAGTTGTTCGGGACCCGCGAAACGGGAATTGATCCCATGTTCGCTCTGGTTCTGCGAAACCAAGTATTTGGAAAAGACCGCCGATGGTTGGTCGCTCGCCCAACCGATCAACCCGTCGACGATGCAGGGCGACGAGTTCGGATCGCAGCCGAACCAATGGTTTATCCGGTTATCCATATGGCAAAGAACCTGCCGTGAGTGACGAACCAAACCCACAGCGATCGACGACATCGCTGAAGATCGTCGACCTGGAGATTCACGTCAGTGATCGGACGCTGATTGCTCAAACGAACGTCGAGATTGCGGCGGGGAAAATCACGGTCATCGTCGGTGGAAGTGGTGCCGGAAAGTCGGTGCTGCTTCGGACGTTGGCCGGATTGCTACCGTCCGCTGGTGACACCATTCGCTGGACCGGTCGAATCGAATTCGGGTCGGATCACCATTCCAGGCAAACGAATTCGTTCGCCAACCACCGCGTGGGGATCGTGTTTCAGCAGTTCGCACTCTTTGACGAATTGACACCGATCGAAAATGTTCAATTTGCAATCGATCATCGCACGGATCGGAAGAAACCGAAGTTGCAATCGGCGGGCGAGTGGCTGGATGAGCTGGGCGTTCCTAAATGGGCACCGGTGTCAGGTTTGAGTGGTGGCCAAAAACAAAGACTTGCGATCGCGCGCACGCTTGCTGCCGATCCCGATGTGCTGCTCTACGATGAGCCTACTAGCGGGCTCGATGCGGCAAGTGGACGTAAAGTGGCGGAACTGATTCGGCAAACCCAAACGTCACATCGCCGAACAAGTATCGTCGTGACGCATGACTACGACACGCTACTACCCATCGCTGATGAAGTGCTGCTGCTCGATTCCATCGAGCAACGCTTGATCGCTGTTCCCCAACAGGAATGGGGAAAAATCCCCGAGCGGATGCAGCCGGTGCAAGTTGGCGGTCGAGATCGCTCGGACGATGCCAAGAATACGATCGTGACTCGAGTGATTGAGACGACGAAGCAGTACGTCGATAGCTTTTTCGTTGTGACCGGATCGGCAATCGTAGCGGCGGTGCGGTTACCAGCGCAGTTGTGGCCAGCGGTTCCCAATTTACGCTGGGGACTACGGTTTGTGTTGCACTATTTTCGGCTCGTCGGTGGACCGTCTGCGTGGGTCTATGTGATCTTGGCCGGGTTGATCATCGGGTTTACCAGTACCTATTTCACCTTTCGTTTTTTGCCATTTCGATCTTACACTCAGCCGTTATTGATCGACGAATTGTTGGCCTCGATCGGTTTCGCGTTGTACCGGATTTTGGTGCCAATTTTGGCTACGATTTTGATAGCGGCACGTTGTGGTGCGGCCGTGTCAGCGGACGTGGGGGTAAAGCGTTACGGCGGACAGGTCGATGCGCTGAAAACATTGGGCGTGCCGCCGCGAGCCTATTTGCTGTTGCCGATCGTGATTGCGTTTGTGGTCGCCACGCCGATGCTAGAGTGGATGGCGTACCGTGCGGCAACCATGATGAGTTTGTTTACGTTCGTGTCGAATCATCCCGAGATCGGGCCGTATTATTGGCAGCAGCATTTCTTTCGAAACCTGACAAGTACGCAAAGCCGTTTGTTTATCGGTTGGGGATGGGTGCTCGGGAAAAACGTGCTTTGTGGCTTCGGGACCGCGGCAATCGCTTATTACC